>JAKBCY010000152.1 GCA_021807445.1 Pseudomonadota bacterium
TTACGCGGAACGAGTGTCAGGGTCCAGTGTGCGGCCTGCCCATTCAGAGTCAGGTCGTAGTGGCGTTGCAAGGATCCGAGGTCGCCGTCTAATGTGGCGCGGATGCCGTCGATGAGGATCGCAACGTCGGGGTGGTCACGAAGGTCGACTTGCTGCGAGCGTCCGCTGGTCTCCAGCGTTAGCTGATTGCCGATCAGGGTCAAGCTCTGTGGTTTGGGCTTGAGCGTGCGCATTTGCAGGAAGTCCGGTGCAGCGAAACGTAATTCGCCTGACGATTCAATCGGCTTGTCCAGGATGGACAGCGTCTTGGTTTCCGTGAAGTCGGCGCGTCCGCCGTGATGCTTGGCAAGTGCCTGCATCAGTAGCTGCAAATTCCACCCGGCGGCCAGCCCACAAACCGCCCACGATAGCGCAGCACCAACCAGGCCAGCGCGGAGCGAGAGGCTAAGACTGAATCGCAGCTTCATGGTTGTTCGCGCTCTGTGGAGGTCGTCGGCGATCGGGCACCGCTGCTCCAAAAGTCGAAAAAATTAAACCAGTTGTCGGGCTTACGTGCGCAATGCTCTTGCAGCCGCTGGACATACGTGGCAAGCGCCGCGCGCTCGGCTTGGCGGCGCGCTCCACGATCCGTGTTGGAGAAATCAGCCAGGGATTCAAAGTACACGTCATAGCGATTCCCGCCGTCGTAGACGCCCAGAGCCATGACGACAGGTCTGCGCAGAAGAGCGGCCAAGCGCCAAGGTCCGGTCGGCCAGCACGCGGGCTCGCCGAGGAATGGCAGCGATACTGTCTCGTCATCGTGCAGCGAGCGGTCGGCCAGGATGCCGATGATTGCCCCCTCATCGAGCGCATCGCGCAGGCGGAGCATCGACTCTGGATGGCCGAGCGCAATCACGTCATGCGCCGCCAGGGGATTGATCGCGTGTAGCGCAGCATTGATTTTGCGTGCGTTGTGTTCGTACATCAACATGCACACACGCAGGCCGGGGCGCTGCCGTGAGATGGCGCGCAGGACCTCAAAACTGCCGAAATGGGCCCCCACCATAAACACGCCCTCACCCCTGTCTAGAGCCTCCTCGATGACCTCGCGGCCGTGCATGCGGATGCTGAAGAGGTCGAAACGATCGTTGAGCAGATAGACCCTGTCGTGAATGGTTGAGGCGAAGCGCAAAAATTGGCGGAAGCTGTCGCCTATGTGGGGTTCGCGCCTGAGCGCGCGCGCAAGGTACTGGCGCGAAGCACGTCTCGCTGCGGGGGCGAACATCAGGAAGTACGCGGCGATGCCGGATAGGACGACACGCGCCGCGCGTCGTCCTAATCGCAGGGAAATCCAGGTCATGATGCCCAGCATCAACATGTTGCTGCGCTCGGTACGCTGTGTCCATGGTGCTTTGCGGCTGGGTGCGGAAACGGTTGCAACCGCTGGCGCGGCGGCGGGCTGCTTCCCCGTGGGGGGCGGCATGCGCGTGCTCATTAGACGGCCTCATTGGCCGCGCGCAAGCGGCCGCGGGCAACCACGCGGTTGCCCGCGTGAAGGCTGAATGCAACGAGCCCCGCGCTTCCACTGTCTTGACGCAGTTCCAGCTTCTCGCCGGGTGCGACGGGCGAGTAAAACTTCACCGAGGCAAGGTGCCAAGCACCCTCGTCAAGGCCACACCCAAGGCACACGGCGTGTACGACACTGTCAAGCAGCATCGCTCCTGGCGTGATGGGTCTGCCGGGAAAATGCCCCACGTACACAGGATGTTCAGAAGGGGGGGCAGTCAACAATTCAGGAGGCATGGTGATTGTCGTCAATGAGCTGCGGTGCCGCTGCGTGTTTGGCCAATGCGGACAGAGCAGCGCGCGGAAGCTTGCCCGTGGCGTTCCGCGGCAAGGCATCGACAAAAAGTAGCGGCCGCGGCATGAATGCCGGGTCAAGGCGTTCGCGCAGTGCGTCACGCACCAGGGCGTGATCAATCGCCGGCGCCACGACGAAGGCCATCAGCCGAGCCACGGAGTCGCCAGCGTTTGCCTCCGGCATGAAGAATGCCCCGTCGCGCACACCGGGTATGCTCGTGAGTTGGTGATTGAGATAAGCCAGAGAGCTGCGTTTACCGGCGATGTTGATCATGTCAGCGCCACGCCCGTGCATGAGGAAACGTCGATCGTCGACGATTTCAATCACGTCGTGCAGGACCTGCGCTTGGGTGAGGTGTCCGCCCGTGACCCGGACGTGGCCATACATTTCGGGTTCCAAGCGCACACCGGAAAACAGCTCCCAGACATCGGTGTGCGCCGTGCGGCGCGTGGCGATCTGACCGGTCTCGGTGGAGCCGTAGATTTCGACAAGAGGCGCATTCAGGCAAGTCTCGGCCGTTTGTGCCAGATCCCGGGCCAGTGGGGCCGTAGCCGACAAAATCAAGTTCAACGGCGGGATGCGGACCCGAGACGCAAGCAGCGCACGCAGGTGTACCGGCGATGTGACCAGCATGCGCGGTGCGGGGATGCGCGTCAGCGCGGCGGCCACGTCGGCTGGATAGAAGGGCTGCTCGGCACTCATGGCTACGCCGCCGTGCAGGGCAATGAGCGCGGTGGACTCGAAACCGTACATATGCTGAGGGGGCACCGTGCTCACCAGCGCATGACAGCGTCCATCGTGCAGGGCCAGGCGCAAGGCGCCGGCTTGCACGCAGTCAACAAGGGATCCCCATCTCTTTGCATGGGGCACAGGGGCTCCGGTGGATCCGGAGGTGAAGACCTGCGCGACCACACGGTCGGCATCGATGCGCGGCATGGTCACGACGGCAGTCGCTTCGCAACCGACGTTGTGTTCGGCATACGTGACGCGCGGCAGATCAATGCCATCGTCGTGGTCGCTAAGGCAGAACGCATCGGGGGCTAGGCTGCGCAGTTGGCGTATGGCCTCGGGCGTGCGTGTTGAGGGCAGCAGGCTAATCTTTCCCGCGGTGGCCGAGGCGCCGAACCCCACCAGAAATCGGTAACGGTCTTTGCAGACGTTGAGCACGTGGCCGTTGGCCGGAAGGCGGCTGGCAAGGCATTGCACATCATGCAGGAAGTCGCGCACCGTCACGGCATGGCCATCGCGCCAAGCCAATATGTCGTGTGTGGACAGCCAAGAGACGAGCGGCAGTTGCATCAGCATCGAGGACGGAGCACGCAAGGTGTTGGGACGCTTGAGTGCGTGGGTGGGAAAACGCAGGTCAGTGCGTTTGGGGGACGATGGCGCGCTGTGACGGCGCGGTTGTGGCGTTGTCATGTCTGCGATAACGCATGAACGCCATCACGGCCTGCACGGGGCCAATGCGCTCGTGGGCAGGAAGCGCAAGAACGCGCACGCCATACTCACCGACGAACATGGCGAGCACAAGCGGTGCCGTCACTACGTTGGCGAACAAGGCCCATAGCGCTGGCGCAGCCAGGACAAACAAGCCGGTCGACACCAAAGCCATGAGTGCAAAAAAGATCGTCCAGACCCATGTCAGGCCGCGTGTGTAGCTCGATGTGCGCGAGGAAATACGGCCATCATGCGCCAATAGAGCAAGGCGTGTGACCAAAGCCACGTGGCCGCGCCGTAGGCTACGGCCGAAGAGCAGAGCGAGCAGGATCATCGGTCCGGCACTTTGGACAAGGTACCCCCAGCGATAGTGTCGCATGAGGATGTCGCGAGCAAACCACAGGATCAACGCTGCAAGCACCACGAGCGCAATAGCAGGCATGCGACGCGGTGACTTCCCGGCCATCCACACGCCAGCCAACAACATGGGGGCGTACGCAAGTCCTGCGCCGAGCGGGGTGGGGTGGACCGACTTGGCAGCCACATAGCTTGCCGCCGCATAGGTAACGCTTGCTGCGGCGATCGAGGCGCCTCGGACGACAGCGCGCCAGCGCATGTCAATGTGTCCGGTGGGCGGCCACGTAATTGGCCAAGCTGCGCAGGGAACTAAAGATCTGGTGGTTGTTTGCGTCGTCGGCTCGGAGTTGTACGCCGAAATTCTTGGATACGACCAAGGCTAGTTCGAGAATGTCGATCGAATCCAACCCCAGCCCCTCGCCGTAAAGAGGTGCATCAGGGTCAATCTCAGCGTGAGCTACCTCAAGGTTGAGTGAGTCAACAATCAACACCGCCAAATCGCGTAGAAGCGCAGGTTCAGTGGCTAAAGCAGATGTCTGTGGCACGGACATGGCGCCGATATGTCGTGGAAAGTATGCAAAATGGGGAGCCCGATGATAAATGAATGACGCGGCGCGGCCATTTCATCTTGGGAGCACGGCATCGTCTCTCGCGGACCGCCGAGGCTTTGCAGTCTACGCAGCGGATTGTGGGTTTTAACAAAAGCCGGGCGCGAGGATCACTCCTGGAATTGGGCTGAGTGACGGTCGGCTCGGTTGCTTAGCGGTCGTCATCATCGTCGTGCCGGCGATGCCACTCCCGTCGGTAACCCCAATAGGGGCGCGGATCGCGCAGATAACCGCCGTAAGCAACGTAGCCGGGGTTATAGATGACCCGCGGCGGAGCATAGACAACCGGAGGCGGAGCATAGACCACGGGAGGCGGGGCGAAGTAGATTGGTGGTGGCGCCACTGGGTAGACATTGCCAAAATTAGCTGCCACCCCAGGCGCACCCACACCCAGCGACCAGTAGACACCACCGGCTTGGGCGGAAGGAACCAAGGCGGCAGATGCCGACAGGGCCACGGCGAACAGGAATGTGCGGATCATGAAGTTTCTCCAGATTAGGCTCCATACATGGCCTCAATAACGGCATGGAGCTGGGTGGTGCCGACAGTCCATGGCACGCATATTTAACGAAATGTAACTCAACGATCAAATTCCGCAGACCTTGGTCCACAAGCCAGCAGGGTTCGCAAGGCCGGCGCATTCGGCGAAATATGCGTGCATTTAATCGCATATTCCCCTTGCTCAAGCGAAGGCAGGAAGGACTCAAGCTGGCGATTTCCCTTGGTTTTCGCAATTCTGCTGGACAAAACATCAGCATGAAGATGGGTCGCCGTTTCCGCGTCCCCACCGCAGCACAGAATCTGCGGTGGGCGATCAAGCAAAAGATTGCAGCAATCCGCCGCTGGCACCGAACGTTCTCGCGCCCGCCCAAGCCCGCGCGGCGCGCCGCAGCGCTATACCCGGATGCCAGGAGCGTGCGGCGCTACTTCGCGCACCGGGCCTGTCACGCAGCAGCGAAGCAGGATGAGAACGGGCCTTGGCAGCGCGAGGGGCATCAGCCAAACCGGGTCTCTAGTGCCGCGCTCGTGCGCGCATCCCGGGGCAAGACGAAAGCACATTCGGCCGACAAGGCGTCGCAAGCGGGCAAGCTCAGTGTTGCCGCGTCGGCGCCACGCGCCTCGCTGGCATGTGCCGCATTCACCCCGAGCACATGGCCTCACAGACCCTGCTCGCCGGTCAGGGCTGTGGGGCCGCGGACAACGCCAATGCGAACGCCTATCCGGTGATCGCGCGGCGCGCCATGCATCGGATCCGAAGCTCGGTCGCTTGGATGAGGTGGCAGCGCCTTGAGGCGATACAGTACCCCATGACCCGCTGCAAAAATCCAGCACGAGGAGTCGTTTATGGCATTGTCGAGGTCGAGCGCGTCTTCAGCGACATTGGGCGCAACAGGCGTGGCGTTGAGGCCTTTGCTGCAGGTTCTCCGGCGGCATTTCTGGCTCAAATCCATTGGAACGTCGGGCTTCATGGTGGTGTTTTTTACCTTGTACTTTTATCTGCTCAAACATCCGGACGGCCATGTAACCACGATGCCTCTCACGGCATTTGATCGCTGGGTTGGGTTCCAGCCCTGGGCACTGCCGATCTATTTGTCGTTGTGGGTTTATGTGTCCTTGCCGCCAGCTTTGATGGATTCTCGGCGCGACATCCTCGGGTTTGGCATGCGCATCGGCGCCTTGTGCTTGGTGGGTCTTGCGGTGTTCTATGTCTACCCGACCAAGGTTCCGCCGCTTGCCATTAATTTTGCGCAGCACCCGGACTTTGCAATCCTCAAAGGTGTCGATGCGGGCGGCAACGCTTGTCCGTCCCTGCATGTGGCCACAGCTGTATTTGCCGCATTCTGGCTGGATTGGATGGCACCGGGGTTGGGCTTTGGCGTCGCCATGCGTGGCACCAATGCACTTTGGTGTGCAGCGATTGCCTACTCGACTATTGCGACCGGCCAGCACGTGGCTGTCGACGTGCTGGCCGGGGCCGCGCTGGGCGCAACGATCGCTTGGATGACCAAGCCGCGCCTTTCCAGCCAGTCGACGAGAGATTTCGAGGAGCGCGTTAACGCAGTGCCGTGATTGGCGCTGCAAGCGCTGTGTCCGCCAAGCCTGCTGGGATCGCGCATGTGGTGCGCTTGGGCATGTTGGTGAGTTGCGTGCGCGCAGCAGCTGGACG
>JAKBCY010000153.1 GCA_021807445.1 Pseudomonadota bacterium
GGATCGACTTGCTCGCTTTGCGCCAGGCGTCGATGCGTTCTTCCAAGGCCGCGTTGGTCAACTCGCAGTGCAGCCGCGTCCAGTCATCAAGCCGCGCAGACTGCGCAGCATTGGGGTACAACTTAAGCGTGACCTTGCGGCGTTGCATACTGTTATCTTATCCAGCTGTATGCGGAACAACAAGCGAAACCCGCCCGCTTGACCCCCTCCTGCCCGGTCGGCTTTGCCTTAGTGACGCTGCGCGTCGGGCCGAGCAAGGAAGGGGAATGCGCTGGCATGTGTTCAATGATCTGTGTCAATACGTGTCGTGTTGTGCCGAAATATTCTCCAATGCAAGGCGTCGCCAAAAATGACGCCGAGCGTTGATTGCCGGTTCGCCATCAGCCCACCCGCGGTGCGGGGACAAGCTGTCGCGCTGCCGGCGAGGGCAGTCATCGGTGAAGGAGAAATGATGAGAACACGCGAGAAGGCGCTGCTGATCATGGCTTTGAGCGCAAGCCTAAGCGCATGCGGCGGTGGTGGAGGGGGAGGGACAACCGTCGTCTCATTTTTTCCGCTGCAGACCGCGGTTGCAAACCTGTACAGCACGGGTTATCAGAAAACTGCAGTGGTCAGCGGAACGGCGCTTGCCTCCGGCGTTGCGTACCCTGTTTCCGGCGCGGTGACACTCACGCTCACACCTGCTGCCAATCCAACGCTCTTTGAGGGGCAGAATGCCTTGGTTTCGACGGCGTCGGTTGTGGGCAGCATCACGGTGATCGGCCAGACTCTGTCCTTCAGTTCGACGACGCAAGGTTATCTGTCACCGGCTTACGAGCCTTTGGGATATGCCGGCAATGGACAGTACTGCGTGGCGCCCGTACCCGGTTCGTATCCTTCGACTGTGACCGTCGGCCAAACGGGCCCGATTGTTGCGTACAACTGCTATACAGACAGCACCATGACGACGCCGACCGGCAGCGAGTCCTTGAGCTTTGCCGTTGCGCCCGGTCCAACAAGTTTCACGGCAACGGTTTCGCTGATCGACACCTTCGTCGATCTCTCGAGCGTCCAGCAGTTCACAGCGCAGGACAACTACGTCATCGATACGGCCGGCAATTACACGTTTGTGTCGGAGACCGGGCAGCAAACAATCGATGCAAACGGGACCCCGATGACCGTCAACCTCACAATCACGCCCCAGTGAAAGCACTCCGCTTGCTCCAGAATTGGCACGTCCGATGTCTTGGAGTCGAATGCGCCTTATGGCCTTATGTGCCGCACCGTCGCGCGCGCAGGCGTGGGGCAGGGCGGCGGTAATGAAAGCCCACTTTGGCATGACGGTATAACGAACCCTTCGTTGGCGTGCAGCGCGGCGGGGCCTAGGCTTGAGTCTGGCCCGACACGCGTTTGGCAAAAACAAAGGAGTTCACAATGAGTTTGCGACTTGGAGACATAGCCCCGGACTTCACGGCCGAAACCACCGAGGGAACCATCCGGTTTCACGACTGGATTGGAAGCAGTTGGGCCTTGTTATTTTCACACCCGAAGGATTTCACACCCATCTGCACCACGGAACTGGGAACCGTGGCAAGGCTCAAGCCCGAGTTCGATAAACGCAACTGCAAACTCATCGGCCTGTCCGTGGATCCGGTTGCCGAACACCGCGCCTGGGCCAAAGACATCGCCGAAACGCAAGGGACGGCACCGAATTACCCGATCATCGGCGATACGAAAATCGAGGTCGCGAAACTCTACGACATGCTCCCGGCGGAACTGAGCGGGGCTTCCGACGGCCGCACTGCTGCCGACAATGCCACCGTGCGATCCGTGTTCTTCATCGGACCCGATAAACGCGTGAAAGCCATGCTGGTCTACCCGATGAGCAACGGGCGCGACTTCACGGAGGTCCTACGCCTTCTGGACGCGCTGCAGTTGACCGCCAAGCATGGCGTGGCAACACCTGCGAATTGGCGCCCTGGAGACGATGTCGTCATTCCGACATCGATTACTGATGAAGTTGCTAAACAGAAGTTTCCAGGGGGTTGGAAAGCGCTGAAGCCATACCTCCGGGTGGTCCATCAGCCAAAATAAGGATCGAGCAGCGCCCCGACAGGCTCTGGGCGCGGCATGCGTGACCGGTCCAGGCCAGTCTGTGCTTGCCTGTGCCTCACCTCAACGCAAGCCCCCGAAGATGAGCTCCAAAACGAGACCCACTCGAGCAGTTTGGTGCCTGTCGCCCCTAGAATTTGACATCTGATTCGGGCCCGCTCACGGATCAGGGTCGGCACCGCGAGAACCAGATCCGTCTCCACAGCGGGCGTCGATTGCCTTGGCACAGCGCCTGCAAACCACCGACAACGCGCCAATCACCTTTTCCCCTCATGCCCATTACCTCCTATTGGCTCTTCGTTGGTTTTGCACTTGCCGCCTCATTCACACCGGGGCCGGCCGTCATGCTGTCGATTCACAATGCCATGCATTTCGGCTGGCGACGTGCGCTGTGGTCGTCGCTCGGCAATGTATCGGGCCTGCTGGTGCTGACATTGCTCAGCGCGCTCGGTGTCAACGCCGTGCTTCACGCGTCCGCGTTAGCCTTCAACGTGCTTAAGGTCACCGGCGCCCTCTACCTCATCTGGCTTGGCGTACAGCAGTGGCGCGGCGCAAGCCGAGCGATTCGGGAAATACCCACGACATATCCCGGCCCAGCGGCGCCTCAGCGCACTCCGCGCGCCCTCTACATGAAGGGCATGGGCGTGGCGCTGACCAACCCCAAGGCAATCGCCTTCATCGCAGCACTGTTTCCTCAGTTCCTGAGCCCGTCGCGCCCGATGACCGCGCAATATGCAACGCTCACTGGGACATTCATGCTCATATCGCTCATCACGCTGAGCGCGTACGCCGGACTAGCCGTGCTGACACGCAAGCGCCTGCGCGCCTGGTTTTCCTCTGGCTGGGTGCAGCGTGTTTCAGGAAGCGTGTTTTGCGCCTTTGGGCTTGGGCTTATGCGCCTTCATCGATAGAGCGAAATTGTGGTGAGGCGACTCAGGCGCCAATGCCGGCATCCTCAGCGCTGAGCAATGCAATGGCGGTCCAGTCCATATTGCCACGCCCTTTCGCCAGGCTCGTCAGCAGCCGTGCGTGTAGCAAATCCGCTAGTGGCATAGGCGTCGTGGCGCTTTCTGCCACGTCGCGGACCAAACGGACATCCTTCATGCCGAGCTCCAATTTGAATCCGGCCGGCTCGTACGTCTGACCCGCAAGAATGCGGCTGTAATTTTGATAAATCGGACAACTGAAGATCGTCTGCCCGAGGAACTCTGCCAAAACATGACGGTCAATTCCGTTTGTTTCGGATAAGGCGAGCGCTTCAGCAAGCGCCTCGACGGCCGACAGAATCAAAAAATTTCCCGACAATTTCACGACATTCGCCGCACCGGGGTCTTCTCCAAAATCGTGAATACCCTGCCCGATGGCGTCGAGTATCGGCTTGGCACGGGCCTTGGCTTCAGCCGGTCCTGACTGGCAAATCCACAGCTTCTGCAAGGCTGCGGCTTCCGGGCGCCCGAATACGGGCGCGGCAACGTA
This sequence comes from Pseudomonadota bacterium, assembly GCA_021807445.1. GTDB lineage: Bacteria > Pseudomonadota > Gammaproteobacteria > Burkholderiales > Burkholderiaceae_C > Thiomonas_A. The sequence goes on from JAKBCY010000153.1 coordinate 3,568, forward strand.
AAGGCTGCCTCGCTTTGCGTGTTCGCGAGCCAAACGACGCGAGGTCTCCGGGGAAACCGTGCTCATCGAGATATGCAATCCGCCGGAGCCCAATCGGTCGATGAAGCCATCCGAGCCAACTGTCACCGCCTCAAGCGCTGCGTCATTGGCCAGCATCGTGACAACCACGCCGCCTGGGGTCACAGCCGTGGCCGCTGAATCAGCAACCACTGCACCAGCAGCCATCAGAGACTCCGCACGGGACCTGGAACGGTTGTACACCGTGAGCGCAACGTCACCGCGCAGCACGTTGCGGGCCATCGGCGCGCCCATGGCACCAAGACCGATAAAAGCGACCGCATTTTGGGCCATGAATGTTCTCCGGTATGTGTCAACAAGGAAGGAAGCCCGATACTGCTCTACTGGAGGCGAGCGCTGCAGCGGCAACGTTGGTCAGGCAACGTTAGGTATTGTGCAACGGGGCTGCACCGGTTGCACCGGTACCGCACGACTGGAGCCCGCGTCGATCTGCGCTTGAACACATGCCCGCGCATTTCGCTTCCTCGCCCGGCCCGACGCGCAGCGTCACGGAGGCGAAGCTGACGACCGGGCAGGAGGGAGTCAAGCGGGCGGTTTTCGCTTGGTGTTCCGCTCTCGGCTGAATAAACTTCCAGTATGCAACGCCGCACGGTCACCTCAACGGTGATTAGACTGTACCGCGCTGATCTGGTTTAAACATACAAGGCGCGAGCGCCTATGGCGCACGGTATGGATCGGATCCATCAGGAATCGCTACATTCAGCAGAGACCGCCCCGCACGCCCATGACTCCTGAGTCGCAATTCGAGATTCCACCATCATTTATCGCCCTGTACTTGGAGCCGGGGCGCCTCAAACCGCATGCCACGCGTGAGGTGATCGCGTCGCGATATGAGTTCTGCGAGGACTTGGCGGTGATGCTCACCGAGCATGCCGCAGGCGTCAAAGGCGATCTGAAGGTCACGGAAGAGGATGTTCTTGTGCGCATTCACCGTGGACTTCTTGCGGAAGCCTCCGGTGTGAACCCAAAGGAAGCCGAGTGGGTGGTCACAAGGTTGGCGGAACTGCTCAACTGGCCACGGCTGACGCTCAGGAGCGAGCTCGGTCCATGAACGCCGTGCCGCCGTCTCGAGCGCTCGCGTGCTCTTGCCAAGGTTGAGAGGCAATCCTTTGCCCGCTCGTTTGACAAGGTGTACCTCGGAGCATCGAACAGGGCCTGGATCGCTCCCCCGTAGCACCATGTGGAGCGCTGTTGCGTGGCGACGTACACCCGATCTGGCGTTGCGGGCCACGAGCGGATGCCTGCCGGTTGTTTTGGGGCGCCGAATCCGGATCAGGCGCGGCTGGATCATAGACATCGGCCAGTTGCGCAAGGCTTGCCGTCACGCTTGTAATGCCGGCGCAATGCGGGCGGCGCCGGGTAGCGGCACGGCAACCTGTCCTCATCCCCGCACCGCATGCATCCATGGATAGATCGCCAAGCCGATCAGCGCCGCCGCCGCGACAATGACCGGCTCCGGCAGTTTTTTGATTTTCCACAGCAGCGTGCCCGCCGCCACCGCCAGCAGCAAGGTGGGCAGGTCGGTGATCGAGCGTTGGGCGAGGACGACGACGGAGCCACTGATGGCGCCTACCGCCGCGGCCGTAATGCCGTCGACGAAGGCGACGATGCCTCGAAGCTTGCCATATCGCTGGAAGTAGGGCGCGGGAATGATGGTGAACAGGTAACACGGCAGAAACGTCCCCAGTGCGGCGACGCAGGCACCCGGAAGTCCCGCGACCAAATAGCCGATGAAGCCGACCGTAATGACCACGGGTCCGGGGGTGATCATCGCCACGGCAACGGCATCGACAAACTGCTTGTCGTTCAGCCAGTGATGCTCGGTGACGACGCCACCGTAGAGGAAAGGCACGATGGCGAGCCCCGAGCCGAAGACAAAGGTGCCAGCCTTGGCGAAAAACAGTCCGAGCCGAGCCAGCAGCGCGAGATCGAAAAATCCGGCGAGTCCCTTGGCATGTGCCAGTGGCACCGGCAGCACGGCAGAAAGGCCGCGCCAGCGCAGCCATGCCGGCGGAGCGCGCCAGAACCAGACGAGGATGCCCGCCGCGATGAATAGCCAGGCCACTTCCGACTGTGTGATCACGGTCACGGCGGCCAAGCTTAGGTAGATCGCCCACAGCAGCTTGTCCCGGCCGAGGCTCTTGCGGGTCAATTTGGAGGCGCTTACGGCGATGATGCCGATCACCGCTGCGCCGACGCCATAGAACACTGATTGCATCCACTGCAGGCCACTGAACGTGACATAGGCCCAACCCAGAGCAATCACCATGAGGAAGGAAGGAATGACAAATGCAATGCCGGCCAACGTCGCGCCGACCACGCGGTAATGGACATAGCCGAGGTAGATCGCCAGTTGCGCCGCCAACGGTCCCGGCGCCATCTGTGCCAGGGCCATTCCCTCTTTGTAGTCAGCTTCGGTCAACCAGGCGCGCTGCTCGACCAAATCGCGGTGCATATAGCCAACCAGGGCCACGGGGCCACCGAAACCCAATGCGCCCAGACGCAGGAAGTAGGCTGTGAGCTGCCACAAGGAATAGCGTGGCGGCGGTGCGGTCATGCGCATGGCGCCAGTTCCCCTGCGGCGCCCGGCGCGGAGCTAGACAAAAGCCTGTCGAACACGCTGCTGGCGGCCGCGAACCACTGGTCGCCCTCGACGATACCGGACTGCACGCCAGCCCATACTCTTTCGACTTCTGGCGCTTTGCTCGGCGGCAGACGGCCTGCGTCGAGGTCAGGGAC
>JAKBCY010000154.1 GCA_021807445.1 Pseudomonadota bacterium
ACAGGCGTGGCGGCGAGACCCAAACCTCTGCCACGGCAACGTGGCAAGTCCAGGTCTGTGACCCGCGAAACCCCCGCGACAACGCCATGCGTTTAGCGGCGGGAGAGTTCATCTCCGTAAGTGCACTTCTGCATGATGACGTCAAGATACTTTCCGAGCGACAGCATTTCTTTGATGGGAGTGCCATCGTCGGAATTGGCATGGCGACCCCACTTCAATGGCGGCGCGATAGCTGGGCGGGCTATTGACGATCAGGATCTGCACAGCGCCCGCCCCGGCGCCTCGCGCGCCTCAAGCCGCAACGCGGTTGCGTCCCAGGTGCTTGGCCTGATACAGGGCGCGGTCGGCGCGCTCCAGCACGTCGCTGGCGCGCCGGTCCTCCGCCGTGGCCTGCGCACACCCGATGCTCACCGTCAGCTGCGTGTCCAGCCCCTCGCCCAGATCCATCGGCGCCCGCTCCACCGCCTGGCGGATGCGCTCGGCGGCGCGGTACGCCTCCGCCGCATCGGACCCCTCCAGAATCAGCAGAAACTCCTCCCCACCGAGCCGCCCCAGCCGGTCCACCCCGCGCCGCCTCCCCTCCACCACCTCCGCCACACGCCGCAACACCCGGTCCCCCACCGCATGCCCGTGCCCGTCGTTGATGCGCTTGAAATGGTCCAGATCCAGAATCAGCACCGACAGCGGCGACTGCGCCCGCCGGTCCCGCCGCTGCTCCAGCGCCCGCTCCAGCTGCTCCAGAATGTCGCGCCGGTTCGGCAACCCCGTGAGATCGTCGTGCGTGGCCATGCGCTCGAGCTCCCGCTCCAGCGCCTTGCGCGGCGTGATGTCGCGCCAGATCCCCTCCACCCCCGCATACTGCCCCTGCTCGTCGCGCAGCGCCTGCGTGCTGATCGAAATGTCGATGATCACCCCGTCCTTGCGCCGCATCCGCCCCGGAAAATCGTGCACAAACCCCTGCTCGCGAATCGCCGCTATCAGCGCATCGCGCTCGCGCATGTCCGGGTAAAACGCCGCCGCCGGCAACCCGATGATCTCCTGCGCCTCGTACCCCAGCACGTTCTTCACCGCCGGACACACATAGCGCGTGATCCCCTGCGCATCCGTGCGGTAAAACACATCCTGCATCGTGTTCATGATGCGCTGAAAGTTCTCGTCCGTCTCCCGCAGCCGCCGCTCCATCGCCGCGCGCTCGCTCATGTCCAGGAACGCCGCCAGCACCCCGCCCCGCCCCTCATGCTCGACGTGGTTGCTCGTCATCGCCAGCACCCGCTGCCGTCCCCGGCACGTCAGCGCCCGAAACTCCGTGGGCGGGTTCGCCCCGCCCTCGCCCTCCGCGTGCCGAATCCGCCCCAGCACCCGGTGCAGATCCAGCGGATGGATGAACGCCGCCACCTCCTGCCCCACCAGCGCCTGCGCCGGCGCCGCCTCCAGCAGCTCCAGCGCCGCCGCATTCGCATACACAATGCGCTCGCCCACAATCACCACCACGCTCGCCGGCAACTGCTCCAGCCACGCCAGCTGCGGTGCCGCCAGCCCCGCCGGCGCCATCGGGTCCCGCGCCTGTGTCATGCCCGACCCCCACACCCCCTCAGTCCTGCGCCCCTACCCGTCGCAGCACCCCCACGTAATGCCCCAGCCGCTGCTCCCCGGCACGCCGCCCCAGCATGCAGCTCTCCAGCTCGAACCACGATCCCCCCTCCCCCGCATGCCCTGCCGCCGTCCACCCCACCACCCGGTACGCATGCTCCACCGGCAGCGCCTGCGCCATCAGCACCACAATGCGATCCCCCGCGCGCGCCCCCACCAACATCGCCGCATGCCCCTGCGGCTGCCCCTGCGATTGCAGCACCACCGGCTCCGCATCCGACGTCAGCCACCGCCCACGCCCCCACGCCGGCCCCGTTGCCATCGCCTGCATGTGCTCGTCTTCCATCATCGCCTCCGTCATCCATTCCCGATTGGATGCCTCGAAGTCTAGAAACGACCACCCGCAAATGCGGTGAACAATTGCACAGATTGGCCCATTTTTTGCCCGCGGGGCCACGCCTGCGGCCCGCACACGGGCTGCGCCAGGCGACCGGCGGCCCCAACTGGGGTGAGCATAGGCACTCTCAGCCCAGCGCGTCGTTGACCTGGTCGTTAAATTCCGCCAGATTGATCGCAGCACCGATCTCGCGCGGCAGCGCATCCCGCACGGAGAACACCCCGAGGATCTTCGACGAGGGTTCCACGACCGGCAAATGCCGGAATCCTCGCTCGATCATGATCAACACGGCTTCGGAGACTTTCGTATCGGGCCCGACGCACTGCGGATCATGCGTCATGATCTCCGACAGCTTCGTCGTTTGCGGATTGAGGGCCTTGGCGAGCACGCGCGTCATCAAATCGCGCTCAGTCACGATCCCCACCATGCTTCCTGAGGAGTCAATGACAAGAATGCTGCCGCAATTGGCCTTGGTCATGACACAGGCTGCATCCCACACGCTGGCCTGCGGAGCCAGGCTAATGACGTGGCGGTGCGACATCGATTGAAAAACCGTGCGTTGAGGCATGATCACACTCCCGACCCCACTGCGGCAATCCGAGCGCCTGGCAAGGCGCCTTCAGCGCAGCGATGCGTTGATCTTTTCAAGCGCCTTCGCGCCTGGGCAAAGTTCACTGGCCTGCAGCGTATTAAGCGGCGTGTCGCTGGTGTTGAGCGAGACGTGCAGATCCACTGCGACCGGATCCAGATACAGCAAGCCCGTGACAATCTCGCCGCGCGCCTGACGCTCGTGCATGAAGCTCAGCGCCGCGTAACGATCGGTTGGATCATAGTCGGTGTGCAGCTTGCTCAAGCGCAGCGTGGATCCGTCGTGCTGCAGCACGTCAATGCACGAGCCGGCAGCATAGTCCACCGTGATCTCCTTGTGCACCGGCAAAAAGTCGATTCGGCTCACGGCCTCGTCGTGCCAGCGCACATAGTCGTAGCTCTTGGTGCTGCCGCTATGGTTGTTGAAAGTCACGCAAGGGCTGATGACGTCGATGAAGGCCGCGCCGCCATGCTCCAGCGCACCCTTGATGAGCGGGACCAGTTGCTCCTTGTCACCCGAAAAACTGCGCGCGACGTACGTGGCACCCAGTTGCAGGGCCAGGCCAACCAGATCCACCGGATTGTCCCGGTTGACAACGCCTTTCTTGCTCTTCGAACCGCGATCGGCCGTGGCGGAAAACTGCCCCTTGGTCAGTCCGTAAACACCGTTGTTTTCGACGATGTAAGCCATGCGCACACTACGGCGCATCGCGTTGGCGAACTGTCCGAGCCCGATCGAGGCCGAATCGCCGTCACCCGAGACGCCGAGGTACAGCAGATCCCGGTTGGCAAGGTTGGCCCCGGTGAGCACTGAGGGCATGCGCCCGTGCACGGTGTTGAACCCGTGCGAGGCGCCAAGAAAATAATCCGGTGTCTTCGAGCTGCATCCGATCCCGGAGAGCTTTGCGACCCGATGGGGCTCGATATTGAGCTCCCAGCAGGCCTGCACGATGGCCGCCGAGATGGAGTCATGGCCGCAACCGGCACACAGGGTGGACACGCGTCCCTCGTAGTCGCGCCGCGTGTACCCGACCTGATTGGTGGTCAGGGTCGGGTGATGCAGTTTTGGTTTCGCAAGATAAGTCATGCCGCCTCCTTGCGCAGCGGGTTTGCCGTCTGCACCGGTGTCAATTCATGGGCAATCGCGTCGCTGATGAAGCGCGCCGTGATGGGCGTGCCGTCATAGTGCAGCACCTTCACCAGACGCGCCGGATCGATCGACAGCTCATTGACCAACAGCGTGTGCATCTGCGCGTCGCGGTTCTGTTCGACCACGAACACCTTGTCGTGTTCCGCCATGAATTGGCTCACAGCCTCGGCAAACGGAAAGGCGCGCAGACGCATCGCATCGAGGGCGTAGTCTTGCTGCGTCAGCACGTCGAGCGCTTCGGACATGGCCGGACTGGTCGAGCCGAAGTACAGCACGCCAAGCCGCGTTGGACGCTCTGCGCGGCGCAATTCGGGCTGCGGGGCCAGTTCGGCCGCCGTCTTGAACTTCCTGAGCAGGCGTTCCATGTTGTACACGTAGTCCGGACCCCGCTCCGAATAGCGCGCGTATGGATCACGGGTCGTGCCTCTCGTGAAATAGCTGCCGAGCGTGGGATGCGTGCCAGGCAACGTGCGCCAGGGAATCCCGTCTCCGTCCACATCCTTGTAGCGGCCGAAATCCTTGCCCGCCTCAAGCTCCTTGGCCGTCATGACCTTGCCCCGGTCATAGACGCGTGCGTCGTCCCACGCGAAGGGCTTGCACAGGCGCTGGTTCATCCCGATATCCAGGTCACTCATGACGAAGATCGGTGTCTGCAGCCGCTCGGCAAGGTCAAGCGCGGCCGCTGCATGCTCGAAACATTCATGCGGGTCTTGTGGGAACAGCAGGACATGCTTCGTGTCGCCGTGGGATGCATAGGCGCATGCAAGCAGATCGGATTGCTGGGTCCGCGTGGGCATGCCCGTTGACGGTCCGCCGCGTTGCACATTGATGATCGTGATCGGGATCTCGGCAAAGTACGCCAGACCAATGAACTCAGTCATCAGCGACACGCCAGGCCCGGATGTGGCCGTGAAGGCACGCGCGCCGTTCCAGCCTGCGCCCACCACCACACCGATGGATGCCAACTCATCCTCGGCCTGGACGATCGCCACCTTGTTCTTGCCGCTTTCGGCCTCGACGCGGAATTTGTCGCAGAATTTCTGGAACGATTCGGCCACGGACGAGGACGGCGTGATCGGATACCAGGCGGCAACCGTGGCCCCACCGTAGACACAGCCGAGGGCTGCCGCGCTATTGCCATCGGTGAAAATCTGGTCGCCAACCTTGTCGGCGCGCCGCACCCGGATGCCCAGCGGCGCCTGGAGATGGTTTTTGACGTAATCACGCCCAAGGTGCAAGGCCCGCACGTTCGCCTCGAGCAGCAACTCCTTGCCCCGATACTGTTCGGCAAAGAGCTTTTCAAAGACCCCGGCATCCACCTCCAGCAGCACCGACAGTGCGCCGACGTAAATGATGTTCTTGAATAACTGCCGCTGACGTGGGTCCGCATAGGCCTCATTGCACATCGCGGTCAACGGAATGCCGATGACCGTGATGTCCTTGCGCAGCGCCGACTCCGCCACCGGGCGCGTGCTGTCATAAAGGAGGTAGCCCCCGCTTTGAACCTCAGCCACGTCGGCGTCCCAGGTTTGCGGGTTCATGGCCACCATCATGTCCACCCCGCCGCGCCGGCCGAGATAGCCCTGTTCGCACACGCGCGCTTCATACCAGGTCGGCATCCCCTGAATGTTGCTGGGGAAGATGTTGCGCGGACTCACGGGCACGCCCATGCGCAGGATCGCCTTGGCGAACAGTTCATTGGCCGAGGCCGACCCCGAACCGTTGACGTTGGCAAACTTGATGACGAAGTCGTTGACCGCTTCGATGCGTTTCATGCGACCTCCATGGTGTTGGGAATGGGATGAGAGGCGCGGCTATAGGGGCTGGCCTGAGGCGTCGTGATCTGAAATTTCTGCATGTCCCAGGCCCCCGTGGGACAGCGCTCGGCGCACAGCCCGCAGTGCAAGCACACATCTTCGTCCTTGACCATGACGCGCCCAGTCTTGAGCGGCGCCGACACGTACAGCGCCTGGCTCACGTCGCGAGCCGGCGCCTTCAATCGCGTTCGCAACTCCGCCTCGTCCCCGTTGTGGGTAAACGTGATGCAATCCATCGGACAGACATCGGCGCAGGCGTCGCACTCGATGCAGGCCTGCCGATTGAACACGGTTTGCACATCACAGTTCAGGCACCGGCTGGCCTCCTTGAATGCGGTGGCGGCGTCAAACCCCATTTCCACCTCGACCCTGATGCTCGCCAAGGCTACCTCGGCCTCGGCCCAGGGCACCCGGAATCGCGTGTCGGGCGACACGTCATTGTGATAGGTCCACTCGTGGATCCCCATCTTGGTGGACATCAGGTTGGTGGTCGGAGCCGGACGCACGCCCACGTCCTGTGCGTGCACAAAGCGGTCGATGGAAACAGCGGCCTCATGGCCATGGGCCACAGCCGTGATGATGTTCTTCGGCCCGTAGGCGGCATCGCCTCCGAAAAAGACGCTTTGGAGCGTGGACTGGAACGTGTTGTCACGCAGCACGGGCAAGCCCCATTTGTCGAACGCAATGCCCACATCGCTCTCGATCCAGGGAAAGGCGTTTTCCTGGCCCACGGCGATCAGCACGGCGTCGCACGGGACGAACACCTCAGGATCGCCCGTGGGCACCAGGGTGCGCTTGCCCTTGCTATCGTAGACCGCCTCGACGAGCTCAAAGCG
>JAKBCY010000155.1 GCA_021807445.1 Pseudomonadota bacterium
GGTTTCATACCAGGAAGGACTGATATAGGCGTCTGGGCCGTGAAAGATCGCCAGCACCTCGCTGCCTCCCGGTGTATCGCGCCAAACCGGATTGGCCCGCGCCACATGTCCTCGCAGCAGACCGTGCGGCGACCCCTCGTCGACCCACATCATGGGCACAGGATTGGCGTCCAAACCCTGCGCACCATGCGTGACCAGCGTCGCAAACGGGCGCGTTTGCATCAAGCCTTGCAGAGCTTTCACGTCCAGCTGCTGAAAATGCGAAGGTAGGTACATGGTTGTCTCCGCCCAGTGCGCATGCCACTTGCGATCGCGCTGTCCGGCGTTGGGATCAGCGCCCTCGCTGCATCCACGCGCGCTGCACAGCCTACCATTGCCGTTTGAAATCGTTAATGCCAAGCGCATGCAATTTGTATTGCCCAACACCGAAGCCGACCCAGGGCGGGAGTACGCACACCTGCGCGTGATCCCGGAACTTGCCGGGATGGAGTGTCTGACCGCGCATTTCTGGGGCCATCGCTTTGCCCCGCACGTGCACGACAGCTACGTGATCGCGCTCATCGAGCGCGGCGCAGAGCGCTTTCATCATGGCCGCACCGAACACATTGCCGGCGCAGGCAGCATCGTGCTGCTCAACCCCGGGGCCGTGCACACCGGCCAGCGCGGCGCGGATGAAGGCTGGACGTACCGAGCCTTTTACCCGCCAGTGGAGTTGTTGGTGGGTTTGGGAGATCAACTTGGGCTTGGCCAGCCGGATTTCAGGCAGGTGGTCGTCAATGACGCTCCGATGTTTCGCGCCCTGCGTGAAGTCCACGCCGACATCCAGATCGAACCTGACTCGCTTGCCCGCCAGACGGCGTGGGTCGAGACTTGCGGGGCCCTGCTCCAGCGGCATGCGGGCGCGCGGCGGTCCGGCCGCCATGACGCACGCGCGGTGGCCCAGGTGCGCGCCATGCTGACGGACAGGTGCGGCGAGCAGCTTTCGCTCAGCGCTCTGGCTGAGGGCGTAGGCCTGAGCACCTGGCAGCTCAGCCGTGCCTTCCGGCAACACACCGGGCTTCCCGTGCATGCATGGCGCAATCAGATCCGGCTGCGCCAGGCCCGCGACATGCTGCGCCAACGGAAACCGATTGCCGAGGTGGCAAATGCATTGGGGTTTGCCGACCAGGCCCATTTCACGCGACACTTCAAGCGCGCCTTCGGCTTTACGCCAGGCCAATACCGAGCCCTCGCCTGAGTCCAGGGAGGTGCGGGAAGCGGCCCCGCACAAACGTTCAAGACGATCTGCGACAAATCCGTAAGCTCTGGGAAACGCCTCACCGAGTCCGCCTCCTGCGCCGCCTGCCCGATCGACCGCATGTCCACTGCAGCACCCCTTCAACCCATCCGCCCACGTGAGCTTCTGCTCGGCGCGCGCGACACGCTTCCGCTTCTGCTCGGCGCCGCGCCGTTTGGGCTGATCTTTGGAGCGCTGTCCGGCCCCAGCGGCCTGCCGGCTGCTGCGGCGTTGGCCATGTCGGCGCTGGTGTTCGCAGGCTCTTCGCAATTCATCGCATTGACGCTGCTCGGCGGGGGCGCTGGAATCGCGGTCATCGTGTTCACGACGTTCATTGTCAATCTGCGCCACGCGCTGTACGCCGCCACGCTGCTACCCCATGTCTCCGAGCTGCCCCTGCGCTGGCGTGCGCCGCTGGCCTTCTGGCTCACCGACGAAACCTTTGCCGTGGTGCAGCATCGGTACGCACAAAGCGGTAATACACCCCTGGCGCACTGGTACTACCTGGGCTCGTGCCTGGCGATGTATGCCAATTGGCTCGCATGGACCGCGGCTGGCCTGTGGTTGGGACACACCCAGCCCTGGCTCACGCACGCCGGGCTTGAATTCGCGATGGTGGCCACCTTCACAGGCATCGTCGCACCCCTGTTGCGACAACGCCCGGCGTTGGGAGCCGCGCTCGCGGCGGCGATCGTGGCCGTACTGGCACGCAATTTTCCCTACAAGAGCGGGTTGATGCTTGCGGCTTTGGCTGGCGTCATCGTGGGCGTGTGGCTGGAAGAGCGAAGCGCCGAGCGGACGGCCCGCAGCGCCTTGCAAGGAGCACAAGGCAGCCAGCAGGAGCAGCCGCAATGAGCGCACAACTGCCGGCCATCATCCTGGGCATGGCCGCGGTCACGTTCGGGATTCGCTTCACCCTGTTTGCACTGGGCAAGCGCGCCACGTTTCCACCGCGCGTGCGCCGCGCCCTGGCCTACGTCCCCGTGGCCGTGCTCACGGCCATTACGGTCCCCATGGTGTTGCTCCCCGATGGGCACTGGAGTCTGAGCTGGCGCAATCCATGGCTGGCAGGAGCTCTTGTCAGCATGGTGTGCGCATTGGGCACGCGCCGGCTGCTTTTGACGATCGCTGCGGGGATGACGACATTCCTGCTCTGGCGCTGGGCGTTCGGCGCCTAAGGCGAGCGCCAAACGGCGCCGGCAGCGATGCTCCAGCTTGGCCCGTCTCGCGAACCGTCTTCTGGCCCCGCCAATGGGCCGCGCTTTTTCCAACCCATGTTGCCGCCGAGCCTCGACGGTGCCTTAAACTGCGCGGCTTGCACCGAATCCATGGTCTTCACGCAGGCCGGCGTGGCGAAATCGGTAGACGCAACGGACTTAAAATCCGTCGCTTCCTGAAAAGGGGCATGCGGGTTCGAGCCCCGCCGCCGGCACCAAAGCATTGACGGGGTTGTGCCGAGTCGGACACATCGCGGATGCGCCATGCGCCTTTGCCCGTGTCTTCGCCGTCAAGGGCTGACACACCCGAGAATGCGGAGGGTATTGCGCCCCCGGGGTATCGTGACCAGGACCCACGCGCGCGGCGGCCTGCCTCGTTGGACCCCAAGCGCGCGGGCAAGCGGTATACGATGCGGCGAACGGACTGACCTTGCATGCCTGCCGCCCACCATGACTGACAGGGATAATGGATGCATGCATCCCAGGGGAACCCCATGCCGGTATCGACCGATCCAACCCTTTCACCATCACCGCAGTATCGTCGGGTACCCGCCGGCCAGGCCCTGGCCTGGTGGGCTGAGGGTTGGCGTACCTTCCTGCGCGCGCCCTTGCCGTGGGTCGGCATGGCAGTCGCCCTTCTGGTCATCTTGTTCGTGCTGCACGCGCTGCCATTTGGGGGCCTGCTTTCACAATGGCTGAGCCTGCCACTCTTCGCGCTGGGCGCGGTTTTCGCCGCTTTTTTACGCGCACGCTGGGTACAGGCCCGGACCATCACGCCGCAGGGCATTGCAGTGGAACCGGCCACGGAAGGCGCCTTCGATGAATCCGCGCAATTGTGGCGAAAGCGTATTGGACCTTTGTTGGTGGCCTCCATCCTGGTGCTGGTGCTCGGCGGGGCGTTTGGTGCGCTGTTCGTGCTGGGCGTGGGCGCAATGTTCGGCGTGGGCCTGGCCAGCATGGGGGCTTTATCGCACATCCTGTCGCCCGGTGCTGGCATGATGGCCGGCATGGGCGCGATGGCCGGAGGTCTGTTCACGCTGATGCTGCTCGCGCTGGCGGCACTGTTCCTGCTGAATGTGGCTTTCTGGTTCGTCAACACCCTGGTGGCGCTCGGCGGCGTCCAGCCCTGGGAGGCCATCGTGCTGTCGGCCAAGGCCGGATTCACCAATCTCGGTGCGCTCGTGCTCTTTACCCTGTTACTCATCCCCATCAGCTTGATCGCGATGATCCCCGCCGGCCTGGGTCTGGTGGTGCTGCTACCCGTGCTCTCCGGCGCTTCATACGCGTCCTATCGGGACGTCTTCGGCCAAGCCCAGGGCATGAGGGCCGACTCAAACCTGCCGCCTGGCTACGTGCCCTGAGATTTTCCACCGGCCATTCACGGATCCCGCATGGACGTCAATCACTATTTACGCCAGCACATTCGCACCATTTCGGACTGGCCCGCCCCTGGTGTGCAGTTTCGCGACATTACGCCACTGCTTCAGGATCCACGGGTGTTTCGCATCCTCATCGACCAGTTCGTACACCGCTATATGGCGCCCGAATTGCGGCCCGACGTTGTCGCTGGCATCGACGCGCGCGGCTTCATCCTCGGCGCGGTGATTGCATACGAACTGGGCGTTGGTTTCGTGCCCATCCGAAAGAAGGGCAAACTGCCGTTTGCCACGGTATCCGAAACCTACGAACTCGAATATGGCAGCGCGACAGTGGAGATCCACACGGACGCGGTGAAACCGGGGAGTCGCGTTCTCTTGATTGACGATCTCATTGCCACGGGGGGCACCATGATGGCGGGAAAACGCCTTCTCGACAAGCTTGGAGGCCAGGTGATCGAAGGTGCCGCCATCGTGGACCTTCCGGAGCTTGGTGGGTCGGCTGCGCTGCGCGCGGCCGGCCTGCCACTGTTCACACTGGTGGACTACGCGGGTCACTGAAATGTCAGTTCTGGTGCGCGTCACGGTGTTTCTCACCGCGCTGATATTCGGCGCCGTGGGCCCGCCCGCGATCGCACAGACTGCACCCGAGGTTTCCATCGCGAGCGTGACCGGCATCGCCTTGCAGGGCAACAATGCAGTTCTCGATCTGCTGCTGTCCGTGCGCAATCAGGGCGGCCTGGCATTGCCCTTGCAGGCGCTGCGCTTTCACTGCTGGCTGGCCGGTGTGGACGTGGCCCGCGGCCGGAGCACGAAGCCCGTGACCATTCCCGCCCAAGGCCAAGCCAGAGTCCCGGTGCGGCTCAACGTCCACAGCGCCAGCCTTCTTGACGCGCTGACCTCGGCTGCGCCCGACGGCACGGTACCCTACAAGCTTGAAGGCCACGCTGAGATTGGCCTGACCATGCTGCAGATCCCATTCAGCCACAGCGGGGTGGTCGCCTTGAACCCGCAATGAACAATTGCCCGCGCATTCCCCGTCCTCGCCCAGCCCGACGCGCAGCGTCGCTCACGTGAAGTGCCGGCCCGGCTGGCAGTTTTCGCTCGCGGCCGGGCATCGGGGCTGTACTTTTGACTGGATGACTATCTAGCACCAAACATCGCGAGGCCACGCCCAAGTCTGAGCGCAACGCAGCGAGGCTGGAGGTGTGGACTCGACAGCATTGCGAGTTGTGCGACGTCGCGCTCGAAGATCGCGTGAAGCCTGGCGCAAGTTGGGGAAGCCGCATTTCCTGCGACGCGCAGCAATTCTCTTTGCGGAACATGCAGGGAGCGCGCGCGGCGGTGAGACCCAAACGCCTGCCAAGGCAGTAGGTCAAAGCCAAACCCTTGACCCGCGGAGTCTCACGTCAAGCCCGCAGGCGACTTAGTGTCGGTATTGCTTATATGCAAGCTCGTGACAGGCCCACGAATCAGGGATCCCAAGGATCACAGTCCTGTGGCAAAGTCGACTCAAGCACATTCCAAAGATCGCTGCTGCAGCAGCGATGCATAACTCACGGGACCAATATCATGGCACGGTACATCATCGCTCTACCCACTCTCGTACTCAGCCTCTTGCTTGCTGGCTGTGGCGGCGGTGGCGGCGGTGGCGGCGGATCCGGCGGCGGCACGACGCCGCTAACAACTTCATCCGCGTATTTGATTGGGGGCAGCATCACGGGCCTGCCAGCGGGTGCGTCGGTCACGCTCCTCGATACCGGCGCGAGCCCATTGACCGTCACGGCCAACGGAGCTTTTCAGTTCGCGGCGCAGGTGGCCACAGGAACCAATTACGCGGTGTCGGTCGGAATCCAACCGACCGGTGCGGTATGTGCTGTAACCGATGGCATGGGCATCATCAGCGGCCAGAGCGTCACGGATATTGCCGTGACTTGCAGCATCCCGTATTCGATCGGCGGAACCATTCAGGGCTTGGCGAGCGGACAATCCGTGACGTTGGTGGACAACAGCGTTGATCCTTTGCCGGTAAATAGCAACGCGACTTCTTTCGTATTTCCAACACAACTCGCAGCCGGGCAGCCCTATACCGTCGCGGTCCAAACACAGCCTCTAGGGCAAACCTGCAAAGTCACGAATGGGGCCGGACTAGCCAGCAGCTCGAGCTCCACGGCAGTCACAGTGAAATGCACCGCTCCCCCATCTGAATACGCGTACGTGGCAAATAAGGGAGCTGGCACCATTTCCGCTTATCGCGTTGGCGCCCCCGGCAGCGCTGCCCCAGGTGCGCTCACTCAGATGGGCACCTCGCCATTCAGCGCCCCCTATAGCTTCCCCACGGCTCTTGCCGTTGATCCCACGCAAAGTATGCTTTACGTTGCGTATGATTCGCCTTCAAACGCCCTGTCTGCCTTCCCCATTAGCGCCACGGCCGGCTCGCTGGGCAATCCGGTTAGCACGACCACG
>JAKBCY010000156.1 GCA_021807445.1 Pseudomonadota bacterium
GAACCACGGTTCGCGAACGCACGTCCCCGCGAAGTGCGAACCAACAAGGTGCTGGTCATGTCTGACATGGCTCGTGCCGTTGGAATCTCCGGCCTTCAGGCCGGCGAGGATGTCAACGAACCAGTTCGCCATCGGCCGCATCAGCTTACGGCCGATGTATGGGCCCGACGCAATGCATCTCGTCCATCGCCGCCGCCGAGCGCATGTCATGACCAAACACCGCTGCGCCTTAGACTTAGAATCTCCCAATATCAACTTCAATGTCAAGCGGGTAGACATCAAGAACGATTCAGTGCCAAGCGCGTGCAAACCCCGGGTATCAATTCATGAAAACGAAACCCGACGTTCGACTCGGTCGCGCGTATTGAAGTTTGCATGCGCCAATTGGTGAATTGTTCTGATGCAACGTTTTCGCGCTGCCTCGATGCCTTTGTCTGGCTCCATGAACGGCCATCATCCCGCAGCCTTTGCCGTGTTATCCAACTCCCCCGCTCAAGATCCCATCCCCCACACCCGTGTGCTTCTCGCCTTGGCGGCGCTGCTTGCCGTGCTTTGGTTCGCGGTTCTCGGTTACCGCGACTTGGTCCCGACGGACGAGGGTCGTTATGCGGAGATTCCCCGCGAGATGGTGCAGACGGGAGAATGGGTCACGCCCAGGCTCGACGGATTCAAGTACTTCGAGAAACCTGCCCTCCAATACTGGGCCACTGCGGCCGCCTATGAGGCCTTCGGGCTGGGTGCGTGGCAAGCTCGCCTGTGGACGGGTTTGACCGGTTTCGGCACCATCATCTTCACGTGGTTCGCTGGCCGTGTGCTCTTTGGTGCGCGTGCTGGACTGTATGCGGGGGCGATCCTCGCCAGCTGCGTGTACTGGGTGGGATTGGGGCACATCAACACGCTGGACATGGGTGTGTCAGCTTTCCTGGCTGGAAGTCTGTTTGCCTTCTTGCTGGCCCAGCGCACCGGCGCCACAGAAACGCAAACGCGTTGGTGGATGTGGGCCTGCTGGGCGCAAATGGGCCTGGCGATGCTCTCCAAAGGATTGATCGGTTTGGCGTTTCCGGGCTCGACCCTGCTCCTCTACACATTGCTCACCCGCGACTGGGGCTTGTGGAAGCGCCTGCAACTCCTGCCTGGATTGTTGATCTTCCTGGTCGTTGCTGCCCCTTGGTACGTCTGGGTCCAGGTGCGCAACCCCGAATTTTTCAACTATTTCTTTATTTACCAACAATTCACCCGATTTCTCACGCCCGATCTGCAACGCCCCGGCCCGTGGTATTACTTCATCCCGATTTTGCTGCTTGGAATCCTGCCTTGGCTGGGAGGTCTATGGCCGAGCTTGCGATACGGCGTGACGCACCCCTATGGGGCAGCACGCGCCGATCACACGATTGTGACGCACAAGCCCTTGCGCGCCAACTGGGTGCTGGTGATCTGGTCGGCTTTCATTTTTGTCTTCTTCAGCGCCTCGCACTCCAAGCTGCCGTCTTACATCCTTCCCATCTTCCCAGCGCTGGCCCTGCTGATGGGTGAGTACTTCGCGCACGCGCCACAACGCGCACTACGGCGGCAGTTCGCCTTTTTCGCCTTGCTTTCGGCCGGTTCGATCGTCGGATTCACGCAGCTCTGGCGTGCGGGCAATGCCACCACGCCAAGCGCGCTTTATCAACAGTACGGCTGGTGGCTGGAGGTCACGGCTGTCTTGGGCCTTGTGTCGTCCTCGCTCGCTTGGCGCTGGGAAAAGGCCGGGCGCCGGGCCGCTGCCGTGCTCGTTCTGGCGTGCGGCATGTTCCTGGGGCTGACCGTCGCCACCCAGGCTTTTCAGATTCTCGGACGCACTGCCTCGACCAAAGACGTGGTGCAGGCGATTCGCCCTTGGTTGCACCCTGGCCAGCCCTTCTACACGGTGGACACGTACGACCAAACCCTGCCGTTCTATCTCAAGCGTACCGTCACCGTGGTGGCCTATGAGGGTGAGCTGCATTTTGGCATTACCCAACAGCCGCAGCTTTGGGTGCCGACCGTGGCCGATTTCGCAGACCGCTGGCGGCGCGATCATCGACCCTTGGCCTTCATGTCCGTCGGCCAGCTCGCCGCGATGCGTGCGGCAGGTCTGCCGCTGGTGGTGATTGACAAGACGCCGCGCTATGCGGTGATCGCCAAGCCCGGGGAGGACTACGGCGCAGCCGCACGGGCAGCCACCGCCCGGCTTCCTGCGGCGTGGAATACACAAGGCTCCCGCCCGATGCAGCGAAAGGTTGCGCCATGAGCGCTGTCGCCTTCGCATTGGTGTTGACCGGCGTGTTTCTCAATGCCGCGGCGCAGTTGCTGATCAAGGCCGGAGCAGAGACCGCCGGACGGTTCTCGTTCACCCTGTCCAACATCTGGCACGCAGGGCTGCACTTCGCTCTGCAATGGCAGATTCTCCTGGGATTGGTTTGCTATGCGGTCTCGGTGGTCGTGTGGATCTTGGCACTCACGCGCGTCCAAGTGTCCATGGCCTACCCCATGCTGTCGCTTGGCTACGTGGTCACGGCCTTTGCAGCTTGGTGGCTATTTGGCGAAGCCCTCACCATACAAAAGCTTCTTGGCATCGCCATCATCATGGTGGGCGTGATCCTTGTCGCCCGCCCCTGAATTCCTTCTCATGCATACAACCGATTTTTTACCGCTCACTCGCCCCGATATCGACGAGGACACCATCGCAGGCGTTGTCGAGGTGTTGCGCTCGGGCTGGATCACCACAGGGCCTTGGAACGCCAAGTTTGAACAGTTGCTATCGGAGTTTTTCGGCGGGAGGCCGGTGCGCGCCTTTAACTCCGGCACCGTCACGATGGAGGTGGCCTTACGCATGATGGGTGTGGGGCCGGGCGACGAGGTCATCACCACGCCCCTGTCCTGGGTGGCCACGGCCAACGTGGTGCTCGCAGTAGGCGCCACACCCGTATTCGTTGACATCGACCCCATCACACGCAACATCGACACTGCCGGGATCGAGGCAGCCATCACCACCCGGACGAAGGTCATTCTTCCGGTGCATCTGGCAGGTCTGCCCTGCGACCTCGACGCCATCTTCGCCCTTGCGCAGCGCCACGGGCTTCGCGTCCTGGAAGACGCGGCGCAGGCGATTGGAAGCACCTGGCGTACGAGGCGCATCGGAAGCTTCGGCGATTATTCGTCGTTCAGTTTCCATCCGAACAAGAACGCCACCAGCATTGAAGGCGGCTGCCTTGTGCTTCCGTCGGATGCCGATCCTGGTCTGGCCGAGCGCCTGCGCCTGCAAGGGGTGCGCCGCTTCGGCTTGGACGGCATGGACGTGGACGTGCTGGGCTCCAAGGCAAACCTCACCGACGTGGCCGCGCGAGTCGGCTTTGGACAAATGCAGCGGGTCGACGCCTTCAATCGCCGCCGCACCGCACTGGCACAAGCGTATTTTGCGCAGCTCGACGCGCTCGGCCTGCCGGCGCGTGGCGTACAACTTCCGGTGCGTGATTTCGAGAGCAGCAACTGGCATATGTTCCAGATCGTGTTGCCCGCCGAGGTGCGGCGCGCTGCGGTGATGCAAGCCCTGAAAGACCGCGGCATCGGCACTGGTGTGCACTACCCGCCCATCCATTTGTTTACCCTGTACCGCAAGCTCGGTTTCGAGCCCGGGCAGTTCCCGCATGCGGAGCGCGTAGGTGCCGGCATCCTCACGCTTCCGCTCTTTCCGGCGATGCGCGATACCGACATCGCGCGCGTTGTCGAAGCGCTGTCCGCGGTGCTGCGAGAATTCCGCCTATGACTAGCAGCCGTGCCCCCTCCCCGACACTCTCGGTCGTGATCCCCGTGTACAACGAGGAAGCCGGCCTGCAAACGCTGTTTGCGCGCCTGTATCCGGCGCTTGACGCCCTTGGCGAGCGCTATGAGGTGATTTTCGTCAACGACGGGAGCCGAGACCGGTCCACCGCGATGCTGGCGGCGCAGCAAAAGCTGCGCCCCGATGTCACACGTGCCATCTTGTTCAACGGCAATTATGGCCAGCACATGGCCATCCTGGCTGGCTTCGAACACACACGCGGCGATATCGTGGTGACCCTCGATGCCGATCTGCAAAATCCGCCCGAGGAGATCGGCAAGCTCGTGGCCAAGATGCGCGAAGGCTACGACTATGTTGGAACCATCCGGCTTCAACGGCAGGACAGTTGGTTCCGGCGTCACGCCAGCCGCGCGATGAACGGGCTGCGCGAGAAGATTACGCATGTGCAGATGACTGACCAGGGTTGCATGCTGCGCGCCTATGGCCGCGAGGTTGTGGACACCATCAATCGTTGCAGCGAGGTCAACACCTTCGTGCCCGCCCTGGCCTATACATTTTCGCTGCACCCGACGGAAATTGAAGTGCTGCACGAGGAGCGTACAGCAGGCGAGTCCAAATACTCAGTGCTCAAACTCATCCGGCTGAACTTCGATCTCGTCACCGGCTTTTCACTCATGCCGCTGCAGTTCATGTCCTTTATGGGCATCGGCCTGGCTCTGGCCTCGGGTGCGCTGTTCCTGTTGTTGATGGTTGAGCGCATCCTGTTCGGCTCCCAGGTCCAGGGGGTGTTTACCCTGTTCGCCATTACGTTCTGCCTGTTGGGCGTGCTCCTGTTCAGCATCGGATTGCTCGGCGAATATATCGGGCGCATCTACGAGCAGGTGCGTGGTCGCCCGCGCTACGTCGTGCAGGCAATTTTGGACGATACGGCTGGGAGTCAGCGCACGATGGCTCCAGGGCCCGCTAGCGCGATGACCGGCGACGCGGCACCTCCGTCGATCACACAACCCTAGGCACGCATGCGCGCTGTCGTCTTCGCTTACCACAACGTCGGGGTGCGCTGCCTGCGCACCCTCTTGGCCCGCGGCATGCAGGTCGATCTCGTTGTCACACATCCTGATGATCCGTCTGAAACCGTATGGTTCGAAAGCGTCGCGTCCGTCGCGCGCGAACATGGCATTGCGGTGGAGTTCGTGGATCAAACCCTTTCGCCTGCAGTGCTGGAGCGCGCCAAGCGACTTGAACCCGACTATGTCTTTTCCTTTTACTTCCGACGCATGCTGCCCGTGGAACTGCTGCACGCGGCGCGCGTGGCTGCGCTGAACATGCACGGATCACTGCTGCCCAGGTACCGCGGCCGGGCCCCGGTGAACTGGGCCGTGCTTCATGGTGAAGAGGAAACCGGCGCCACGTTGCACATCATGCAGGCCAAGCCCGATGCCGGCGACGTCGTGGCCCAGCAGGCTGTGCCAATCCTGCCCGATGACACGGCAAAAGATGTGTTCGACAAGGTTACGGTTGCCGCCGAAATAGCGCTATGGGACGTCCTACCCCAATTGCAGCGCGGCGTGGTACCGCGCCAACGCAATGATCTGGCCAGCGGCAGCTACTTTAGCGGGCGCAAGCCCGAGGACGGGCGCATCGACTGGCATTGGCATGCGCAAACCATCTACAACCTCATACGCGCGGTCGCCCCGCCCTACCCAGGTGCGTTTTTTTACGTTCCCGGCCACCGTCTCATTGTGGCGCGCGCGCGGCTGGCGCGACCGGAGATTGCCGCGCTGCTGCCCGCATCCAGCACACCCGGGCTGCATGTGGCTGGCGACCAAACCCTCGGCAAGGGCGGTGACGGTGGCATCGTCCACCTGCTTGAACTCTGGGACGCAAACCAGCCCGGCATCGCCTTGAACACCCGACAGATTTCGGAACTTGCAGGACAAACGTCATGAAAAAAATTCTCATCCTCGGTGTCAACGGCTTCATTGGCCACCACCTGTCCAAACGCATTCTCGCGACCACCGATTGGCAGGTCTACGGGATGGACATGAACACCGACCGTATCGAAGACGTTCTCGGAAGCCCGCGCTTCAAATTCTTCGAAGGCGACATCACCATCAACAGGGAATGGATCGAATACCACGTGCGCAAATGCGACGTCATTCTTCCCTTGGTGGCCATTGCCACGCCGGCCACGTACGTGAAGGCGCCACTGAGGGTGTTCGAGCTCGATTTCGAGGCCAATTTGCCGATCGTGCGCGCAGCGGTCAAACACGGCAAGCGTCTTGTGTTCCCCTCCACGTCCGAGGTCTACGGCATGTGCACCGACGCCGAATTCGATCCCGAGAACTCCCCGTTGATTTATGGGCCAATCAACAAGCCGCGCTGGATCTATGCCTGTTCCAAGCAACTGATGGATCGTGTCATTGCCGGTTATGGCCAGCAGGAGGGCTTGGACTACACCCTGTTTCGCCCA
>JAKBCY010000157.1 GCA_021807445.1 Pseudomonadota bacterium
TGATGACCCAGGTGCCCTGTGATGAGCTCACGCCCAGATCGCCCGCGATCGAGGGAATCGACACGTTGGCGATCGAGGTGTCGAGCACGTTCATGAAGGTCGCCAGACTCAGGGCAAAGGTGCCCAGCACCAAGGCGCCCCCGGCAAGGGGCCTCAAATGTGCGGGATGCGATGGCGGCTCCGGCGTGGCGCCCACTGCCGCTTCCTCGACCGTGGTGATATCGGCCATCGTCAGCCTCAGCGCTTGGCAGGGGCCGGCGCAGCGGCGCCGCGCGCGGCTCGCGCCTTCCCATCGGGCAGGCCGACTTGCCGATCAGGCATGCCCCCAGCATTCGCGGCGATGATGCTGTTGACCAGCGCATCGGCTTTGTCCCAGTTGGCAGCGTAAACCTCCGTTTGCGCCGCCGGGTTGCTGGGTGGCTCGTCCACGACCAGCGGTCCGGCATGGTGGGTGATGTCCACTGTGACCTCGGTGGACAGGCCCACGCGCAACGGGTACTTCGCCAGTTGCGCCGCATCGAGGGCAATGCGAACCGGCACGCGCTGCACCACCTTGATCCAGTTGCCGGTGGCATTCTGTGCCGGCAGCAAGGCAAAAGCGGCGCCGCTGCCGGCGGAGATACCCACGACCTTGCCGTCATACGTCACCTGGCTGCCATAGAGATCGGCCGTGACCTTGGCGGGCTGGCCGATGCGCAGGTCGCGCAACTGGGTTTCCTTGAAGTTGGCATCAACCCAGACGTCCGCGAGTGGCACCACGCTCATCAGCGGCAGGCCGGGGGCCACGCGCTGGCCGAGCTGCACCGTGCGACGTGCGACCACGCCGTTGACCGGAGCGAGAATGGTGGTGCGCTCGTAGGCCAGATAGGCCTCGCGCACGCGCGCGGCGGCCAGGCGCACCGTGGGGTTGCGGGCGAGCACGCTGCCGGCCGTCTGCGCCTCGTTCGCCGCCACCTGAGCCAATGCAGCCTTGACCCCGGCTTGCGCGGTCTGCAGGGCACTCTTGGCTGCCTGCACGGCGATCTGCGCCTGCCTGATTTCCTCGCCTCCGACCGCCCCCGTGCCGGCAAGCGCCTGACGGCGGCGAAGCGCGTCCTGGGCCTTCGCGAGATTGGCCTGCGCGGTGGCCACATCGGTTTGGCGCACGTCCACGAGCGACTGCAGGGCCGAGGTCTGCGCATACGTCACCCTCAGAGCCCTCACCGCCTGCCCGAGCTGCGCCTCGGCCTGCTGCAAGGCAACGCGCGTATCGGCGCCATCAAGCTTGACCAGGGCCTGCCCAGCCTTCACGAGTTGGGTGTCATCGGCGTTGATGGCTGTGACCGTTCCACCCACTTGGGGCGTGATCTGCACCAGATTGCCGCTGACATATGCGTCGTCCGTGTTGACCTCCGACAGCGACAACCAATAGTGGTAACCGGCGTAGATGACACCAGCGATGATGAACACGGCGATGGCCCCAAGCATCAGCTTGCGGCGCTTGGCCGCCTTGCCATTGCCCGAGTCGGGTGTGCTGTCGGGCATGTTTGCGTTGGACGATTGCGGATTGGCGCTCATGGAAAGCTCCGAGTCGATGTCATGTGTTGTTGTGATGAATGCAAAGAAGGGCTGGAGCGCAGGTTCCTCAGCGCCGAGAAATTCCCGTGTTTAGGCCAGCCTGCGGCTGCGCTGGCGGGGCGTAGCCTCCGCCCAGTGCCCGGATCAGGGCCACGTCATCCACGAGGGCCTGCGCCTTGAGATTGGCCCCCGCCTGTTCGAGTTGCAGCACGGCAGTCTCGGTGGTCAGCACGTTGAGGTAGTTGCCCAGGCCAGCGCCGTAGCGCTTTTTCGCAAGTGTGAAGGCATCCTGCGCCAGGCCCAGTGCCTCTTGCTGCTGCATGATCTGCGCCTGCAGCGAACGGCGATCACTCACGGCGTCGGCCACTTCGCGCACGGCGTTCACGAGCGTGGCGTTGTATTGGTCAATGGCTGCATCAGCAGCTGCGGCCTGACCCCTCAGATTTGCGCGCAGCTTGCCACCCTCGAAGATCGGCAGCGTGAGCGCCGGGCCCACACCGTAAGCTCGGCTACCTGTGGTGAGAAATTGACTGAATCCCAGCGCCGTGAATCCGGCAAAGGCCGTGAGGCTGATATTCGGATAAAAAGCCGCGCGTGCCGCTTTCACGCCAGCCAGCGCGCTTTGCACCTGCCAGCGCGCAGCCACCACGTCGGCACGACGGCCAATGAGTGCCGCGGGAAGCGCCTTGGGCAGCGCAGGCAAGGGCAATGTCCCCAAGCTTGGGCTCAGGGACTGGGTTTCCTCCGGGCCCCGTCCGAGCAAGGCTGCCAGCGCGTGCCGCGCCTGCTCCAGAGACTGCGCGTTTTGCTCGAGTTGCAGTCGGATCTGCGGAATCTCGGCTTGCGCTTGGCGCTGTTGCAGGGTGGTTTCCAGTCCGGTGCTCACACGATCGCTTACCAAGCGCTCGATGTCCTGCCGTTGCCGCAGCGTCTGCTCCAGCACGGCACGCTGCGCGGTCAAGCGTGCAAGATTGATGTAGGCGCCGGCGACGTTGGCGGCCAGCAGCACGCGAGCGGCTTGGGCCTGCGCCTGTGCAGCACGAGCCTGCCCCACCGCGGCTTGCAGCTGCGCGTGGTTGCGGCCGAAGAAGTCCAAGGTGTAGCTGCCTTGCAGCAGGGCCTGGTTTTCCGTATAGACGCCGCCCCCGAGTGGCGGGGGATAGATGTCGTTCTCGCTGAAACGCTGTCGCGTGGAATTCACCGCCGCACCGAGAGTCGGCTCCAGGCTGCTTTGCGCCACGCCCACCGCGGCCTGCGCCTGGCGCATGCGCGCCTGGGCTTCCTGCAAGCTCGGGTTGTCAGCCAACGCCAAGGCCATCAGGCGATCGAGCTCGGGGCTGTGAAAGCCCAACCACCAGTTGTCCCTGGGAAAGGCTGCCACAGTGCTGCTCAAGCCCAATTGGGACGGCTCGATGGTTCGGGCCGTGGGTCGCACTCCTCCTGTCGAGGCGCACCCTGCGAGCAGCAAGGCGGCAAGAATCGGCGCAAGGCCCAGGAGGCGGCCGGGATGTTGCGCCGCGCGAGCGGATGGGAACAGCGTTGGAAGCGGCATGGTGGTCAGGGGGGTATGAGCGGCACGCGTGAAGCTTGCCTGGACGGTGTTGAGCTGCAGTAACGCGTCTGAGCCTTTCAGTCGTCGTGCACGGTGAGTCGAGGTCCTGGACCCGCGTTACTGGCGGCTGCCAGCGCTTCACCGTTTCCTGCGAAACGCCGCAACAACGCCATCAAGGTGGCGAATTCGTCGTCGCTGAAACCGCGCAGATGTTCGTTGAGGACGGCGGCGAGCACGGCGGGAACCTGCTGCGCGACTTCGCGTCCTTTCGGCGTGAGCGCCAGATGCACCACGCGCCGGTCCACCGTGCTGCGGCTTCGCGTCAGAAGCCCCTTGGCTTCAAGACGGTCGAGCATGCGGGTCATGCCACCGGCGTCCGTGTGCATCTCGCGCGCGCAGGCCGCTACGGTGTCGCAGCCTTCCAGCACGTGAATCAGCGGGTGCCACTGGGTGCCCGTGAGATCCAGCACTTGCATGCGGTGGTCAAGATTGCGCACCAGCACGGCCAGGCAGCGCTTCATCAAGAAGCCGACGGACGTGTCCTTGCTGTAACTCTGCACGTCGTAGAAGCGCGGCGGCTCGGCCGCAGGGGGAATGGGGGCCTTCGTATTCATGCCTTGCATGATACTGCCTAGGCAAATAAAGCATTGTCATCTTTTGATACCCGCGCCTACTAGAGGGATTTCCCGTAGATTCAGCGCCCGGGCGCCTTACTTACCAGTCTTGCACCGAGAACAGCTTGCGATGCTCCTTGATCGCATAGCGGTCGGTCATGCCTGCGATGTAATCGGCAGTGGCGCGCATTTGCGCGCTTCGGGACTGACGCTGATGGTCCGCTGGGAGCAGGCGCGGCTCGGCGGCGTAGGCCTCAAACAGCTCACGAAGCACGCGCGCCGCCTTGGTTGTCGATCGCAGCACCTGCGGATGACGATACAGCGCCTGGCGCAGGAACTGTTGCAAACGGGTGAGCTGATCGCGCACTGGTGGGCTGAAGCCGACGAGCGCAGGACGCAGACGCACATCGGCCGGGCTGCGCACGCCAGCCTCTGCGATGCGTGCAAGACTTTGGGCCACGAGATCCGCAATGAGCGCGGAGATCATGCGACGCACGGTCTCGGCCACCAAACGCTTTGGCGCCAGCCGCGGGTACGCGGTGCGCACAGCGTGAGAATGGCCTCCGAAAAAGTCGATTGCCTCGAGTTGCTCGAGTTGCAGCAGGCCCGAGCGCAAGCCGTCATCGATATCGTGGTTGTTGTAGGCGATCTCATCGGCAAGATTGGCCACCTGCGCTTCCAGGCTCGGCTGGCCACCATGCAGAAAGCGCAGGGCGACATCGCCCAGTCGCTCCGCGTTGCGCCGCGAACAATGCTTGAGAATGCCCTCGCGGGTCTCGAACGTGAGGTTCAGCCCGTCGAACGCGGCGTAGCGTTCTTCGAGCTTGTCCACCACCCGCAGCGACTGCAAATTGTGCTCAAACCCGCCGCCCTCGGCATGATGCTCGCGCATGCACGCCGCCAGGGCGTCTTGCCCGGCGTGACCGAAGGGCGTGTGGCCAAGGTCGTGCGCCAGGGCCAACGCCTCGGTCAGGTCTTCGTTGAGACCCAGCGCACGCGCAATGGAGCGTGCAATCTGCGCCACTTCCAGGCTGTGTGTCAGCCGCGTGCGAAACAAATCCCCCTCGTGGTTGAGAAAGACTTGGGTCTTGTATTCCAGGCGCCGAAACGCGCCGCAATGAATGATGCGGTCGCGGTCACGCTGGTAGTCACTGCGATCGGCTGGCGGAGCCTCCGCGTAGCGGCGGCCGCGCGAGGTCGCAGCGCTGCAGGCATAAGGGGCAAGCGCAGCTGGCACCCCTGCGCCCGCCTGCGCCGCGTCTGCGACACCGGGCGTGATGGCGTCGTGCATGATGTGCATAGGCTCGTCGCGCTCAGGCACACGTGCCCGCTTCGACCGATGGGCCTGCCGCAACGGGCGATGCTCCGTCGAGCGCTCCATGCGCGGTGAGCGCAGCCTGCACAACCTCTTCTGGTGCCGTACGCAGCACGCAACGACCCAGGCCATCAAGCAAAACAAAGCGCACAGCGCCGGCCTCGTTCTTCTTGTCCACCTGCATCAGTTCCAGATAGCGGTCAACGGCCAGCCCGGGCGCCCGTACCGGCAGGCCCGCGCGGCGCACGAGATCGCGCAGTCGGGCGGCTGCCTGGGGCTCCAGCAGCCCCAGGCGCACGGACACATCGGCCGCGATGACCATCCCCGCACCCACGGCCTCGCCGTGCAACCATTGTCCGTAGCCCATCCCGGCTTCAATGGCATGTCCAAAGGTGTGGCCAAAGTTGAGAATGGCGCGCAGGCCCCCTTCGGTCTCATCCTTGGCCACCACGGCGGCCTTGATCTGGCATGAGCGTTGCACGGCATGCGCCACAGCGTCAGGGTCGAGCGCGCGCAAGGCGTCCATATCGCGCTCAAGCCACTCGAAAAACGCCACATCGGCAATGGCGCCATGTTTGATGATCTCGGCAAGGCCCGCTGCGACCTCGCGCGCTGGAAGCGTATGCAGCGTCTCAGTGTCGGCCACAACCAGGCGCGGCTGGTAGAACGCGCCAATCATGTTCTTGCCCAGAGGATGATTGATCGCGGTCTTGCCGCCGACCGAAGAATCCACCTGAGCGAGCAGCGTGGTGGGGATCTGCACGAAAGGCACGCCGCGCATGTAGCACGCGGCAGCGAACCCCGTCATGTCGCCAATCACACCGCCCCCGACCGCGCACAGCACCGTCCTGCGATCGCATTGATGCTGCAGCAAGGTGTCGAAAACGCGATTGAGCGTAGCCCAATCCTTGTATTGCTCGCCATCGGGCAGCACGCACACGAGCACCTGCGAGAAATGCGGCGCGAGCGCCTGCTGGACGCGGGACGCGTACAGCGGGGCCACCGTGGTGTTGGTCACAATAAGGGCGCGGGCCCGCTGATTTGCCACCCCCGCGAACGTGTCTGGCCGTCCGAGCAGGCCGGTACCGATGTGAATGTCGTAGGCACGCTGGTCGAGTTCGACACGGACGGTGGTCATGGCTGGCAGCCTCTCTTCGAAATCAGGGGGCATTGTAGGAGGCGCCGCGCGTTGATGCCTCTCCCGGCCGCCTTGGCGCGCTCCCCG
>JAKBCY010000158.1 GCA_021807445.1 Pseudomonadota bacterium
GGCAAGCAAGCCTTCTTGTCGAGCGGCGGCAGCGCATACCACTACATCCCCTGTCTGAATGCGAATGCCCATTGGGCCGACGCATTCACCAACTTGATCGAGTCCCACCTGCAAGGCTGGCCCACGCTTGAGGCGCCCGACGCCGGGCAGCTTGCTGCCTCCCGCGAGCGTGCGCGCGGCATGGGTGCTGCGAACATCTGACTGGCAGGATTGCTCGGCGCAGCGCCCGCCCCACCGATGCCCAGGAGACCCCAGACGCAGGAGGTGCTCGATCGTGCGATGATCAGTCGCACCGGTCGGTCCACCTACAATGCGCGCCTTGGTTCCCGATGTGTTGCGCGCAAATTCGCCTGCTGATGCTGGCCATTGCGGCGGCCTGCCCTGCAATCCCGTGTCTAATTCATTCCTGCGCAACGCTCCCGACTGGCTGCTCGACGCCCTGGTGCTCCTGATTGCAGGGATCTGCCTGTTCTGGGGGCTGGGCGGCCCGCCCATCCGAGACAACAACGAAGCCCTGTATGCCGACATTGCGTGGGCCATGGCGCGTGGTGGGTCATGGATCATCCCGCACCTGGACGGGGTGCCCTACATCGAAAAGCCCCCCTTGCTGTACTGGCTCATGGCGGCCGTGTTCAAGCTGTTCGGCGTGGGTGCGTGGCAAGCCCGCCTCCCCGATGCGCTGGCGGCGTGGCTCACCAGTGCCGGCTGCATCGCTTATGGCCGCTATCTCCGAGCACCGATCGCAGGTCGTTTCGCCGCACTGGTGACCGGCACTGCGCTGGGGTACGTGCTGATCGCGCGCACGATTCTGTTTGATCCCCTGATGGTGCTGTTCTGGCTGAGTGCTTTCGCCCTGGTCGTGCTCGCCGTGCATGAGCGCAGGCGCGCCTGGCTGCGGGCAGCCGCCATTCCCTTAGCGCTTGCCACGCTCACCAAGGGACCGGAAGCCCTCCTCCTCCTGGGTCTCATTGCCCTGCTGCAGCTGGTTTTCGCTCCCGGCGCCTGGCGGCGTGTGGATCTGCTGCGCTTTTACCTCGATCCATGGGCGATCGCCTTGTTCGTGCTGGTGACCGGGCCCTGGCATCTGGCGGCGCTCCACGCCCAACCGGGATTCGCCTGGTTCTATTTCGTCAACGAAACCATCATGCGCTTCTTGGGCAAGCGCATTCCGGACGATTTCCACACGGGCCCCTGGTGGTATTACGGCCCCAATCTGCTGATCGGCTTTTTACAATGGACGCCCGTATTGGCCATCCTTGCGTGGCGAGGCCCGGCCCTGCGCAAAGGTGGTGCACTCACCGCCTCGGCACAGTGGGCGCGCAATGCGGCGGTGGTGCTGACCCTGTTCTTTTCCATCGCCGGCAACAAGGGGGCGTATTACCTGTTGCCGGTCATCCCCCTTGTGGCCTGGTGGCTTGCGGTGAAGCTGCAGAGCGCCTGGGATGAAGGCACCCTCCCGGGCCTGCTGCCATGGCTGGGAGCAGGGGCCGCCCTCTTCGGCTTGAGCGCATTCGCGCTTTGGCTCGGATCGTGGACGCCACAACTGCACGCCCATCTCTTGCGCGTGGGTTTGCCACCGGCGCAGTTCGCTGCAATACCGCACCTCATCATTGGCACGGCAGTGCTGGCCCTTCTGGGCGCCGGGATCCTGGTGGCCCGGCGCCTTGAGCTTGGCCTCCTGGTGTTCGGGCTCGCTGCAATCGTGATGGTGAATTTCGCCACCGATCTTGCCATCGCAAAGACTTCGGACACCTCCCAGAAGGATGTCGCGGCCGCCATCCACGCTGCCATGCCCGGGGGCGCCGAGCTGTTCTCCTGGCAGACCTTCGAGGACCATGATGCCTCCCTGCTCCTCTACGGCTTTCGTCCGCTGCGTGTCATCGACAGCAAAAGCTCAGACCTGTGGTTCGGATGCCACCACACGCTGCAGGACTCACCGTGCGTGAGCCCTGCAGCACTGGTTCACGCACGCGCCGAGGGCCGCGCCGTGGCGGTCTGGGTTTCGCGCGGACGTCTGAACGCTTTTCTTGAAACCGGCCTCGCCAGGGGGCTCCAAGCCATGGACTTCAAGGACAGCGTCGTGTTCTACGGCCAACGGCCGCGCGGATCGCACGCGCCTCTTCCAAAAAACCCTCCCGTCCTGCCTTGAATTCGGCGCAGGCGACCCAAGATGCATGCATTAGTGCTGTTTTGGTATTGAAACCCCCTCCGACAATTCACAGTCCCATGAGTCAATCCGAGCAACAATCCATTCCCGAGCCAAGTCAAGTCGAGCCCCTGTCCGATGAGCAGAGCGCGGCCCCAGATGCACTCGAACAAGCGCTCAAGATCGCCCAGGACGAGCTCGATACCTTGAAGGACCAATTCCTTCGCGCCAAGGCCGAGGCTGAAAACACCCGGCGGCGAGCCGAGGAAGAAACCGCCAAGGCGCGCAAGTTTGCCGTGGAAAGCATGGCGCAGGAACTGCTCCCGGTCAAAGACAGCCTTGAAGCGGCCATGGCGGACGAAAGCGGCAGTATCGAGGCGATCAAGAAGGGCGTCGACCTGACCCTCAGCCAGCTCAGGGGCGCATTTGAACGCAGCCGGATCCAGGAAATCGCGCCTACTGCAGGCGAGCGTTTCGATCCGACGCGTCATCAAGCCATTGCATCCGTGCCGGCGCCGCAGCCCGCGAACACCGTCGTCAGCGTGCTGCAAAAGGGCTATGTGATTGCCGAGCGCACGCTGCGCCCGGCACTGGTGACGGTCGCAGCGGCGGACACCGCCGCCACAGACAACAAGCCAGGCGCTTGAATCCCGCATAAATACCTGCATCTATAGAGCAATTCGGGTGATGACCGCGCCAACGCGGCGACCCGGCAAAGCTCAGACAACATCAGCAATTCACGAACGAACGGAGTTCAACATGGCAAAAATCATCGGCATCGACCTCGGCACCACCAACTCCTGCGTCGCGGTGATGGAAGGTGGCACGCCAAAGGTCATCGAAAATAGCGAGGGTGCACGCACCACGCCGTCCATCGTCGCCTACATGGAAGACGGCGAAATCCTCGTGGGCGCTCCGGCCAAGCGCCAGGCCGTCACCAATCCGAAGAACACGCTGTACGCAGTCAAGCGCCTCATCGGGCGCAAGTTCGAAGAAGCCGAAGTGCAGAAGGACATCGGCTTGATGCCATACAGCATTGTCAAGGCCGACAACGGCGATGCGTGGGTGGATGTGCGTGGCAAGAAGCTTGCCCCCCCGCAGATTTCCGCTGAAGTGCTGCGGAAAATGAAGAAAACGGCCGAGGACTACCTCGGCGAACCGGTCACCGAAGCCGTGATCACGGTCCCCGCGTATTTCAACGACAGCCAGCGCCAGGCGACAAAAGATGCCGGGCGTATTGCGGGCCTGGATGTCAAGCGCATCATCAACGAGCCCACGGCTGCTGCGTTGGCGTTCGGCCTGGATAAGGCCAGCCGGGGTGATCGCAAGATCGCGGTGTATGACCTCGGCGGCGGCACCTTCGATATCTCGATTATCGAGATCGCTGACGTCGACGGCGAGAAGCAGTTCGAAGTGCTGTCCACCAATGGCGACACGTTCCTCGGTGGCGAAGACTTTGACCAGCGCATCATGGACTACATCGTGGCCGAATTCAAGAAGGAATCCGGCGTGGACCTGTCCAAAGACGTGCTCGCGCTTCAGCGTCTCAAGGATGCTGCCGAGAAGGCCAAGATCGAGCTGTCCAGTAGCCAACAGACCGAAATCAACCTGCCTTACATCACGGCCGACGCCAGTGGCCCCAAGCATTTGAGCCTGAAGCTCACGCGCGCCAAGCTTGAAGCCTTGGTGGAGGAATTGATTGAACGCACCATCGAGCCCTGCCGCAAGGCCATCAAGGATGCCGGGGTGAAGATCGACGACATCTCCGATGTCATCCTCGTGGGGGGCATGACTCGCATGCCCAAGGTGCAGGATAAGGTCAAGGACTTCTTCGGCAAGGAACCCCGGAAGGATGTGAATCCGGATGAGGCCGTGGCTGTGGGTGCTGCGATTCAGGGCTCGGTGCTGGCCGGCGACCGCAAGGACGTGCTGCTTCTCGACGTCTCCCCGCTTTCCCTGGGTATTGAAACCCTGGGTGGCGTCATGACGCCCATGATCAAGCGCAACACGACCATCCCGACCAAGCACACCCAGGTGTACTCCACGGCCGACGACAATCAACCCGCCGTGACCATCAAGGTGTACCAGGGCGAGCGCGAACTGGCGTCGGGCAACAAGCTGCTTGGCGAGTTCAACCTCGAAGGCATTCCGCCCGCACCGCGTGGGTTGCCCCAGATCGAAGTCACCTTTGACGTCGATGCGAACGGTATCCTGCACGTCAGCGCCAAAGACAAGGGTACGGGCAAGGAAAACAAGATCACGATCAAAGCCAACTCCGGCCTGTCGGAAGATGAAGTCCAGCGCATGGTGCGCGACGCCGAGGCCAACGCTGCCGAGGACCACAAGAAGCGTGAGCTTGTGGATGCCCGCAACCAGGCCGATGCCGCGGCCCATGGCGTGCGCAAATCCCTGGCCGAGCATGGCGACAAGATCGACGCCAGCGAAAAGGCAGCGATCGAGGCCGCGCTGAAGGACGTGGACGACGCGATCAAGGGCGAAGACAAGGCTGAGGTGGAAGCCAAGACCGAGGCCCTGATGCGCGTGAGCCAAAAGCTCGGCGAGAAAATGTATGCACAGGAGCAGGCTGCTTCTGCCACGGCCGGTGCCGCGGGCGCAGCGTCGGCAGGTGGTGCTGCGGACGACACGGTCGTCGACGCCGAGTTCAAGGAAGTCAAGGACGGCAAGGCCTGATCAGCCGGCATTGCGATTGTGGGGAGGGTTTAATCACCCTCCCTTTTTGCGTTTTCGAACTGGATAGCTTCAAGCATGGCCAAGCGCGACTTTTACGAAACTCTGGGCGTCTCCCGCGACGCTGACGAAGACACCCTGAAGAAGGCCTACCGCAAGCTGGCCATGAAGTACCACCCGGATCGGACCCAGGGCGATAAGGCGGCGGAGGAAAAGTTCAAGGAAGCCAAGCTGGCCTATGAAACCCTGTGCGACCCGCAAAAACGCGCGGCCTACGATCGCTATGGCCATGCAGGGGTTGATCCCGCGGCTGGCATGGGCGGCGGCGCCGCTGGTGGCTTCGCCGATTTCGGCAACATATTCGAGGAAATTTTCGGCGGTAACGCAAGGCAACGTGGCGGCGCTCAGCAGGTCTACCGTGGCTCGGACCTGAGCTACTCGCTGACCTTGACGCTGGAGGAGGCGTCCCTCGGTTGCGCCAAGTCCCTGCGCATACCGTCCTGGAATGCATGCGATGCGTGCGCAGGCAGCGGCGCCAAGCCCGGCACCAAACCCAAGACCTGCCCCACGTGTCACGGCAGCGGCGCCACCACCCAGCGCATGGGCCCGTTCGCGATGCAGCATACGTGTTCGACCTGCGGGGGCACCGGCAAGATTATCCCGGAGCCCTGCCCGACATGCCACGGCCAAGGACGCATTCAGCGCCAGAAAACACTGGAAGTGAATATTCCGGCGGGGATCGATACCGGCATGCGCATCCGTTCCAGCGGCAATGGCGAGCCTGGGGTGAACGGCGGGCCTTCAGGCGATCTGTACGTCGAGATCCAGATCAAGCCGCATGCCCTGTTTGAGCGCGACGGCGATGATCTGCACTGCAAGATCCCGGTGAGCATGACAGCGGCTGCGCTTGGTTCGCGCATCGAGGTGCCGACCCTGGCGGGCGTTGCCGAGATCGATCTGCCCGAAGGCACGCAGTCGGGCAAGACCCTGCGCCTGCGGGGCAAGGGCATCAAGGGCCTCCACTCGGGTCACCCTGGGGATCTGTACTGCCATATCGAGGTGGAAACGCCTGTGCGCCTGAGCGACGAGCAGCGGCGCCTGCTGGAGCAACTTGACGAATCGTTCAAGCGCGGGGGCGACCGCCACTCGCCCGCCGGCAAGACATGGGCCGACAAGGTTCGCGCGTTTTTTAAATAGGGAATGCTCGCGGGTGCGACAATCCGTGGTTTCGCCTGTCTTCACCGAACCACGATCAGCCATGGAAGCCGAACAACTCAACGCCCTTTCCTCCCTTCTGCGCGACTTGTCTGAGCGCACGCGGCTGCTTCGGGGGTATCTTTGACTACGATGCCAAGGCTGCACGTCTGAGGGAGGTCAGCGCCGCGCTCGAGGACCCGAAGGTCTGGG
>JAKBCY010000159.1 GCA_021807445.1 Pseudomonadota bacterium
GCCTTCTTCGCCGGAGCGGCCTTCTTCGCCGGAGCGGCCTTCTTCGCCGGAGCGGCCTTCTTCGCCGGAGCAGCCTTTTTCGCCGGAGCGGCCTTCTTCGCCGCGGGTTTCTTTGTTGCAGTTGCCATTGTGATTCTCCTTGATCAAGTGTTATGAATGCCAATCCGCATCAGCGGCATCCAAAGCTCCTCATGGCCCCGCCTCCCGGCGGTTTCCGATACGGGACATTTGCAGACGCGCTCATGGGTAAAACCCCAGGCCAACCAGCGCTGGTTGGCCAAGAGCCACTCACGAAGCGCCATATTTGGTTTTGCGCTTCGATGAATGTTGGAACACCCGCGGTCCGGATTATGGAAATCTCGAGCATCACGGGACTTTGAACCATGCCAGTCGTGTATCCCGCCACGGGGATATTCGAGCCTGGATGATCACGATCAGGGTACAAACAAAGGGCAAAGCCGTCTTTTGACGCGGCCAGAATGGGAGAGCAGAGGTGACTCCACCGTGCCGATGGATGTCGGCACGCGCTCATTGATTCGTGGCTTCCGCACTGTTTCAAGAGACGAATCCCGGGAGATTGAAGATCATGTTGTCGGGTTTGCCGCCAAATTGCAAATTGAGGATTATTCCCAGGACAGCGCCCCACCTGACTGATATTCAATCACGCGGGTCTCGAAGAAATTGCGTTCCTTCTTGAGGTCGATCATCTCGCTCATCCAGGGGAATGGGTTTTCCTCGCTCGGGAAGATGGAATCCAGTCCGATTTGCTGCGCTCGGCGATTGGCGATAAATCGCAAATATCCTTTGAACATTGAGGCGTTGAGCCCCAGGACGCCTCGAGGCATGGTGTCTTCCGCGTAGGCATACTCGAGTGCAACGGCTTTATGGAACAGCGCGGTGATTTCGTCCTTGAATGCGCGTGTCCACAGTTGTGGGTTTTCGAGTTTGATCTGGTTGACGAGATCAATGCCGAAGTTGCAATGCATGGATTCATCACGCAGGATGTATTGATACTGTTCAGCGGCGCCCGTCATCTTGTTCTGACGACCCATGGACAGAATCTGGGCGAATCCGACATAAAAGAACAATCCTTCCATGAGGCAGGCGAAGACGATGATCGATCGCAGCAGTTCTTGGTCGTTACGCTCAGTACCGCCGAACCCCGAGGTACGGAATTCGGGATTTGTGAGCGTGTCGATGAACGGAATGAGAAATTCGTCCTTGTCCCGAATCGAGGGAATCTCGTGATAGGCATTGAAAATTTCCCCTTCGTCAAGGCCCAAGGACTCGACGATGTACTGGTAGGCGTGAGTGTGAATCGCCTCTTCAAATCCTTGGCGGAGCAAGAACTGCCGGCATTCTGGATTTGTGATGTGTCTGTAGGTGCCCAGAACGATATTGTTGGCCGCCAATGAATCCGCGGTGACAAAGAAACCAAGATTGCGTTTGACAATCCGGCGCTCATCATCGGTCAGACCGCTCGGGTCCTTCCAGAGCGCAATGTCACGGGACATATTGATTTCCTGCGGCATCCAGTGGTTCGCGCAGGAAGCCAAATACTTGTCCCAAGCCCATTTGTATTTGAATGGCACGAGCTGGTTGACATCAGCGCGGCAATTGATGATGCGCTTGTCTTCGGCATTCACGCGGCTGTTCGATGCCGAGCGTTGGCTATATGCAGTGGGGACGTCGCGGGCCGACGATTCACCCAATACTCCGACCATGGTGCCCGTCTGGCGATCCGCTGATGCGGAATTGGCGGGGTCGAGAAAATCAATGGGGGAGGTAAAAGACGACGGCGAAAAGCTCGCCGGCTTGCCTGCAGAAGGCGCGCTTGGGTTTACGGTATTTTCTTCCCAACTCAGCATGTCTGTTCCTTCGGTCAATTATCAATTGTTTATGAAGCACATTCAATATGCCGTGCATCAATCATTCGCAAATCGTGAGATCGTGGATCGCAGTCTGATGCGCAAAACCAACGATCGACGATCCATTTGGGAAAAGGATCAGCGATCGAGAGTCGTTACGGTTATTGGCAGGCTTCACAACCGGGATCATCGATTGCACAGAACTTGATGTCAGTTGCAGCCATGGGCGGCACAACAGACCGCTGAGCTGTTGCGGTAGCGGATATGGGCGCGCCACCCGCAGGCTGCTGTACGGCATTGAGTTTGCCGGATTTCACCGTGGATTTTTCGGCGTGCGTGGCACTCATTGTGCGCAGGTAATACGTGGTTTTGAGACCGCGCAGCCAAGCGAGTTTGTAGGTGTCATCGAGTTTCTTGCCAGAGGCGCCCGCCATGTAGATATTGAGCGACTGCGCTTGGTCGATCCACTTGCTGCGACGTGCGGCGGCCTCGATGATCCACTGCGTGTCGACTTCGAATGCGGTGGCGTAGAGGGCTTTCAGGTCGGCGGGGATGCGATCGATGGCCTGCACGCTGCCGTCGAAATACTTGAGATCGGCCACCATGACCTGGTCCCAAAGGCCGCGGGCCTTGAGGTCGCGAACCAGATGCTGGTTGACGACGGTGAATTCACCCGACAGGTTGGACTTGACGTAAAGGTTCTGGAACGTCGGCTCGATGCAGGCGTCGACCCCGATGATGTTGGAGATTGTGGCTGTTGGCGCAATGGCGACGCAATTGGAATTGCGCATGCCATAGGTGCGCACGCGCTCACGCAGCGCATCCCAGTTCAGGCTCGTGGACATATCGATGTCCACGTAACCGCCACGCTGATCTGCCAGGAGCTTGAGCGTGTCATGTGGCAGGATGCCCTGGTCCCAAAGCGAGCCAGGATAGCTGCTGTAGCGTCCGCGCTCTTGCGCCAGTTCAGTGGAAGCCCAGTAGGCCTGGTAGCACACGGCTTCCATTGAACGATCGGCGAATTCCACAGCCGCCTGCGACCCATAAGGGATGCGCGCAAGATGGAGGCAATCCTGAAAGCCCATGATGCCCAGGCCGACGGGACGATGCTTGAGGTTGGAGTTGCGCGCCTTGGCGACAGCGTAGTAATTGATGTCGATGACGTTGTCCAGCATGCGCATGGCTATCGACACCGTGCGCTTGAGTTTTTTGTGGTCCAACACATAGGCGCCGTCTCCCTGCTGTTCGAGATGTGCGACAAGGTTGACGGAGCCGAGATTGCACACGGCAATTTCAGTGGCGCTGGTATTGAGGGTAATTTCCGTGCATAGATTGCTCGAGTGCACGACCCCCGCGTGTTGCTGCGGGCTACGGACGTTGCAGGCATCCTTGAACGTAATCCAGGGATGGCCGGTTTCGAACAGCATGGTCAGCATCTTGCGCCAGAGCTGCGCGGCGGGAATCGTTTTGTGCAGCTTGATTTCGCCGTGAGCGGCCCTTTCTTCGTAGCGCAGATAGGCATCTTCGAATGCCTTGCCGAATTTGTCGTGAAGGTCGGGCACATCGGATGGTGAAAACAGGGTCCAGTTGCCGCCTTCCATCACGCGCTTCATGAACAGGTCAGGAACCCAGTTCGCAGTGTTCATGTCATGGGTGCGGCGGCGGTCGTCGCCCGTGTTCTTGCGCAATTCCAGGAACTCTTCGATGTCGAGGTGCCAGGTCTCCAGATAGGCGCAGACGGCACCTTTTCGCTTGCCGCCTTGATTCACGGCGACTGCGGTGTCGTTCACCACTTTCAGGAATGGCACCACACCCTGGCTCTTGCCGTTGGTGCCTTTGATGTGGCTGCCCAGAGCTCGCACCTGGGTCCAGTCGTTTCCCAAACCGCCTGCGAACTTTGAAAGCAGCGCGTTTTCCTTGATCGCCTCGTAAATCCCGTCGAGGTCGTCGGCAACCGTGGTCAGGTAGCAGCTTGAGAGCTGTGAGCGGCGTGTTCCTGCATTGAACAGCGTGGGAGTGCTGGACATGAAGTCGAAGCTCGACAGGATCTCGTAGAACTCGATGGCCCGGGCTTCGCGGTCAATCTCGTTGAGTGCGAGGCCCATGGCTACGCGCATGAAAAACGCCTGCGGCAGTTCTATGCGCCGCCCATCCTTGTTATGACGGGTGTCGGCACGATTGGCCAGAAAATATCGGTCATACAAAGTCTGCAGGCCGAGGTAGTCGAACTGCAAATCGCGCTCCGGCTTGAGCGCAGCACCCAAGCGGGCGAGATCGTATTGCGCCAAGCGTTCGTCGAGGAGCTCGAGCTCGACGCCTTCCTTGATGAAAGAGGGGAAGTATTGGGGGTAGCGGGTCGCCATGTGCTCCTGCACGACCTCCTCGCCAAGTACGTCTTTGCGAATGGTGTGCAGCAATAGACGGGCCGTGGCCTTGGCATAGCCGGGATCGCTCTCGATGAGGGTGCGGGACGCCAGGATGGCAGCCTTGTACACCTCATCCATCGGCACACCGTCATAGAGATTGCGCTGGGTTTCGGCCAGAATGGGTTCCGGCTTGACGTCGGCCCCGAGTTCGGTGCAACACGAGCGCACCAGAGCCTCCAGCGCTGCCGCGTCCAGCGGCTTGCGTACGCCCTCGTCGGTGACGTGCAGGGCATTGGGCGTCGGTATCGCCGCATCCTGCTTCTGCTTGGCGCGCTCCTGCGCGCGTCTCTCCCGGTACAGCACATAGGCACGCGCCACCTCATGCTGGCCGGCGCGCATCAGCGCGAGCTCTGCATGGTCCTGGATGTCTTCGATATGGAAAGTCCCGCCTCCCGGGCGGCTGCGCATCAGGGCTCGCACCACGGTTTGCGTCAGATCTTCCACCTGCTCGCGCATGCTCGCGGAGATCGCACTTTGCCCGCCCTGCACGGCGAGGAAGGCCTTGGTCAGCGCAATGTGAATCTTGGCTGGCTCGAACCCTACAACCGCCCCGTTGCGACGGATGATCTTGTAATCGCCATAGATCTGCGGTTGGGAAGCGTCGGAGCCGTGAGTTTGCATGGGCATCGCAGCGGGTGCATCTGCGGCGGTGGGCGTGGAATCGAGGTTCATGCAAGGTCTCCTTGAATCTTGATCGGGCATCGGGGACGTTGCCGCATGATCAGGCGGCAACGGGATTGAGGGGTAGGTGAGGCGTGTGCATCGCGGGCGAAGATGGCGCTGGGTTGTCGGGCTGATGCACAGAGATGTCTCGTGGATCAGGGCCAGTGATTTCTCGGGGCAGAACGTTATCGATTCGGCTCGCAAGAGCCGGTAGGCCACTATGCAGGATGCATTCGCTTCGCACTATATCTAGCGTTCCCGAGGATAGCAAGACCCCATAGCTAGTGCACAGCATGTGCACAGTTTGTCCACACTGCGACGCCCCGCAAAGCGGAGAAATCAGGCTTTGACTACGGGAAAACGTGAGGAGTCGAGGCCGCTTGCGCGGCGTAACGCGGCCCAATCAAAACAAGGACCAGGGTCGGTCTTGCGTCCGGGTGCGACGTCGCTGTGACCCACGATGAAACGGATGGGATAGGCCTCGATCAGCGCGGCAACCAAGGCCGCGAGCGTGTCATACTGCGCCGGCTCAAACGCGGTGGTGTCGCTGCCTTCAAGCTCAATGCCCAGGCTGTAGTCGTTGCACCGACTGCGGCCTCGGAACGACGAGGCACCGGCGTGCCAGGCGCGCTGCTCGCACCCCACGTATTGCACAAGCGCGCCATTGCGCCGCACCAGAAAATGGGCCGATACGCGCAGACCCTCCAATGCAGCGAAACTGGGGTGCGCGCGGTGATCGAGCGTTCCGAGGAACAATGCGTCGATGAATTCGCCTCCAAACTGCCCAGCCGGCAGGGAGATGTTGTGCAGCACAAGAAGGTCGAGGGCCGTGCCATAAGGCCGCGCATCACAATGCGGCGAAGGCCGGTGCCGTGCATGGCGATACCAGCCATGGTCGAAGAGCGCCGAGGTCGCTGGTTGCGGGCGCGACGGCGGGTCAGAACGCGTCGGGGCCATCGTCACGTATATTCAGACGCTCCATGCGGTAGCGGATCTGACGCAGATTCAACCCGAGCAGTTGGCCAGCGGCGGTGCGGTTAAAACGTGTTCGGCGCAGCGCTTCCAACAGGATGCCGCGCTCGATCTGATCGAGGTAAGTGGACAAATCCAGCGGTAGAGCTGGGGCCTGCCATGGCGCCGGCGCCGCTCCAGGTGAGGGAGGAGAAACCGGCACTGTCCAGGATCCGGGTCCGGGGAAGTCAGGCACGGGCGCTCGGGTTGAAAGGGCGCTGCGCACGGCGGAAAGGTCCTCCGATGGGGGGTCCAGATCCT
>JAKBCY010000160.1 GCA_021807445.1 Pseudomonadota bacterium
AGCGACCAGTTCGCGTGCGCGCTGCTCGTCGACGCCGATTCCCGCGATGAAATGCTGCGCGAGATCGCCATCGTCGCTGCTTTCGTCATTGGACAAAGCCCCGCAGACGAAGCCCAACTCCACCGATAGGTTTTTCATGGCATACCCTCAACGGGTTGCGTTGGCGTTGCGTACTCGCGCTGTACGCTGGCGGCGTTCAAGTGCGTGATTGAGCATAAAGATGCGTTGCGCGAGGTCAATCGCATCGCGTGGGTTGTGCTGGCTGCGCTCGATGGTGTGGAGATCGAGCAACAACGCGTCGCGCATGTTTTGCAACGCGGTGTCCGATGTGCCTGGGTAGGCATCGCCATTCTTGCCGCGATCCAGCACGACGACCACTGCGACGAACAGCAAGATGACCGATGCAACAAAGAGACCTGTCATGGCCTGTCCTTTTTTTTGATGGAACGTAGGAAACCCATCCACACACCGACGGAACGCGTCGCGTCGGTGTGGGTGGACTGAATGCCCGCAAGAAGCGTGGCGTTTCTTTACTGCATGCGGATCAGTGAAACCGATCCTTGCCTCAAAAGGCGCTCGCCCATTGCCTCCGAGCCTTGGTAGGCCCAGACGCCGACGCCGATGGCGCCGTCTTCGTCGTTGACTGGCACGTCGGACAAAACCGGCGCGTCCAGGCTTTCGATGACGGACGCATCGGCCGCATAGAGGCCAGATGCGTCGGCCCAGAGCAGCAGATCAGCCAGGAATTCACGGTCCGTGCGGGCGCCGTTCAGAATGTTTTTCACCGCTTGCTTGTCGATCTCACCTTCGATGGCGAGGGTGATGTTTTGGGTGTTGACGATGGCTTGCATGATGTGGCTCCATGGATTCCGCTGACGCGGGGTTGAGAAGGAGCGAGGCCATCAACCTCGGCGAAGCCGCGTGGCTTGGCGGAGATGGGCATTGCGCAGGCTGGCATTGATCGGCTGATTCCACGCGGTCCAGCGCTGCGGCGAAGACTCGCTACCCCCAACGAACTGCTGGCGATGCTCTGTGAGGACGCCCGAGCAGATGCCAGCATGCGCGACCTTGAAGATCGGCGCGAGGTTGCGAATGTGCACGTCTTCGGGCTTGACCTTGCTGGGCATCGACTCGTCATGCCATGCCATGCAATGGACGAGTTTTTTCGCTTGTTGCTGGGTCGTTGCTCCGGGAATCGAGACCCAAAGCCTGCGAGGGAACGGCGACGATCAACGCGACCGCTCTCCTCGGTTCAACCGTGCCAATGGCTTGATCTGTGCCGCTGATGCGGCGATTGATGCTGGAAGGTTACGCTTGGATGGCTTCGGCAGCGTGATAAATCGCTTCTATTTTCTCCAGCTTTTGCAGATCTCGGTTTCGGGAAGGCATCGATCTTTTAAGGCGCGCAACCGGCCGGTCCGAGTTGTGACAGGATGCCTGGATTCCACCCGCGCATGATTTGCGCTTCACCGGCCTTGTTGCAATAGAGCATCGTCGGTGTGGCGACCTGCCCCTGGTCCACACGGGAGAGCAACTGTGTGTTGAACGTCACCTGCGCGATCGCCTCCGACGACGGCTTGCCGATCGGGTAGCCGCCCTCTTCCGGCGCATCCTTGAAAGATGCCTCGTTGGCCCGCCAGGCCGCAGCAGGATCTTGAGTTGACAGGATGGTCGCGGCCCTGGCGACACTGTCCGGCTTGAGGAAACCGACCGGGATCACGCGCACACGCAGTTTGCCAGCGGCGACATCCTTGCTGACAGAAGTGTTGAACGCATGGCACGCGGAGCAGTTCGGATCCTCAAATGCGGTCAGCAGGGGCCCGGACTTGCCGATCAGAAACGCATGGGCTGGCTTGGCGATGGCGAACGCCTGCGACCCCGTGAGCGGCTTCGGAATCAATCCTTTCCCGATCGCCATCTGCTCCGACAGGTTCGCACCATTGGCGCCGAACAATGGGCCCGAAACGATGTACTCGCCATCCACCAGCCAAAGCACCAGGCGCTGGGCCGGATTGGCCTTGAGGTGCCCGATGATGGCCTGCAGATTCTTGGATGGCCCTGGCGCCGCGGAGTCCATCACCACCGCTCCGTGCGTGGCCGACTGCACCACGAACGCGGCGCTTGGCGCCCCCGCTGTTGCCGACATGGGTGCAGCGGCCAGCGTGGCCATGAGGACTAGGGCGACAAGTCTGGTGTTGTGTTGCATGGGTTGATTCCTTGTTGGTCACGCCGCCATTGAATCGGCAAGATGGTTGGGATCTGGATGCGCCCGCATGGACGGTGCTTTTTCAATCGCCCGCAAAAACTCGGCCCGGCCGATCGTTTCCTGTTCGTGCAGTATGTGCGTCACCGCTTCGATGGCATCGCGGTGATCGCGGACCAACAGCAAGGCCTGGTCATACGCCGCGTTGACCACGTCGCGCGCCTCCATCTCGACGGTTTCGCGCAAACCTGGGCTGAGGTGGCTGATGTCAGGAACGCCGTTCTTGCCCAACGCGGCCCCGTAGCCCCACTGGGAGACCATGCGCAGCGCCAGAGCAAAGGC
Source organism: Pseudomonadota bacterium (assembly GCA_021807445.1). Lineage (GTDB taxonomy): Bacteria > Pseudomonadota > Gammaproteobacteria > Burkholderiales > Burkholderiaceae_C > Thiomonas_A. Next base: position 2,546 of record JAKBCY010000160.1, read on the forward strand.
GCGCTCCATGTCGTTGCTCGCGCCCGTGGTGACATCGCCGAAGAAGATATCCTCGGCGGCACGTCCGGCCATCAACACCAGCAGCTTGGCGTGCACCTCGGATTCGGCCACCGACACCGCGTCGCGTTCGGGCACCTGCAGCATGAGTCCCAGCGCACGCGAGCGTGGCTCGATCGTGACCTTCTCAACGGGATCCTTGGAGACGAGATGCGCGACGACGGCATGCCCAGCCTCGTGGATCGCGGTGTTGTGAAGTTCCGCGTCCGTCATGTCCAGATCTTTCCGGGGATCGCCCAGCAAAATCTTGTCTCGCGCGGCGATCAAATCGGCCTGGGTGAGTTCCGGACGACCTTCGCGTGCGGCGCGAATCCGCGCCTCGTTGGCGAGGTTCGCCAATTGCGCACCGGAAAAACCAGGGCAGATGCGCGCGAGATGTGCCAGCCCCAGGTCAAGCCCACGAGACAACTCATCTTTGAGGTACACCCTGAGAATGTCCTCGCGGCCCTTGAGCGACGGAGCCGACACATGCACCTGACGGTCGAATCGCCCTGGGCGCAGCACGGCATCATCCATGGCATCGACGCGATTGGTTGCGCCGATGACGATGATCTGGCTCTTGGACGGCGCCAGGCCGTCCATCTCGACCAGCAACTGATTGAGCGTTTGTTCTGCCTCACTGTGTCCGCCGACGCCGCCGCGCGCTTTGGCCAGAGCATCGATCTCGTCGATGAAAATGACTGCCTTTCTGGACCGCCTGGCCTTTTTGAAGAGACTGCGCACGCGCGCCGCCCCGGTGCCAACGTAGAGTTCAACGAACTCCGAACCCGACACCGAATAGAAAGGTGCATCGCAGGCCTTGGCAAAAGCCTTGGCCAACATGGTTTTTCCACCGCCTGGCGGCCCAACCAGGAGAATGCCCTTGGGCAAGGTTGCCCCAAGCCGCGTGAAGTCGTCGGGCTTGTTGAGAAATGCGACAGCTTCGCGCATGTCCCGTACCGCCTCGTCAACGCCGGCGACGTCGGCGAACGAGACCTTGATGTCTTTGGGCCGGATCGATTTGACGCGCTTGCCTGTCATCATTTTTCCGGCCTTGACCTGGACCCAAACCATGACGACGACCAGAACGATCAGAAAAATGAACTGGCCGATCAGTTGACCAACCGGCAATGCATCCCAAACGACAGCAAACCAACTTTGGCCTTGGCTGGATGCCGCGCGCTCGAACGCCATGGTGTCCAAAACGGCCATCCGCACCTTGTTTTGCGCGAGCACAGCCATGAAGGACGGGGCACGCAGCGACGACACCGGAAGTTGCCATGCCGCGCCACTTTCCAGTCGAAGGAAAATCGCCGTCTTGTCGGCCGTCTGTTGTTGGATGATCGCGTCGATGACTTTTCCCGACTTGACGAGCGTCAAAAAACCCGTCACGTCGATGACTGGCGTTTCTTTTCCAAACGCTGGCCAGGATGGCTTTGGCGTGGTGTGGGCGGATAAAGCTGTGGCAGTCGGCTTTGAGAGATGGGTGCTCAAAGTCAGCGCGACAGTCGAATGGGCTTGGGTTGGAGCCTTGTTCTCCGCCATGGCCGACGGCACCAAACCAGACATCCAGGCGAGCAGAAGCGCAGCAGCCGTCAGGCGAACGCATTGGGCGCGAGTCACAGTTGTCCTCAAATAAGTCTTGACATGCGAAGGATTGTGACGCCGGCCTGTGGATGATTTTTTTCGATTGGCGCCCAATCATGGATGCCTTTCTCGCTCTGCCATGCGACAGCCTGTCTTTCAGGCGGCGAGGCTTGGGCGTCTGTCGTCCCTGAACGGCTGGGCTTGCCGCGCACCGTGTCACGACACAATGGCCAATGTGTGAGATGCGCCAATGTCCGCCCCGGCGCGCTTGCCATTCAGCTTGATCTTCAGTCGCAGGTCATTCAGCGAATCCGCGTTTCGCAAAGCGTCTTCGTAGCTGATCTTGTGGTTCTCGAACAGATCGAACAGGGCTTGGTCGAACGTCTGCATACCGACCTCGCGTGACCGTGACATGACCTCCTTGATGTCGCCGACCTCCCCTTTCAGGATTTTGTCGGAGACCAGGGGCGTGTTGATCATGATCTCGACGCTGGCAACGCGTCCTTTCCCATCTTCGCTCTTGATCAGACGCTGCGAGACGATCGCTCGGAGATTGAGGGACAAATCCATGAGCAACTGCGCCCGGCGATCCTCCGGGAAAAAATTGATGATGCGGTCGATCGCCTGGTTCGCGTTGTTGGCATGCAGCGTCGCCAGAGCCAGGTGCCCGGTTTCCGCAAAGGCGACCGCATGCTCCATCGTCTCGCGGTCGCGGATTTCACCCATCAAGATGACGTCCGGTGCCTGGCGCAGCGTGTCCTTCAGCGCGTCGTGCCAGCCCTCGGAATCCAGGCCGACCTCACGCTGGTTGACGATGCAGTTCTTGTGCTGGTGCACAAACTCGATCGGATCTTCGATGGTGATGATGTGGCCTTGAGTGTGTTCATTGCGGTGGTCCACCATGGCCGCGAGGCTGGTGCTCTTGCCCGACCCCGTGGCACCGACAAACAAGATCAGGCCGCGCTTCGTCAACGCCAGGTCCTCCAGCTTTTGAGGAAGGCCTAGCGCGCCCAGCGAGGGAATGGACAAGGGGATCTGTCGCGCCACCAGCGCAACCGTTCCTTGTTGCGTGAAGGCGTTGCACCGGAATCGTCCGATCTCGCCCGGGGCAATGGAAAAATTCACGGCGCGGCTGCGTTCGTAGTCGGATCGCTGCTTGTCATTCATGACGGCCATTGCCAACGCCCGTGTTTGCTGAGAGGACAGGACCTGCGACGATAGTTTTTCCATTTTGCCGTCGGCCTTCATGGCCGGGGGAAAGCCTGCTGACAAAAACAGGTCCGACCCGCCGCGCCGAGCCATCGCGGAAAGAATGGTTTGCATGAACAGGGAGGCTTCGTCTTGAGTCATGGGGCGTCTTGTCGTAAAGGTTGTGAAGTGAGTAGATTGCTGCGGCGATGATGGCGACCAGAATCCAAACCGGCAGATCGTGCGGAGTCTTGATGACTGGGTTGCGGCATGGCTTGACCCCATCGTCGTCCTCATGGTCCTGTTCACCGTCGATGACTGGCGGAGATGTGGTTGGCTCCGGCCATTGATCCGCGCTGGCGTAGTCTTCAATCCATGCGTTGCTCACAGTTTGCGTTGGAGCCGATGGCGTCGTCTGTTCTGAATCCGGATCTGCCGAACCGCCGCGTCCTTCGTGGTTTTGGTGCTGGGTCGATGCAGCCCAACGGCATGACGTGACGATGCGACGCGATCCCATCGGTGCATCAACGAAGATCAAGCATGCCGTTGGGCCCACACAGCGGCAATGTGCCGGTCGACCTGCCAGCCTGCGTAATGCCAAGGCCCTGCGCGCTCGGTCAGCGATCGCCTGGCGTGATCGAAATCGTTGGACTGGATACTGCGAATGATGCGATCGGTGGCTTCATGCCACTGGGCATGCCAAATGCGCAGGTAGTCCAGGGTATCTTCGACGTCGGCTTCAACCTGGACAAATCGCAACCAGAACCCTAGCTCGCATTGGAATCCAGCCGGCATATCGGATGCCGAGCGCACGTCG
>JAKBCY010000013.1 GCA_021807445.1 Pseudomonadota bacterium
TGCCCTGGTCGGAGTGCGACAGCCGCTCGCCATTCTCGGTGCGCCTCCGGCTGGCAGCGCCGCCGCGGTGGCGGGAGTGCATGGCGGCGACCTCGTGCTTGCAACGAGCACGAACGGCCGCAGCGAACCCGTGCAATCTTGGGCCGACTTTCAGTTGCGGTTGCTCACGGCAGCCTTGGACGGCCACGCCGTGCGACTGCAGCTGCGCTCGCCAACGGGGGCGCTGTCGAGCGCGACCTTGCACTTCGCCGGCTCGCAAGACCTGGCCAGCCAGCCTCACTTCCTTGCCAGGCAGGGCTTGCATCTGCAAAGCCCGCCTGCCTTGATTCGGCAAGTGCTGCCGGGGGATCCCGCAGCCAAGGCAGGCATGCGAGCGGGTGATCTGGTGAAGGCGGTGGATGGCCGTCCCATCGGTGGGGCGGCCACCCTGCTGCGGGCAATTGCCGGCAGCGCAGGGAGACCCTTGCATGTCCTGGTCCGGCGCGGTACGGCGGATGTCATGCTGGTCGTGCGGCCCCAGCACCAGCCTGCGGCCCATGGCGCTGGCGATGTCTGGCGCATTGGCGCGTTGTTGGGTGGAGAGATCCCGAGCGTGTTGGTCAAGCGGGGGCCCGGCGGTGCGATAGCCGAGGGGTTTGCCCGCACCTGGGATCTGAGCGCGCTGACTCTCAAGACGCTGGGCAAGATCGTGATTGGACAGGCATCGCTGGACAATCTGAGCGGTCCTGTGACGATCGCCGATTATGCGGGGCGCAGCGCCGAGATGGGGTGGCTGCCTTACCTCAGCTTTCTGGCGATCATCAGTGTCAGCCTCGGGGTCCTCAACCTCCTGCCCGTGCCTGTCTTGGACGGGGGGCATCTCTTGTATTATGCGATTGAAGGCGTCACCCATCGCAGTATTCCCCAGCGCTTGCAGGAAAGGCTGCAGCAAGGCGGTCTTGCTGTCATTGCACTCATGATGGCCATTGCGCTGTATAACGACTTCGCCCGCTTGATCGGGCCCTTGCATTGATCCCATCCACCGATCGCTCTCGAGGTTAATTTGAGGTTCCGTCACGCATTGCAGGGTACTGCCATGGCCGTGCTGGCCGTGGCCTGCGCCCAGGTCTACGCCGCCGACTCATTCGTCATCAAGGACATCCGCGTCGATGGCCTGCAAAGGACCGAACCAGGCACGGTCTTCAGCTATCTGCCGTTTCGCGTCGGTGACACCTACACACCGGAAAACGGGGCAGCAGCCATTCGCGCCTTGTTCGCCACCGGGTTGTTCAAAAACGTCAGCATCCGCACTGGGGCAGACGTTGTCACCGTCGTGGTCGAGGAGCGCCCGGTGATCGCCAGTGTCGATTTCACCGGTACCAAGGAATTTCCCAAAAAGACCCTGATTGAGGCCCTCAACCAGGTCGGATTGGGTGAGGCGCGGCCCTACGATCAGGCGCTGATGGACCGCGCGGTGCAGCAGATCAAGCAACAATACCTCGCCAAGGGGTACTACGCTGCCGAGGTCAACACGACGGTCACGCCGATCGGACGCAATCGCGTCAACGTGCTGTTCAATGTGACCGAAGGCTCCATTGCCAAGATACGGTCCATTCGCATTGTCGGCAACGAGGTCTACAGCGAAGGCCGGCTGCTCAACCTGTTCTCACTGTCCACGCCGGGGTGGTTCACCTGGTATACGAAGTCTGACCAGTACTCGCGTGCCAAGCTCAACGCCGACTTGGAAACGCTGCGCTCCTACTACGTGGACCGTGGCTACCTTGACTTTCAGATCGAGTCCACCCAGGTGGCACTGTCCCCGGACAAGGACAGCATGTTCATCACGGTCAACATCCACGAAGGGCCGAAATATACGGTGTCGGGCTACAAGCTCGAGGGCAACTATCTCGGCTTGACGGACGAGTTCCGTTCGTTAGTCAAGCTTGAACCGGGCGATACCTACAGTGCGAAGGTCCTCAACGAAAGCGTAAAGGCGATCGTCGACAAATTCGGGGTTTACGGCTATGCGTTTGCGCGCGTCCAGCCCAAGCCAGACATCAATCGGCAAACCCATGAGGTGTTCTTCACCATCAACGCCGATCCCGGGCGGCGTATCTACGTGCGCCGGATCGACATTTCCGGCAACACCAGAACCCGCGACGAAGTGATTCGGCGCGAGTTTCGGCAGTTCGAGGATGCCTGGTACGACGTGGACCGCATCAAGTTGTCACGCGACCGGGTGGACCGCCTGGGATATTTCAAGGATGTTCAATTGGGCACCCGCGAGGTCCCGGGCACCAGCGATCAGGTCGATTTGGACATGAAGGTCACCGAAAAACCGACCGGCATGCTGGGCTTGGGTGTGGGCTTTTCAAGCGCGACTCGCCTCTCGTTCAACGCGTCCGTGAGTCAGGACAACATTTTCGGAAGCGGCAATAACCTCAGTGTCGACTTCAACACATCAAGCTACTACCGGACCTTGGCGGTCTCCAGCACCAACCCCTACTTCACGCAAGATGGGATCAGCCGCACGGTCAACGCTTATTACCGCACCATCCGGCCGTATTCCAGCCAGGGTAACAACTACGCCATCAAGACCCCAGGGTTCAATGTCCAGTTCGGCGTACCGTTCACCGAGCTCGATCGGGTGTACTTCGGTGCAGGTTTCGAGCAATACACGCTGGATCTGGCGCCAGGCGCCCCGGCCTCATATATCTCGTATGTGAATCAGTTCGGCAAGACCTCGTCGGGTGTTCCGCTGACACTGGGTTGGCAGCGAGACAGCCGCAACAGTGTGCTGGTGCCCACGGATGGTCGCTATCAACGCCTGAGCGCGGAGTACAGTCCGTTTAGCACCTTGCGCTACGTCCGCGCCACGTACCAATACGAGCAATTTGCACCGATAACGCGCCAAACCAATCTCGCGTTCAACGGACTCGTCGGCTACGCCCATGGACTGAACGGCCGGCCGCTGCCGATTTTTAAGAACCTCTACGCTGGCGGTATTGGCACCGTGCGCGGCTTTCAGCAAAGCTCGCTGGGCCCGCAGGACGCTCAGGGCTATGCGCTCGGTGGCGCCAAATTGCTTGTTGCCGATTTCGAATACCAGTTTCCGTTTCCTGGTACGGGCGCCGACAAGAGCCTGCGCATGTCCACCTTCCTCGATAGTGGCTATGTCTGGGGCGAAAACCAGAAGGTCAACCTGTCGGACATGCGCGCCGCGGTGGGTATCGCCGTCTCGTGGATTTCACCCATCGGACCGCTGAAATTCAGCATCGCCAAGCCCATACGCTCGCAGCCCAGCGACAAGCTGCAATCGTTCCAATTCACTGTCGGTACCGCATTTTGATCCCTCACACCATGAAGTTGATGACACGCCTGATTCGCCAATCCGTCATTGCCGGCTTTTGCGCGGCGGCCGTTGTGGTGCCTGCCGCGCCGGCGTTCGCGCAAGCTGTCGGCGCAAAGGCCCCGGCCGCAGCTGTAACGACGGCCAAGATCGGGTTCATCAATACCGAGCGCATCCTGAAAGATTCCACGCTTGCCAAGGCTGCTCAGCAAAAACTCGAGAATGAGTTTGCCAAGCGCGACAAGGACCTTCAGGACATGGCGGCAAAGATCAAGGCGCTCAATCAGAAGCTGGAAAAAGACGGGCCCGTGATGTCCGATACGGATCGCATCAACACGCAACAGCAATTGGCCGAGATGAATCGCGACTTCCAGCGCAAGCAACGCGAATTCGGTGAGGACCTCAATGCGAAGCGCAATGCAGCGCTCGCGATCGTTCTGGACAAGGCCAACAGGGTGGTCAAGGAAGTTGCAGTACAGGGGAATTACGACATCATTTTCCAGGATGCCGTGTACGTCAATCCGCGCATTGACATCACCGACAAAGTCCTCAAGGCGTTGGATACGTCTTCCAGCAAATAGCCATGAACGATCTCCCCTCGGGCGCGAGAGAGGGCCTGCGGGTCAGCGATATTGCCGGCAAGCTGGGCGGTGCACTGCTGGGGAATGGTGACATCACCGTTGCACGCGTCGCGTCACTGCATCAGGCTGGCCCTGGCGACGTTGCCTTTTTAAGCCAGCGCGGCAATGCGCATCTGCTGAAGCAGAGCAAAGCGGACTGCGTCATCGTCCCCCCCGGCCTCGATGACCAGGCCGGTGCTTTCCCGGCAGCCATCGTCACCGCAGATCCCTACTTGTACTACGCGCGTCTTGCCCAATGGTTTGCCGCCTTGCATGAGAGCCCGGCTGCGCCAGGTGTGCATCCGGCCGCCGTTGTGCATCCCCAGGCTTTGGTGGCCCCATCGGCCCGGATCGACGCGTGTGCCGTGATCGAGCGCGGAGCGGTGATTGGGGAGGGCGCCAGGGTGGGGGCTGGATGTTTCGTCGGCGAAGATGCTGTCATCGGCGCGTCCACCCGCTTACATCCGCGCAGCGTGGTCCTGCACAATTGCTTACTGGGGGCGCGCTGCATCGTGCACCCGGGCGCGGTGATCGGCGCGGACGGCTTTGGCTTTGCGCGCGATGAGCATGGCGCAGGGGTGAAGATTCCGCAAACGGGGAGGGTGATGATTGGTGATGATGTGGAAATCGGCGCCAACACCACCATCGATCGGGGCGCCTTGGATGACACGCGCATTGCCGACGGGGTCAAGATCGACAACCTGGTTCAGGTGGCGCATAACGTGCAGATCGGTGCGCATACCGCGGTGGCCGGATGCGTGGGCATCTCGGGTAGTGCCAGCATCGGTTCGTACTGTTTCATCGGGGGCGGTGTCGGCGTCGCCGGGCATCTGGAGATAGCCGACCACGTGGTGGTCGGCGGGATGTCCCTCGTCTCCCGATCAATTCGCCAGCCCGGCCACTACACGGGTGCCTTCCCGCTCGATAGCCATGAGAACTGGACCGAAAACGCCGCCAGTCTCCGGCACCTGGCTCAGCTGCGTCAGCGCGTACGCCAGCTCGAAACCATGCTCAACGCCCCCAAACTTTCCCCTAAAAGCAAGCCATGACCGTTTTTGATATCAACCAGATCCAGAAGCTCCTGCCCCACCGTTATCCTTTCCTGCTGGTTGATCGGGTCGTGGCGTTCGAAAAGGGCAAGAGCATCCGGGCCTTCAAGAACGTGTCGTTCAACGAGCCCTATTTCACAGGCCATTTCCCGCAAAAGCCGATCATGCCCGGGGTGTTGATCCTGGAGGCCCTCGCCCAGGCGGCGGGCATTCTGGCATTTGGCACGCTTGACTCCGAAGCCGACGACAACTCCGTCTATTACCTCGTGGGTATTGACGGCGCCCGGTTCAAACGACCCGTCGAGCCTGGGGACCAGCTCACGCTCGATGTGGAGATGGTGCGCCAGATGCGCAATATCTATAAATTTAACGCGGTGGCCCGGGTTGGTGACGAGATGGTCGCTGAGGCTGAGCTCATGTGCACCGAGCGCGTGATTGACTGACGGGGTTGCCTTGAGCCTGATTCACCCCACCGCCCTCGTCGACCCGAAGGCACAAATCGCCTCGGATGCCAGCATTGGTCCCTTTTGTGTCATCGGGCCCGAGGTGCAGATTGGAAGCGGCACGCGCATCGGGTCGCATGTCAGCATCCAAGGCCGCACGCGCATTGGGCGCGACAATCAAATTCACGCATTTGCATCGTTAGGCGGGATCCCGCAAGACAAGAAATATGCGGGTGAGCCCACCGAGCTGCACATCGGGGATCGCAACACCATTCGTGAATATTGCACGTTGAACCTGGGGACCGTGCAGGACGGTGGGCGGACCCGCTTGGGCAATGAGAACTGGATCATGGCTTATGTGCATCTCGCGCACGACTGCCAGGTCGGCAATCACACGGTGTTGGCCAACAGCGCGCAACTGGCAGGCCACGTGCACGTCGGGGATTGGGCTATTCTCGGGGGATACACCGGCGTGCATCAGTTCGTGCACATTGGCGCGCACGTGATGACGGGCATCAGTTCCGTGGTGACGCAGGATATCCCTCCCTATGTGCTTCTGGCCGGCAATCCGGCCAAGCCGCACGGGATTAACGCCGAGGGCCTGCGCCGGCGTGGCTTTTCTCAGGAGCGCATCGGCGTTTTGCGGGAGGCCTACCGCAAGTTGTACCGGCAAGGGCTGACGCTGAACGACGCCACGCACGCACTTGCCGCCATGCAGTCCCAGCACGATGGCAGCCGAGACGATTTATCCCTCTTGCTGGCTTTTATCGCCGCAAGCGCGCGCGGCATCGTGCGTCCCTGATTCCTACACCCATGACCGCCGGCAGCATTGCCATGGTCGCTGGCGAAGCGTCGGGCGACCTGCTCGCTTCCACGGTGTTGGCCGCCCTGCGCCAGATGCGACCCGATCTTGCCTGCGTGGGCATCGGCGGTGCGCGCATGCGCGAGCAGGGGTTCACGGCCTGGTGGCCGGAGGACCGGCTGGCCGTCAACGGTTTTGCCGCCGTCCTGCCCCGATTGCCGGAGCTGCTATGGATACGCCGGCAACTCCGCTTGCGCCTGCTGCGGCAACGACCCTCGGTGTTCGTCGGCGTTGATGCGCCCGATTTCAATCTTGGCCTGGAGCGCTCGTTGCGTGTCGCGGGGATCCCCACCGTGCACTTCGTCAGTCCTTCAATATGGGCATGGCGGCGCGAGCGTCTGCAGCGCATCGTGCAAGCGGTTGACCATCTGCTGTGCGTATTTCCCTTCGAGCCTGACCTGTACGCGGGGACGAGCGTGCGCGCCACGTACATTGGCCACCCACTGGCCGAGGTGATTCCGGAGCAGGTCGATCAGGCTGCTGCCCGCAAGGCCCTTGGCATCCCTGGGTCATCGCCCGTCATCGCCGTGCTGCCAGGAAGCCGCGCAGGTGAGGTGCGGCAAATCGGCCCGAGCTTTCTAGGCGCTGCGGCACTCCTTCAGCAAAGGCATGGGGCACGCGTGCTGCTTCCCGTGGCGCAGCCGGGGCTCGAGCCGATGCTGCGGCGCCAGTGCGCGGACCACCCCGGCCTTGAGGTGCAGTGGCTTTTCGGGCAATCCCATCGCGCCATGGCAGCCTGTGATTTGGCGCTGGTTGCAAGCGGCACGGCCACGCTGGAATGTGCGCTGTTCAAGCGCCCGATGGTCATCGGCTACCGGCTGCCGGCGTTGTCCTGGCACCTGATGAAAAACAAAGGCTACCTGCCTTGGGTGGGACTTCCGAACATTCTCGCGCGCAGCTTTCTGGTTCCTGAACTCTTGCAGCACGCCTGCACGCCGCAGGCGCTGGCGGAGGCGGCCGACGCCTTGCTGGAGGACGCGCCAAGGCAGGCGAGCTTGCGCATGCGCTTCGCAGAACTGCACGCTGCATTGCGGCGGCCGACGGCGAGCCTTGCCGCTCAAGCCATCCTGGAGAGCGCCAGCCTGGCGAATTGACACATGCAGAGTCCTCGAGCATCGGCCAATGAGCAGTCATCGCTGTTGCAGGTGGCCGGCTGTGACGAAGTGGGGCGGGGAACGTGGGCAGGGCCCGTGGTGGCCGCCGCGGTGATCCTGGATCCACGGCGCCCGGTGGCGGGTTTGGCCGATTCCAAGACGTTGTCCCCCAAGCGCCGGGCCGTGCTCGACAGCCTGATCCGAGAGCAGGCCGTTGCTGTGAGCATTGGATACGCCAGCGCTGCCGAAATTGACCGCATCAACATCCTGCAGGCCACTTTGCTGGCCATGCAGCGGGCCGTTGCAGGCCTGAGTCAGACCCCTGCGCTCGTGCTCGTGGACGGCAACCAGGTTCCGGACCTGCCCGTCCCTTGCCGCGCCATCGTGCGCGGCGACGCCACACAGCCCGCGATCAGCGCTGCCTCGATCGTGGCCAAGGTCTGGCGCGATCGCCTGATGCAGAATCTGGCAGCATGCCACCCTGTTTACGGGTTTGAGCGGCACTTTGGCTACGGCACAATGCAGCACTGGCAGGCCTTGCAGGAGCACGGCCCCTGTGCGGAGCACCGACGCAGCTTTGCCCCCATTCGACGACTTCTCGACCACCCCATTCCTTCCGAGCAAAGGCATCTGTGAAACGCATCATCTCCGCCGAAAATCCTCTGGTTAAAACGTTGCGCGTCCTCGGCAGCGATCCCGGCGCAGTCAAGCGCCTGGGTCAAGTCTGGCTCGAAGGCGTGCATCTGGTTCAAGCCGCGCTCGACAGCGGGCACCACGCCGACACGCTTGTCACGACTGACGACGGCCTGCTTTTACCCGAGGTCGCGGCCCTGGTCGAGCGCGTCGGAAGCACCAATGCAGTCATCCTGCACCGTGCCCTTTTCAGCTGGATTTCCACTCTGGAAAATGGTCCGCAAGTGGGTATGCTGATCGCCAAGCCCAAGGGCGTGAAGCCACGGCCCGGATCAGCCGTGGTCCTCGATCGCATCCAGGACGCGGGCAACGTGGGAAGCATCCTGCGCACGGCGGCAGCGGCGGATTGCGGCGCGGTGTACCTCCTGCGTGGCACCGCTGGGGCCTGGACCTCGAAGGTGCTGCGGGCAGGGATGGGCGCGCACTTTTACGTGCCCATCTTCGAGGACGCGCCTTGGGAACAGGTCGCCGCAATCGTGCCCCGTCCAATCTATGCCACGGCAGCCGTGGCGGACATGGGGCTTTATGACCTGCAACTCAAGAAGCCGGTGACGTGGGTATTCGGCAATGAGGGGCAGGGCATTTCGGAGCACCTGATGGCCAAAGCCTCCGCGGCGGTGAGCATTCCCCAAGCCAGCAGTGTGGAATCGCTCAACGTGGCATCCGCTGCGGCCATCTGCTTGTTCGAGGGTGTGCGTCAGCGTCGGGCCCAAGAGGCTTGATCGTCACGCTGGCGCCACAAGCCCCATCGCGCTGCCGTGCGTGGGGCCAAGCGACGGGGGCGCCCCGAATCAAGCGGGCGCCTGGCCCTCGCGGATCGACGGCTGCAGCAATGCGAGGCTGATGGAGCCCGTGGACGCCCAGATGCGCCCAGCCAAACTCATATGGGTGACGTGAAGACGGACCTGCATCGCGTCGGCCCGCTCACGCAGGTGGTTGAATTCAGGCCAGGATTGCAACTCACGAATACTGCCGTCGTAGCTGATTTGCAGGTGCGTGCCCTCAGCCCCGCCGTCTTGGATGGCTTGCTCGGCGATCGAAAACACCTCGGCCACCGCGCTACGCCAGCGCTTGGCGCGGAAGCCACAAAACAAGCCATTGGCATCACTGACCAGAGCGGGGTAGGGATTGAGCAGCTGATTAAGGCCCATGGAGGCCGCCTGTACCCAGGGCTCCAGGGTCGAATTGGAGAGTTTGCCCAGAGCCGCAGCCAGGTCACCCGGATGACGCGGGATGAGCCACTGACGGGTCATGACCGAGAGCTGAGTGGCGGCATGCGCCACCGCTGCGGCCGGTTCTCCGGCGTCGAGCTTTTTCACAAGGACGCGTGCCTGCAGGGCCGGGCCTGCAAGCATCGAGCCGCCATCGAGACAAAGCACCTGCAGATCGGCCGGCAGGCCACGACTGCGCCGGAGCTCGCGGATCTCTTCGCGATGCTGCAGCAGCAAGGTCTGAAGCGCGTCAGCCGGGTTGCTGAGCGCACGCATCGAGCCGATATAGATCAGCCAGTCGGCGTTGAGGGCGATGTTCGGGTACAGACGGTATTCCAGCCCCTCGACACTGGGCGGCACGATCTGTGCCGCGCGCAAGCGCTCGCGTGTGAGCTCGCGCAGCTCGCCGCGCTTGTCGTGCAAGCCTTTGTCCAGAATTGTGCGACCCTGCAACTGGATGGTCAGCGGTAGCACACGCATGCGTGGGTGCTGGGCCATGGCGCTGGAGATGTCGGCCGCGGCGTCCACCATGATCACCCCATAGGGGTTCTGGTGCCGCAACGGGTTCACGGGTAACGCCTGTTCTTGCTCGAACCGGACTTGCTGCGTGGAAGCAAAACCCAGCAAATAGTCATTCTTCTTGTCTTCGTAGAACATGGCGTGCTCGCTGTCAGGGTGTGGGCTTGTGCTTCGCGTAACAGCCACGATCAGTATTCGAGCCGATCCGGCCGGATGAGTTGGAGAATCGTCGTGGCGATCTCCTCGATGGATTTGTGTGTGGACGACAGCCAGCGGATGCCCTCTCGTCGCATCAGCCGTTCTGCCTCCGTCACCTCTTCGATGCAGTTTGGCAATGATGCATAGACGCTGCCGCGTTTGCGTTCGCGGCGGATTTCACTCAGGCGCTCGGGTGCAATGCTCAAGCCGAATAACTTTTGGCGATGGGCAATCAGCGCCGACGGCAGGCACATGCGTGCAAAATCCTCGGGAATCAGCGGATAGTTGGCGGCGCGCACGCCATGCTGCATGGCAAGGTAAAGCGATGTGGGCGTCTTGCCGCTGCGCGACACGCCGACCAAGATGACGTCCGCCAGTGCCAGGTTTCGCGACGACTGGCCGTCGTCATGCATCAACGCAAAGTTGATGGCGTCCATGCGGCTGTTGTAGCGCGCACTCTTGGTCGCATCAGAAAATTGACCAATGCGATGGTTGGATTTGATGCCGAAGGCGATTTCCAGGGGTTCCACGAATGTCGTGAACATGTCCATGACCAAGCCGTTGCAGCCGCGGATGACCTGCGACACATCCGCATTCACCAGCGTGATGAACACAATCGGCGGGCGTCCCTCGTTGCGCGCGGCCTGGTCGATCCGTTCCACGGCCTGGAGCGCCTTCTCGACCGTGTCCACGAAGGGCAGGCGGATCCGGTGAGGCTGGGCGTCAAACTGAGCGAGGATGGAATTACCAAACGTTTCGGCGGTGATCCCGGTTCCATCGGAGACAAAAAACACGGAGCGGTTAGGCATGTCGCATCGCATCAAAAAGGGAGTCAGGGCCTAGAATCTTCGCAATCGACTCACCTGCAGAGGTTTCGCTTCACGCGCACGGACAAACAAGACCATGTTTGCATTAGAACCATACCAACAACGCATGCAGCCTCGGTGTTTGTCCCGCCTTGACAGGATGTCCCCAGATTTCTTTCATTCTATTGAGGGTTGTTCATGTCAAATCAAAACCAAACGCCGAACCACGCCACAGACTGGGTGGTACCGTTCGAGCAGTTGAGGATGCACGATGTCGAGGTGGTCGGCGGCAAGAATGCCTCCCTCGGCGAGATGATCAGTCAACTCACCGCCAGCGAGGTCCGCGTTCCCGGTGGCTTCGCCACGACCGCCTTCGCGTTTCGCCAGTTCTTGAAGCACGGCGGACTCGACGCACGCATCGCTCAAGCGCTGAATGCGCTGAACGTCGACGATGTGCGCGCTTTGGCAACGACCGGCGCAGCAATCCGCCAGTGGGTCCTTGACACGCCGCTGCCGGCAGAGCTGGAAGCCGGCATTCGCGACCATTTCGCGCAACTCGCCGCAGCGCAGTCCGATGCAAGTTTCGCGGTGCGATCGTCGGCGACGGCGGAGGATCTGCCGGAAGCGTCCTTTGCCGGACAACAGGAGTCGTTCCTGAACGTGACGGGCATCGACTCCGTGCTCGACAAGGTGCGCCACGTGTTTGCCTCCATGTTCAACGACCGTGCCATCTCGTATCGGGTCCACCAAGGGTTTGATCACCACCAGGTTGCCCTTTCGGCCGGGATCCAGCGCATGGTGCGCAGTGATCTGGGCGCCTCAGGCGTGATGTTCACGATGGACACGGAGTCCGGCTTTAATGATGTGGTGTTCATCACCTCGTCATACGGCCTGGGTGAAACGGTGGTTCAAGGCGCCGTCAACCCGGATGAGTTCTATGTGTTCAAGCCCACGCTGCGCGCCGGCAAGGCCGCCGTGATCCGTCGCAACCTCGGGTCCAAGCTGTTGCGCATGGAGTTCGCGCCACCAGGGTCGGCCCACCTCGTGCAGACTGTGGACACGCCGCTCGAGATGCGCAACCGCTACAGCCTCAGTGATGCGGAGGCCACCGAACTGGCGCGCTTCGCGCTGACGATCGAGCAGCACTACGGCCGCCCCATGGACATCGAGTGGGGCAAGGATGGAAAGGATGGCAAGATTTACATCCTGCAGGCCAGACCCGAGACCGTGAAATCGCGCGCCCACGGTCGTGTCGAGCAACGCTACACGCTGATGCAAAAGAGCGCCGCGCTCGTGAGCGGGCGCGCCATCGGCCAGAAAATCGGCGCGGGCCCGGTGCGCCTGGTGCAATCCGTGTCGGAGATGGACCAGGTGCAGGCCGGCGATATCCTGGTCACGGACATGACCGACCCGAACTGGGAGCCGGTGATGAAGAAGGCTGCTGCCATCGTCACCAACCGGGGCGGCCGCACCTGCCACGCCGCCATCATCGCGCGTGAACTCGGGATCCCAGCCGTGGTGGGTTGTGGAAACGCCACGGAATTGCTCAAGGACGGCATGCTGGTCACGGTGTCGTGTGCCGAAGGCGACACCGGGATTGTCTACGAAGGGTTGCTGGAAACCTCGGTCACCGAGGTCAAGCGGGGCGAAATGCCGGACTTGCCGCTGAAGATCATGATGAACGTCGGGAATCCGCAACTGGCATTCGATTTTTCCCAAATTCCGAATGCAGGCGTGGGTTTGGCGCGCTTGGAATTCATCATCAACAACAACATTGCCATCCATCCGCGCGCGGTGCTCGAGTATCCGAACGTCGACGCCAATTTGAAGAAGGCCGTGGAAAGCGTCGCCCGTGGCCATGCCAGTCCCCGTGCGTTTTACATTGACAAGCTCACCGAGGGGATTGCCACCATTGCCGCAGCGTTCTATCCCAAACCGGTGATCGTTCGTCTGTCGGACTTCAAGTCCAACGAGTACAAGAAGCTCATCGGCGGCTCACGGTACGAGCCTGACGAGGAAAACCCCATGCTGGGCTTTCGCGGGGCCTCGCGCTATGTCTCGCGGGACTTTGCCCAGAGCTTCGAGATGGAATGCGTGGCGCTCAAGCGCGTGCGCGAGGAGATGGGCCTGACCAATGTGGAGATCATGGTGCCCTTCGTGCGCACCCTGGCCGAGGCGCGCGGGGTGATCGAGTTGCTGGGGCGCAACGGGCTCAAGCGAGGCGAAAACGACCTTCGGCTCATCATGATGTGCGAAGTGCCGTCGAATGCGGTGCTGGCCTCGGAGTTCCTGGAGTTTTTCGATGGCTTCTCCATCGGCTCCAACGACTTGACGCAGCTCACCCTCGGCTTGGATCGGGATTCGGGATTGGTTGCCGAGGCCTTCGACGAGCGCGACCCGGCGGTCCTGGCCCTGATCAAGCAGGCGATCACAACCTGCCGCGCCAAGGGCAAGTACGTGGGAATCTGTGGCCAGGGCCCCTCGGATCATCCTGATCTGGCCCGCTGGCTGATGGAGCAGGGCATTGCATCCATATCGCTGAACCCGGACACCGTGGTGGCGACCTGGCAGGCTCTGGCGAACCATACCGCCTAGTCGTCTATAATCAAACGTTTTCTCTTTGCCACACCGGGTTTGACGCCCCGGGTGGCTTTATCCGCAAAGAAGCCCCACGAGGGTCATAAGGAGTCTCCATGCGTCATTATGAAATCATTCTCATCATTCACCCGGACCAGAGCGAGCAGGTTCCCGCGATGGTCGAACGGTACAAGAGCGTCGTCACCAGCAAGGGTGGCGTGGTGCACCGCTTTGAAGACTGGGGTCGTCGCCAGATGGCTTACCAGATTCAAAAACTGGCCAAGGCGCACTACCTGTGTCTCAACATCGAGGCCAATCAAGAGGTGCTGCAGGAACTGGAGCACGGCTTCAAGTTCAGCGATGCCGTTTTGCGCCACCTGATCGTCAAGATGGACAAGGCCGAGACTGAGCCCTCCGTGATGATGCGATCGGTGGAGCGCGAAGAGGCCCGCAAGACGCAGCCGGAGCAGGTGGCCTGAGCATCAACCGCATCGAGATCGTTGCTGCAGTCGTTGAGCGTGGGGGCCTGCGTTATACGCCGGCCGGTGTCGAGGCGCTGGATCTTCGTGTCCACCACGCTTCCACACAGCACATTGGCAGCCATGCACAGCGTATCGAACTGGACCTGCAGTGTGTGGCCTATGCGGAATTGGCGCGCCAACTCCAGCACGTGCAAGCTGGCCACACGCTACGGATCTCCGGGTTTTTGATGCCCAGCCGCAGCGGATCTCGAACACTCAAGCTGAACATTACCGAATGGATTGAGGAGCCTGAACATGGCCTATTTCAAGAAAACCGATCGTAAGAACAAACCCAAGCGCAACCAGCAGTCTTCGCTGTTCAAGCGCAAGCGCTTCTGCCGCTTTACCGTTGCCGGGGTCAAGCACATTGACTACAAGGATCTGGACACCCTGCGTGAATTCCTGGCCGAAAATGCCAAGATCATTCCCGCCCGCCTGACTGGAACGCGCGCAATCTTCCAGCGTCAGCTCAACACGGCCATCAAGCGCGCCCGCTTCCTGGCCCTCATGCCGTTCTCCGACCAGCACAAGAGCTGAATAGCAAAGGACATCTCATGCAAGTCATCCTGCTCGAAAAAGTGGCCAACCTCGGCAATCTCGGGGATGTGGTCAAGGTCAAGGACGGTTACGGCCGCAACTACCTGATCCCACAGCGCAAGGCCCGCACCGCCACGGCCCAGGCCATGCGCGAGTTTGAACTCAAGCGTGCCGAACTCGAAAAACTGGCGGCGGAAAAGCTCGCAGCCGCGCAAGCTCTGGCGCTGAAAATGGACGGTCTGACCGTGCAACTCGTGCAAAAGGCCGGTGTTGATGGCCGCTTGTTCGGTTCGGTCACCAACCACGACGTCGCGCAAGCATTGGGTAAACTCGGCTTTGACGTGCCCAAGTCAGCCGTGCGGATGCCCACGGGTCCGCTCAAGACTGTGGGCGATCACACCTTGGATGTGGCGTTGACGACCGACGTGACCGTGCCGATCACGGTGTCGGTGCTGGGCGAACACATCTGAGCGCGGTCAGCCGCATGGAAGCTAGCCGCGCTCATGCGCGGCTTTTTTATCTCGGCAACTCCTTGCCGGTTTTTGACAACGCGGTCTCGCTGCTAAGCTCATTGCCATGTCTGCTTTGATGGATCCTGTAATCGAGGGTTTGCGTACCCCACCGCACTCGGCGGAGGGTGAGCAGTCGGTGCTTGGCGGTTTGCTGCTGGACAACCAGGCATTCGATCGCATCGCGGACATTCTGCATGTCAATTTTTTCTATCGTCACGAACATCGGCTGATCTACCAAGCCATCAGCGACCTGATCCAGGCCAGCAAGCCGGCCGATGTCATCACGGTGCTTGAAGCGCTGCAGCTGCATGGGCAAGCGGAAGCCTGCGGTGGACTGGTGTATCTCAACGGGCTGGCCCAGAGTGTTCCCAGCGCTGCGAACATTCGGCGTTATGCGGAAATTGTGCGAGAACGCGCCATCTTGCGCAATCTCGTGACGATCAGCGACGAAATTGCGCAAAGTGCCCTCAGTCCGCAGGGCAGGGCAGTCCAGCAGATCCTGGACGAGGCCGAGTCCCGCATCTTCGCCATTTCCGAGGATGGTGCACGCGGGAGGGCAGGCTTTCAGCCCATGAAGCACCTGCTGGGCGCCTTGCTTGAGCGGGTCGAAGAGCTTTCCGAGAATGGCGGCTCCGAGATCACGGGAGTGGCCACCGGTTTTGCCGATCTTGACCGCATGACGGCGGGCATGCAGGCCGGGGATCTGGTCATCATCGCAGGGCGCCCCTCGATGGGCAAGACGTCGTTTGCGATCAACATTGCCGAGCATGTGGCCGTCAATGAGCAGTTGCCTGTCGCTGTATTCAGCATGGAAATGGGGGCCTCGCAGCTCGTGTTGCGCATCGTCGGGTCGCTGGGCCGCATCGATCAGTCCCATCTGCGCACGGGCCAACTGACCGAGGATGAATGGTCGCGCCTGCCCGAGACCATCGAGCGGCTCGATGACGTGCAAATCCATATTGACGAATCGCCTGCGCTCAACCCGCTCGAGGTCCGGGCACGCTCGCGGCGTCTGGCCCGTCAGTGTGGAAAACTGGGCCTGATCGTGGTGGACTACCTTCAGCTCATGAGCTCATCGCGCGATGGCGAAAATCGGGCCACGGAAATCTCCGAGATCTCCCGTTCGCTCAAGGCGCTTGCCAAGGAACTGCAGTGTCCCGTCATCGCCCTGTCGCAGCTGAATCGGGACTTGGAGAAGCGTACCGACCGTCGTCCGGTGATGAGTGATCTTCGGGAGTCGGGTGCAATTGAACAGGACGCCGACGTGATCCTGTTCATCTACCGCGACGAGGTCTACAACAAGGACTCAAAGGATCAGGGCGTGGCGGAAATCATCATCGGCAAGCAGCGTAACGGGCCCATTGGCACCGTCAATCTGGCTTTCCTGCGTCAGCTCACGCGCTTCGAGAATCTGGCACGCGAGTTCTGAACCAGGTTCGCCGCTGTCGCTGCGCGCGAGCCTGGAATTGCGTCAGAGAATCTCCGTGGCGTAGTCAGCCAGGCGGCTGCGTTCACCGCGCGCCAGGCTGATGTGGCCCGCGTGCTTCCAACCCTTGAAGCGGTCCACCACATAGGTCAGACCTGAGCTGCCTTCCGTGAGATAGGGCGTGTCGATCTGCGCGAGATTGCCCATGCAGATGATCTTGGTGCCGGGTCCGGCGCGCGTCACCAGCGTTTTCATTTGCTTCGGGGTGAGATTCTGCGCTTCGTCGATGATGACGAATTTGTTCAGAAACGTGCGTCCCCGCATGAAATTCAGGCTCTTGATCTTGATCTTCGAGCGAATCAGTTCCTGCGTGGCAGCACGCCCCCATTCGCCGCCCTGCGAAGCACCGCCGGACTGGTTGAGAACCTCCAGGTTGTCATCCAGCGCGCCCATCCAGGGCGACATTTTTTCTTCTTCCGTGCCCGGCAGATAGCCGATGTCCTCGCCCACGGGCACCGTCACGCGCGTAATGATGATTTCGTTGTAGCGGCGATCCTCCAGCACCTGGTGCAGGCCGGCTGCCAACGCCAGCAGGGTCTTCCCGGTCCCGGCTTGGCCGGTCAGTGTGACGAAATCCACTTCCGGATCCAAAAGCAGGTTGAGTGCGAAATTCTGCTCACGATTGCGCGCCGTCACGCCCCAAACCCCGTTTTTCGGATGGGTGAAATCGCGCACCACTTGCAACACAGCTGTAGACGCACGAATTTCCTTCACCCGTGCGTACAGCGGGGTAGCGCTGGGTGACTCCCAATACACGGCCTGGTTGACCAGCATGGCCGACACCAACGGGCCTTGCAGGCGGTAAAACGGTTGACCGCCTTGCTGCCAGCTTTCCACGGATTGCGCCTGCTGCTCCCAGAAATCGGCGGGCAAGGGCAAGAGACCGGTGTAAAGCAGGTCCGCATCGTCGAGCGTCTTGTCGTTGGCGTAGTCTTCCGCATGCAAACCCAGCGCACGGGCTTTCACCCGCATGTTGATGTCCTTGGACACCAGCACCACGGGGCGATCCGGTTGCAGCGAGGTCAGCGCCTGAAGGACTGCCAGAATCTGGTTGTCGGCCTTGCCCTGCGGCAGCGCTTCGGGAAGGCGCACGTCGTGCGCCTTGGTTTGGAAGAACAAACGTCCGCGCGCTTCGCGATGCCCGCTGTGATCGAGCTTGATGCCAAGTTCAATCCCGCCCTCGACGCCCGCAACCAACGCGTCGAGTTCCCGGCTGGCTTGGCGGGCATTGCGGGCAACCTCCGACATCCCTTTTTTGTGGCCGTCCAGCTCCTCGAGCGTGATCATTGGCAAATACACGTCGTGTTCGTCGAAACGGAACAGCGACATCGGATCGTGCATCAGCACATTCGTGTCGAGCACAAAGAGCTTTGCCACAGCGGGTCCCGAGGGGGTGCTGGCGCGTTTCGCAGGTTTGCGCGGTGCCGCTGGCTTTTGAGCCTGCACGGGCATCACCGCCTCGGTTGCCGCAGCCACGGGTTTTTCCGCGGGTTGCGCATGGGGCACAGGCGTTGCACGAGCCGGGCGCGTGCGCTGGGGCTTCACGCTGGGCTTGGCCACAGCCGAGGCAGGGTGTCGTGGTGCTGCGGGTGGCCGCTCGCGAGAGCCTTGTGGCTCCACAGGTGCCGCGCCGGCCTTCAACAGGGAGCCGAGCTTGGAAGGGGGTTTGGGCAGGGGCATGGGGTTAAGCCTGGGGGGAATGCCGTGCGCAGGCCAGGAGCATCAGCGCGATCGGGAATGCCAAATTCACAAGATCCGCCGCGCGGGCGCGACAGAAGCGCGGCAGGGGCAGCGGTGACGGCGCGACTTGAGGCGTGCTCGCGGCCTGCGCGGTGCGGCCAGGCTGGGAGCATGCCACGTTCAAAGCTTGCGAACGGCTTCGAGCACTTCTTCGACATGGCCGGCGACCTTCACGCCGCGCCATTCGTGGCGCAAGACGCCGTCGGAATCCACCAAAAAGGTGCTTCGTTCGATCCCCTTGACCTTCTTGCCGTACATGATTTTGTTTTTCACCACGCCGAACATGTGGCAGAGCTTTTCTTCAGTATCCGCAATGAGATCGAACGGTAGCTCAAGATGGGTGCGGAACCGGTCGTGCGACACGAGGTTGTCCCGCGACACGCCGAAGATGACGGCACCCGCTTTCTCAAACTCCGCATAGAGATCACGAAACTGCATGGCTTCGGTCGTGCACCCCGGTGTCAGGTCCTTGGGGTAGAAATACAGAATAAGTTTTTTGCCCAGATAATTTTTCGGGCTGAATTTGATTTCGCTCGTGGCCGTGGCCTCGAAATCGGGAACAACCTTGTTAAGCACCAAAGCCATGAAGTCTCCTGATAGCGGGGCGCAAATGTGGACAACATTTGGCTTGAAGGCCAAGAGTTGTCGCGCACAGGGCGAGGCGCCCTGTGCTTGCCGAGACACCCGTCAAACACCATCGAGCATTTTAACAACTGAAGTTACAAATCCGTTTTGGCCGGGGTATCCCGTGGGTCCACAACCAAGGCGGCCACCACCCGCCGGCCTTCGCCCGCAAGAATGTTGTAGGTTCGACACGCGGCAGCGGTGTTCATCGATTCGAAGCCCACGCCCTGCGAGATGAGCGCCTGCAACAGTGATGGGTGGGGAAAACACTGAAGGTTGCCCGTGCCGATAATGACAATCTCGGGTTGCAGTGCGAGCAGGCGTTCGAAATCGGCTGCGGTCAGGGCTGCGAATCCGTCACCGCCCCAAGGTTCGGGTGCCGTGTCCGATGCAAGACAGACCCCTTGGAGATAGCGCACTCGGTTGACTTCCACGAAACCGGGTCCCTGCGCAGAGATGGTGAACAGGGCCTGGTTGGAATCGGGTTGCAGCTTCATGAATGGCGGGGTCTGCCTAGAGAGCGGTTGTGCGGATTGCCAAGCACAAACGCGGTAAATTATAGGGTTCGTCCCTCCGCTCGCCAGGTTCGGTGTTCGGATGTTGTACGGTGTTGCAGGCATGATGCCACTGGAGGCAAGTGTGCGGGAATTTCGGAAGTCGAACAAATTGGCCGATGTCTGTTATGACATCCGCGGGCCAGTGCTGGATAAAGCGCGGCAGATGGAGGAAGACGGCCAGCGGATCATCAAACTCAATATCGGCAATCTGGCCGTGTTTGGGTTCGATCCGCCGGACGAGATCGTCCAAGACATGATCCGCAATTTGGCCCAAGCCGCGGGCTATACAGACTCCAAAGGCCTCTTTGCGCCGCGCAAGGCCATCGTGCACTACACGCAGGAAAAGGGCATCGCGGGCGTGAGCGTTGACGACGTGTTCATCGGCAACGGCGCCTCCGAGCTCATCAACATGAGCATGAACGCCCTGCTCAACGATGGTGACGAAGTGCTGATTCCCGCGCCCGACTACCCGCTTTACACGGCGGCGGTCTCACTCTCGGGTGGACGGCCTGTGCACTACATCTGTGACGAACAATCGGACTGGTATCCCGATATCGCCGACATCCGTAAAAAGATCACGCCCAACACCAAGGCGCTGGTGGTCATCAACCCGAACAACCCGACCGGTGCTCTTTATCCCCCCGAACTGCTGCTCGAACTGGTGGAGGTGGCGCGTCAGCATGACCTGATCCTCTTCGCCGATGAAATTTATGACAAGACCCTGTTCGACGGCAACACGCACACGAGTATCGCGTCACTGGCGGATGATGTGCTGTTCATCACGTTTAACGGCCTCTCCAAGAATTACCGCTCGTGCGGTTATCGTTCGGGGTGGATGGTGGTGTCCGGACACAGGCGCCATGCAGGCGACTACATCGAAGGCTTGTCCATGCTGGCATCGATGCGCCTTTGTGCCAACACGCCAGGCCAACTCGCCATCCAGACTGCGCTTGGCGGCTACCAAAGCATCAAGGATCTTGTGGCGCCGCACGGACGATTGGCCAAGCAGCGCGACTTGGCCTATGACCTGCTGACCCAGATTCCCGGCTTGAGCGTGGTCAAACCCAAAGCGGCGCTGTACATGTTCCCGCGGTTGGATCCGAAGTTCTACCCCATCAGCGATGATCAACAATTTGCGTACGACTTGCTGGCGCAAGAGAAGGTCCTCATCGTGCAAGGCACCGGCTTCAACTGGAAGCAACCGGACCATTTCCGTCTTGTGTTTCTGCCGAACGCCGACGATTTGACCGAGGCCATCGGACGCATTGCCCGCTTTCTCGACCATCAACGCAAGCGCGTTTTGGTCGCCGCTTGACCGCCTGCGGGCGCCCGCGCCGCAGGTTTTTTCCTACTGACTCAGACGAATGAATCCCATACGAATCGCCCTGCTGGGCGCTGGCACGGTCGCTTCGGGCGTTGTCAAGGTGCTCGAGCGCAATCAGGAGGAACTACGCCGCCGCGCCGGACGTGGCATGGAGGTGGTGGCCGTGGCTGCGCGCGATCCCGAGAAGGCACACAAAGCCCTGGGCGACAGCTTGCCCGTGACGCAGGACTTCATGGCTTTGGCCACGCGTGACGACATCGACATCGTGGTGGAGCTCATGGGTGGCATCGAGCCCGCGCGCGAGCTCGTGCTGGCGGCGATCGGCGCAGGCAAGCATGTGGTCACCGCGAACAAAGCCTTGCTGGCGCTGCATGGCAACACTATCTTTGCCGCGGCCCAGGCACGGGGCGTGATGGTCGCGTTCGAAGCCGCGGTCGCCGGTGGTATTCCGATCATCAAAGCCCTGCGCGAGGGACTGGCGGCGAATCGCATCGAATGGGTGGCCGGCATCATTAACGGGACGACGAATTTCATCCTGTCGGAAATGCGCAGCAAAGGGCTCGATTTCGAAACCGTGTTGCGCGAGGCGCAGCGCCTGGGCTACGCTGAGGCGGATCCGACGTTCGACATCGAAGGGATCGACGCTGCGCACAAAATCACGCTGCTGTGCGCGATTGCTTTCGGGGTGCCAGTCCAGTTTGACAAGGTCTATGTCGAGGGCATCACCAAGCTGCAGGGTGCCGATATCCGCTACGCCGAGCAACTGGGCTATCGCGTCAAATTGCTGGGTCTCACACGCCGCACGCCGGCAGGCATCGAGCTGCGCGTGCACCCTACGCTGATTCCGGCCACGCGCTTGCTGGCCAACGTGGAAGGGGCGATGAATGCCGTCGTGGTGCAAGGCGACGCTGTAGGCGCCACGCTGTATTACGGCAAGGGCGCGGGCGCGGAGCCCACGGCGTCGAGCGTGATCGCCGATCTGGTCGATATCACCCGTCTTCACACCGCAGACCCGGAGCACCGCGTGCCCCACCTTGCGTTCCAGCCCGGCGCCTTGGCCGATACGCCCATCTTGCCGATGGACAGCATCAAGACGGCCTACTACCTTCGGATCCACGTCCGCGATGAGGCCGGCGTGCTGGCAGAGATCACCCATATCTTGGCTGAGAACCAAATGTCCATCGATGCGCTGCTGCAGCGCCCTTCGGGGGAGAACGACCAGCACACCGACGTGATCATGCTCACCCACGAAACCGAGGAATTCCGCATGAACAGTGCCCAGGCCCGCATCCAGGCCCTGGATAGTGTGCTGGCGCCCATCGTGCGCTTGCGCAAGGAGGAATTGCGCTGATGCATTACCTCAGCACACGCGGCGAGTCCGCACAACGCAGCTTTGATGCCATCTTGCTCGAGGGCCTGGCGCCCGATGGTGGCCTGTATCTGCCTGAGCACTACCCGCGATTGAGCTGCGACGATCTGCGGCGCCTTCAGGGCATGGCCTATGCCGATCTCGCATTCGAGATCCTGAGGCCGTATACGCAACCCATGGATGCCGCCATCCTCCGCGACCTTGTGCATGCGACGTATACGCCAAAGGCGTTTGGCAGCGCCGATATCGTGCGCATCAAGCCCATCGACGGGCAGATCAGCTTGCTTGGCGTGTCCGAGGGGCCGACCCTCGCGTTCAAGGACATGGCCATGCAACTGCTGGGTCGGTTGTTCGAGCACGCATTGGCGCAAAGCGCACAGGAGCTCAACATCCTGGGTGCAACCTCGGGCGACACGGGGAGTGCTGCGGAATATGCCATGCGCGGGCGCCAACGGATCCGGGTCTTCATGCTCTCGCCTTTTGGCAAGATGAGCGCATTTCAAACGGCGCAGATGTACAGCCTGAATGACGCCAATATTCACAACATTGCCGTGCAGGATGTGTTCGATACGTGCCAGGACATGGTCAAGGCCGTATCGGGTGACCTGGAATTCAAGCGCCGTCATCACATTGGCACCATCAATTCGATCAACTGGGCGCGAGTGGTCGCGCAAGTCGTGTACTACTTTGCCGGCTACCTGCGCACGGTGAAGCGTATCGGCGAGCCCGTGAGCTTTGCCGTGCCGTCAGGAAATTTTGGCAACATCCTGGCCGCGCACGTGGCCAGGCAAATGGGGCTGCCCATTCACAAGCTGGTGCTGGCGACCAACGAGAACAATGTGCTCGACGAGTTCTTCCGCACGGGCGTGTACCGCCCCCGCAGCTCGGCGCAGACCCACCACACGTCCAGTCCGTCGATGGATATTTCCAAAGCGTCCAACTTCGAGCGCTATGTGTTCGACTCGCTGGGCCGCAATGCGGTGCGCACGCGCGCGTTATTCACTCAGGAGCTGAGCGACAAGGGCTACTTCGACCTGTCGCAAGACCCTGCGTTTGCGCGCATGCAAGCCGAGATCGTTTCCGGGCGCAGCGAGCACGCCCTGCGGCTGAAGACGATCCGCGCGGTCTGGGAGCGCAGCGGACTGATGATCGATCCGCACACGGCCGACGGCGTGGCCGTGGCCGGCGACCATTTGGAGCGCGATGTGCCGATGTTGGTGGTGGAAACTGCGCTACCGGCCAAATTCTCCGACACCATCCAGGAAGCCATCGCCCAGACACCGCCGCGTCCGCCAGCCACGCAGGACCTCGAGCAACGGCCGCAACGTTTCGTCGTGATGCCCCCGGACGTGGAAGCGCTCAAGAGCTACATCGCCGAACACACCATGGGCCATGGCTGAGCCGCGAGCCCCGGTACATGTGGTCGGCTTCGCTGGCTATTCCGGAAGCGGTAAGACGACCTTGGTGGAGCAGCTCGTTGGCCATCTTCGCATTGCGGGGAAGACCGTTTCCGTGATCAAACACGCGCATCACCAGTTCGACATCGACCACCCGGGCAAGGATTCGTGGCGCCATCGCAAGGCGGGAGCACACGAGGTGCTCGTGGCCTCTTCGCACCTGGTCGCCTTGCAGCGCGAATCTCTCGAACCGATCGAGCACACGGTGCCCGAGCTTCTTCCCATGCTGCAGCCGGTGGATTGGGTGCTGGTGGAAGGGTTCAAGGACGCACAGATCCCTAAAATCGAAGTGTGGCGCCCGTCGGCCGGCAAGCCGGTGCGCTACCCGACCGATCCCCTGATTGTGGCCATTGCCACCGACGAGCCCAACCAATTGCCGCTACCCACTGCAGCCACTTTGCTTGACATCAATCGCTCCGATGCCGTGGCCGATTGGCTGCTGTCCAACGAGTCCCGCTTTGCCTTAGCCCATGAACAAACCCGTTGAGTTGATGGATGTGGATGCAGTCCTGCGCGTGCTCGTGCAGGCCGCCGCTGCGCGTGGACCGGTGGAGTCGGTTTCCACGATGGATGCACTGGGGCGGATTCTGGGCGAGTCGGTGCAAAGCCCCATCGACGTCCCGCCTGCGGCCAACACGCAGATGGATGGCTATGCCGTGCGCTGCGCCGATATCTCGGCCGCAGGCGTGCGTCTGAGGGTCACCCAACGCATCGCCGCCGGACACGTGGGGGAGGCGCTCAAGCCCGGTGAGGCGGCTCGCATCTTCACTGGGGCGCTCATCCCGGATGGAGCCGATGCTGTGGTGATGCAGGAGCAATGCGTGGCAGATGGGGATCACGTGCTGATTCAGCACGTGCCAGAGCCAGGCGAGTGGGTGCGCCCCACGGGTTGTGACGTGCAGCGTGGGAGTACCGTTTTGCACGCTGGCCATCGGCTGCGTCCCCAGGATCTGGGCCAAGCGGCATCCGTAGGCGTGAGCAGCCTTCGCGTGGCGCGCCGTCCGCGGGTCGCCTTGCTCTCCACAGGAGACGAGCTCACCATGCCCGGGACAGCGCTGCGGCCCGGCGCCATCTATAACAGCAACCGCTTTCTGCTGACGGGTCTTCTGCAAGGGCTGGGTTGCCAGATCACCGACTTGGGCCAGATACCCGACCGCTTCGACGCCACCTGCGAGGCCATCCAGAGCGCGGCACAAGCGCATGATCTTGTTCTGACGTCGGGCGGGGTTTCGGTCGGAGGGGAAGACCATGTCAAGCCCGCTGTGCATGCGCTCGGCGAGCTCAATCTGTGGCAAATTGCCATGAAACCCGGCAAGCCGCTGGCGTTTGGATCGGTGCGGCGCGCGACGGGGGCGGGAAGTGCCCACTTTATCGGATTGCCGGGCAACCCCGTGTCCAGCTTCGTCACCTTTGTCGTGTTCGTGCGGCCATTCCTGCTGGCTCTTCAGGGCGCCACCCGCCTGGCCCCCAGTGTGCTGCACCTGCCGAGTGCCTCGAATTGGCCGCGTGGCGACCGTCGTCGCGAGTTTCTCCGCGCCCGGCTGACCGATGATGCACGCGTGGAGCTGTTTGCCAATCAAAATTCCGCCGTGCTCACCTCCACCGTGTGGGGCGATGGACTCGTGGATAACCCGCCGAACCGCGCGTTCCAGGCCGGCGACACGGTATCCTTTATCCCCTTCTCCAGCCTCTTGAGCTGAATCCATGCAAACGACAATCCGATACTTTGCCAGCGTGCGCGAAGCCCTCGGGCAGGCCAGCGAAATCGTCGAATTGCCCGAGCAATTGCGCACACTGGGTGAGGTGCGTGCCTGGCTGGCCCAGCGTAGCGCGCAACACGCGGTAGCGCTGGCTGGCGACAAGCCGCTACGCATGGCCTGCGATCACACCATGGGTGAGCCCGATACGCCGATTGTCCCCGGGCGTGAAGTGGCCTTCTTTCCGCCGGTTACAGGCGGCTGACTGGTCTGTC
>JAKBCY010000161.1 GCA_021807445.1 Pseudomonadota bacterium
GCTCCCATGTCCAGATTCGCCTGCATCTGGTTGAGTTGCGGGTGCCCAGGAATGGCGACGCGGTAGAGGTAATCGTTCTGCAGCATGCCGCCAGAATTGAACGCCAGCAGCGCGGCAACGTGCCCCGGGCTGACGTTGCTGTAGGGAGTCGTGTTGACCGCCCAACCGCCGTAGGCGCCGCATGCCTCACCTGCGGCGCATCCAGGGACTGCGGTCGCGCCGGTGCCGCCACCGGCGACACCTCCCTGTGCGCCCGCTTTCTGGGCAATCGACGTCGCAGTCTTGGCGTCCAACGTCTGCCCGCCGGTCGAGGCGATCAGCACTTGCAACTCGCCAACGGATGGTTGAAGAGACTGGATTTGCCAGGCTTGCCCGTACGCATTGGTCGAAGCGAACCCAGGCGGAAGATAGCCGCCAGAGATCAAGGTCGCCAAAGGAATCGCTGTGGGTGTTGTCGCATTGGTTGACCCGACCAACGTCTGGTAATTGTCCGAGACATACTGGTTCGCGGCCTGCGCGATGGCCTGCATTTGCTGTCCCGCGCTGGATGTCAGAATCGCCTGTTGATTTTGCTGCGCCATGCTGAACAGCGTTGGCATCAGGATCGCCATGGCGACCAGACCGAAGAGAAGGGCAATCGGCATGTTAGTTCCTGGTCATGGCGCTGGAACGTCGAAAACGACGGCGCCGTTGGGGATGGGCTGCGGCTTGCAGCTATAGACCCAAGAGTTGGTCGCCCCATTCCAGGTCGGGCCGGACAGATAGCCGTATTGGCACGATGGGGCGGGTTGAATGCAGGAGTACGCCCAGGACAGCGTGGCGACGTCCCATGTTGGGCCTGTCGCAAAACCGTACTGGCATGTCGGCTGCGCAGGTGGCGTGATGCAGGTATAAGCCCACGACTGCGTGCTGGCGTTCCACGTCGGGCCTGTGGCGTAGCCGTACTGGCAGGCCGGAGCTTGCCCCTGCGATGGCAGGCTGCACGTGTAAGTCCAAGCGGTGCCGCTCCAAGTCGGCCCGGAAGCAAACCCGTATTGGCAAACCGATCCAGACGGCGGGGCGGTTTTGCAGGTGTAAACCCAGCTTGCCCCGTTCCACGTCGGGCCGGATCCAAACCCGTTGGGGCAAGTGGAAGCCGGCGGCTGCGGGCCTGAATTGCAGGCGTACTGCCAACTGGCCCCCGACCACGTCGGTCCGCTGGCGAACCCGTATTGGCACGTCGGTTGTGCCGGAGGCGTCACGCAGGTGTAGGCCCACGCAGATCCGTTCCAGGTCGGACCACTCGAAAACCCGTACGGGCATGTCGATGCTCCTGGCGGGTTGGGAACGCACGCATAATTCCAAGAGCAAGAGACATAGTTAAATGTCGGCGGAGTGGCAAAACCATTGGCACAGGTCGGCTGCGGCGTTTGCTGGCAACCGCCCCCTCCCCAGTTCCCGGCTTGCGCCGCGGAGCATAACCAAAAAGACAGCCCCAGGGCTGCGAGCAGTCTCAATATCAGGCGAGTCATCGGTTGCCCCTCAGAATGGTGACGCCATCACTTGCCCATCGACGGGGCTTGTGAGGCTCGCGCCGTTTTTGATGTAGATGCCCGAAAGGTTGCCCTTCAGGGATGATTTGAGGCCGGTGAGATAGGTGGTCCCGCTTGATCCGCTTGGAGGGTTGGCCCAAACAACCAGATCGCCGTTGATGAGCGCCGCCCCATATTGCACGCCGGCCTTGGCAAAGGTCCCGTTGGGCCCTAGCAAACCCTGGTATGGGCCCATGAACTGCATGACCGAAGCGTCATCGATAGACCCGCTGAACCCATGGTTCTGTTGAGCGAAAGCATTCGCCGCGCTGATGTAGGCCGCCAACCAAGATGCCTGCGCGTCATGTGTCTGCGCGATGCGTTGTGGCGTGTGCATCATGGTCGATGCGCCCAACACGGCAACGGCACCGATCAGGATGAGCGCGAGAACGATGGCGACTGGCATGATGATCTTCCGACAGGTTAAAAAATGTGCCTTTTGCGACCTTCATGATGGTAGGAACGCGATGTTGCGTTTCGCCAAGGAAAGGTCGGCATTTATGGCTTGATTAACGTAAGCGCCAAACCATGAACAGCCTGATGTAGGCCGGGCGCAGCCGCAACCACAAGCGATCGGCCCAGGAAAACCATGCGGAAAGCGCGCAAAAGGCCGATGACGCCAACCACGACCAGGCCGGAAGCAGTCGCCAGTCAAGTCGCATCGCAAAGGCGGCCAATGCGCCGCAGATCAGTGACAGCGACAGATCCATCCACTGCAAGCGCGTCATGCCGCCACCAACATGAGCGTGCGCTGTCGCTCGATGTCCATGTTGAGAGCAGCCGCATTGCCGTCCCGGATCTTCGATCTCGTCGGCTCGTCGTCAACCTGCAGGGACTCGCAACGCAAGACCCGCTCCATCCCCGCAATAGCGGAAAGCTTGTGTTCCAATCGCAGAGAGATGACCCATTTCAGGGATGAGGCAATTTGTTCGCGTTCCGCAAGAAGCGCCAGCTTTCCAATCGCCTGAGCGATGTTGTCGGCATGCAGCGTGGCGATCACCAGCATCCCTGAATTCGCAGCGATGCACCCCGCCCTGGCAGCCTGTTCTTCACGAATTTCCCCGATGTAAAACATGTCGGCCGATGAGCGCAGCGTGTCCATCAGCACGGACATGACTTCCCTGTCATCGTCGATTTCTTGCTGGTAGCACTGCCCCTTGCCGTGCGCACCTTGCAGGCTGTACTCCGCAGGGTTTTCGGCGGTCCAGGCGAATCCACCAATGGACTGCAATCTTTCGATCATGAGGCTGCAAGCCGCCGTGGTTTTACCGGACCCAGGGCTCCCGCAAAACAACACCAAACCGCCTCGCAGACCAGGGGCGCGAAGTCTTTTTTGGAGTCCGGCGGGTAGCCCGATTTTGTCGAAGCTCCGCAGTTGCGCGTCGATCCTGCGAGCCACGAAAACCGGGCCGAGCGGCGTTTCGCGACGCTGGACCCTCAAAAGGATTTTCCCCATCCAGTCCATGCGAAAGCGACCAGCCTTGTGATCGAGCATCTCCGCGCGCAGAGCGCCAATCTCTTTCAGAGATGCGTCGGGGAATTCTCGGAGTTCTGGATTGTCTCCGGACTCCTTGTAACGCGATCCAGCCGGATCGATGTCGATCGCGAGGTCGGCAAAAGGGATGTCAGCCAGAAACATTATTGCCCCTTGGCGTAGACAAAATCGATCTGTCCGCCAGCGATGTTTTTGCACCAAGCATCCGCGGATGACGGTGACGGCAAGGCATTGTTCGTCACGAGAAGTCCGGGCGTGCCGCGAATCTCGTAGGCTGGCACTTGCGTCACGATGTTGATACATGACTCTTGCGTCAGCATCGAAGACTGCGCCCCCAGGCGAATGGCAAACCCATTGTTCCCAATCGCGGAGCCAACCGAAGAAGCCGAGACAGCGTCCATCGACCCGTATGACGTCAGGACGGCATTGTTGGCGCCACAGGCCCCGAGCGCCCCTGGGTAGGCGTTGGCCTGGCAGACGGCTGCTGGCGTCAGTGCCGAATCATCCGTCTGCGTGCTGTAGAGATCTTGAATAGAGCGCGCTGTCATGCCGATTTGGGTCGACAGGGCGGCCACGCTACCGGTTGCCGTGATCGTGCGCCCTTCGTATAAGCCGGCAGTGACAATCAGTGCGATCACTACGACCGCGAAAATCATCATGATGGGCATTGCAGCATCCTTTCGCTTTGGGCGACCCAGGCGCAATGAGTCGCCCAAAGCGCCCCACGGCGCGTGGGGCTGGTGGACTGTGGATTAAGACGAGGACTTGCTGAAGCCGAACGCCACGGAGTTCGTGGCGTTGGTGCAAGCGGCGCCGGCCTGGGTCGGGGTGACCGGCTGGTTCGGCGAGGTGTTGACCGGTGTAGTAGAAACCAGCGTTCCGCCTGAGCCAACGTCGGCGCCAATAAAGGTTTCTTCAGCCGTGATGCTGGTGGCAAGCGCCTGGCAGTCTGTCGAAGAGAGTCCGTCGTACTGCACGATGAAGCCTGGGTTTGGCGTCGCACCGGAGGCTCCGGCGTCCAAAATATCGACCGCCCCACCGAAGGGATTGACCGCTGTGGTGGCTGTTGCAACCATGTTCTTGGGAAGAACGCCTGCAGTGATCGCGCCGGCGGTGGTCAAGCCTGTGAACGTGGCCTGGTTGGAATACAGCGACTGGATTTTTGCGCTGATATTGCCGATTTGGGTTTGAGCGGTGGACTGATTGCCGCCGCCGAGCAATTGCTGCCCGGCATAGATACCCGCGACTACGATCAGTGCGATCACTACGACCGCGAAAATCATCATGATTGGCATGGGAAACCCCTTTGTAGGTGTGTGGAAAAGACATCGCGGCCTTGGTTGTGGCCTGATGTCATCGTCACCGACAGGGGGTGTTTTTTTTGCTCAAAAAACCATCCATTTCATCGCGCTTTCGCGTCGCGATGCGGTATGGCGGATCAAGGATTGGGGCTGCGATTTTTGGGCATGCGCATCACGAATGCCTGCTCCTGCGCGCGATGGGCGGTCGCACGGAACGCGACGGCGTCGGATCATGGCGCGATGCCTGGCTGGCGACCTCGCCTTCCTGTCCGGGCGACTGCGAGTCGCATGAATGCAGATGGTGGAAGACCCCTGAAGCGCCGGCACGGATGCTGATCACGCCGACGGCAGGTTGCGGGAGTGTCTGCCGTTCGCCAGGAAATGCGCATCTGCGCGGCGATCCCACGTCGTCCACGCAACGGATGTGCGCCGCAACCTGCGGTGCAGTTTCAGGGGGCTATCGGCGCCGTCATGCGAGCAGAAGCAGCCCCGTCGAAGCGGATCCATCCGGATCAATACCGGATGGATCGCCCTAGAAGCCAAGTCTTGACTGCTCCCCGCCCTGAACGGCGGGGTTTCTCGGAGCAACTGATGAGCCAGACAGATGCTGCCCAAGGCCCCGCGTCTTAGCGCGCAATCTGGGAAGCAGATGTCCAAGCCTGTCAGCGCGCAGGTGCGGTATGGATGGACCCATGATCGCCGGCGACAACCAAGCCTGGTCAATGCTGCGACGAGATCACGCTTTGGAGCGCGTTCATACCGATCACCACGGCCACGATGACCAGATTGACCGAGATGTTGAAGAAGGCCGCAAACGCCTTGATCGCGCCAAGAATCTTCTCCTCAGCATCAGCCAGCCACTCGTCGCCGAGTTTTCTGACCAGCTCCGGGAAGTTTTTGAAGCGTGCGAATGCCTGAATATCCTCAATCAGGGAGACGTCAGGAAAGTTGTAGCCGGTCATGCGGAGCGCCTGGCCTATCTCGTGTCCGTTGGCGACGTGGACGATCGTGTCTTCCAGGCGGATCTTGAGCCAGTTTGGCGCGTACTGCGCCTGGAGTTTCAGGGCATCGATCACCCTCACTCCGGCCTGAAGCAGATTCGAGAAGCCGACAACCCAAGATGCGCCTTGGATCACGCGGTAAATGCTCCAAGGTGGAATGCGGTCCAGAAACGTCCGGATGCGCACACCGCGCCTTCCCCAGGACCCCATGGTGGCAAACGACAGCACGGCGAGGAACAGCAGAGCCAAAAGCAGCCATCCGACCAGTCCACTCGTGGCGACCTCACCCATCGGCAGCAAGGGCTTGGCAGCAGCAGGCCATCGGGATACCGGTAGCGCCTGGCGCATGGCCGGGACCATCTGTGACCCAATGACGTAGATCAGGTAAAAGCCAACGCCGGCAAACAAAACGGGGTCAAACATCTCGACAAAAATTTTGGCTCGCAGCCTTTTGACGACCTTACCGGCTTCAATGCAAACGCGAAGAACTTCCGGCAGTTGCCCTGACATCTCTCCAGCGCCAATCAGCGCCAAATCGGACCGCGGCACCCATCCGTCGATTGACTGAACAAAACTGGCGCCATTCTGGATCTTGGTCACGATGTCGGACATGGCGACCACGTCAGGATCGCCGTCCCAACTCATGAATCTGCGCTTGGCACGGTCACGAAGCGTCTCAATCGACTCGGCAAGCGGCATGCCGTTTTCGACCATGGCGGCGGTGCGTCGATAAAACGCCTCACGTTTTTTGGCGCCCCACGTATAACGCGCCATTTT
>JAKBCY010000162.1 GCA_021807445.1 Pseudomonadota bacterium
CCATCTACCTGCAAAATCGCCAGTACAACGAGCAACCAGGTTTCTGGGTGCTGACGCCGCTACGTATTGCGAACAGTCAACAGTATGTGATGGTGATGCGCGGCTGGGTCCCACGAAATTTTGATGCAATCGACCTGCTGCCCAAGATTGCAACACCGCAGGGTGTCACGGCCGTCGAAGGGCGGATTGCGCCTGCGCCATCGCAGTGGTTTTCATTCGCGCAGGATCCGCCAAATGCCATCATCCGGCAAAATGTCCAGCTTGCCGAGTTCGGCGCGTACCACCACATTCAGCTGCTGCCCTACGTCATTCAGGAAATGGGCAATCAGCACGATGGGATGGTGAGGAACTGGCCGCAGCCTAATGTCGGGATCAACACAAATTACGGCTACGCTTTTCAGTGGTTCTCGATGACGGTGTTGGGGCTGGGGCTGACGATTTATTTCCTGGGTAAGCGCATTCGGGAGCATTCGAGAGATGCTTCCGCACCGGAGTCGCATTCGTGAATCAAACTTCCTCCGTCGAAGACGGCCCACATCCAAAGCCCAAGCGCAGTATGTGGGTGTTCTGGATGATCGTGCTGGTCACGGCTGGACCGTTCGTCGCGAGCTCCTTCTTTTTCTACGTGGTCAAACCTGAGGGCAGGCCCTCTTACGGTCAGTTGATTCAGCCGCAGCGCCCCGTCCCGGCGTTGCAACTGACCACTTTGACCGGCAAGGCTGTTGATCTGCGCCAGTACAGCGGATATTGGCTGATCGTCGTTGCAGGGCCTGCAGCCTGCGATAAGGTGTGCCAGAACCTGCTTTTTGACATCCGCCAATTCTTTCTAGCCGCGGGCGACGATCGCTATCGTGTCGGGCGCATCTGGCTCGTGACCGACTCCGGCCCCGTCAATCCCGGTGTGTTCGAGCCGGCCAAAGGGACCGTGATCCTGCGCGCCAAACCAGAGCAACTCAAGCAGTGGCTGCCGATTGCGCCGGGCGAGTCGCTCGAAGGACCGATTTGGCTGGTTGACCCACTTGGTAATTTGATGATGCGATTCCCGTCCAACCCGGATCCGCTAAAAACCCTCGCTGTATTCAAGAAACTGCTCTACAACACGGCCGGGTGGAAAGCCAAGCATTTGGAGCCCCTTCCATGAGCACACCCCTGAGCACCATGACCAATCTGTCCACCGCTGTGCCCACCGTTTGGTCCTTTTCCTTGCATTGGCTGCAGGCGGGTATGTGGATTGCAGGACTCGTGCTCATCCTTTGGGCGGGGTTCCGAATGCGCTGGCCCAAGCTGGTCGCGCTGCTGGTATTCCTCACCATGGATCTGGTCATGTTTGGCGCGTTTGTCAGACTGACTGACTCGGGTCTCGGGTGTCCCGATTGGCCGGGGTGCTATGCACACTTTACGCCCGCGCAGGCACACCACCAGATCAGTGAGGCCGTCGTCGAGCAAGGCGGGACGCAGGGCAATGTCAGCCCATTCAAAGCCTGGGTGGAGATGATCCACCGGTACATCGCCACCATCATTGGCACGCTGATCGTCGCCATGGTCGTTCGAGCGGCCTGGGGGCGCACGCACGGCAAGCACATCGCCCTTGGATTGCCTCTGGTGCTGCTTGGCTGGGTGATCCTGCAAGGTCTTTTCGGTGCGTGGACGGTGACGCTCTTGCTAAAGCCCGTGATCGTCACCTTGCATCTGATGGGCGGTGTGATTCTGTTAATGCTGGCGGTCTGGTTCTGGATGCGCAACCGCGACGATCTTGCCAGGGTGCCCGTCACCCGGCTGGCGCAGGTACTGACTTGGGCGGCGATGCTGACCATGCTCGTGCAGGTGTTCCTCGGCGGGTGGGTTAGCACCAACTATGCCGCCTTGGCATGCACCGGGTTTCCGACCTGCAACGGAAGCTTTCACCCTGATGCAAACTGGGTGCAAGGGTTCACGTTCTGGCGCAATCTCGGCGAGAACCCGGACGGCTCAGCCATATCCCTTCAGGCACTAGTCGCCATTCAATGGGGCCACCGGATTTTTGCGGGCATCACGTTGATTACCGTTCTGGCAGCGATGGCGTTGCTTCGCCGCTATAAATCCCTGCGCAAGCTTGCCGCGTGGATCGCGGCTCTGGTGGTCGTGCAGATTGGCCTTGGGGCTAGTGTTGTGGTTTTTGCGCATCCGCTCGCGCTTGCCGTCGCCCATAATGGTGTTGCGGCGCTGATGATGCTCTTGCTGACCATTACCGTTTATCGTGCCAGCGGTAGCAGGTCAACGGAAGCCGTGGTTCACGAGACCTCAGTCGATTTTGTCAACATTCAACGCGTTCAGGTCAAGCCATGAAGACCACCAGCCTCCCACGTCCCCCAGGGATGATGCGATCCCTCGAGCAGTTTTATGCCCTGACCAAGCCGCGGGTTGTGCAACTCATCGTGTTCTGCGCTGTCATTGGCATGTTTCTCGCCGAGCCCGGGTTACCCAAATGGCGCCCTTTGGTGTTTGGCACTCTCGGCATCTGGTTGGTGGCCAGCGCCGCCGCAGCCTTCAATTGTCTGGTGGAGCAGAAGATCGATGCGGTCATGCGCCGTACAGCTTGGCGCCCTTCCGCGACCGGAGAACTCACCCCCACCTCGATCATTGCGTTCTCTGGATTGCTCTGCGCGGCTGGCATGCTTGTGCTGTATACGCAGGTTAATCCGCTCACAATGTGGTTGACGTTTGCCACCTTCATCGGGTACGCCGTGATCTACACGGTGTTGCTCAAACCTGCCACGCCCCAGAATATTGTCATCGGTGGTGCCTCGGGCGCGATGCCGCCCGTGCTGGGGTGGGCAGCCATGACAGGGCAGGTGTCGGCTCAGGCACTGATTCTCTTTCTCATCATCTTCTTGTGGACTCCACCGCATTTCTGGGCATTGGCCTTATACCGCACTGAGGATTACCGCAAATCAGGTCTGCCCATGCTGCCCGTGACACACGGCTCCGAGTACACCCGGCTGCAGGCGCTGCTTTACACGGTGCTGCTGACAGCCGTCAGCCTGATGCCATTTGCCGTGCATATGAGCGGCATTGCATATGCGGTTGCAGCAGTCGTGCTCGATGCAATCTTCATTGCTTACGCCTGGGAGCTCAAGCAGCGATACAGCGACGCCCTCGCGCGCAAGATGTTCCGATATTCAATCGTTTATCTATCCCTGCTGTTTGCAGCGATGCTGGTCGATCACTATCTGAGGTATTGAGCTCAAATGCGAGCCGTCAATAACCTAGGCGGAGGCACTCGGCCGGCCGTATCTGCCAGGGGTGCATACCTTCCCCGTTGATGCCCGGTGTGCCGTGAGTTACGTCGGACGCTTTGCCCCATCCCCGACGGGTGTACTGCACCGAGGTTCGTTGGCTGCAGCACTGGCCTCCTGGCTCGACGCAAGGGCGCACGGCGGCCAGTGGGTTGTCCGCATGGAGGATATCGACGCGCGGCGGTGCAGACCGGGTGCAGATGCAGAGATCCTTCGCCAACTCGCAGGCTGCGCGCTTTTGCCTGATGGCCCAGTTTGGTGGCAATCGCAGCGCGCCGCTGCCTACGAGACTGCTTTGGAGAGTCTGCTTGCCTGCGGGCAGGCATACCCCTGTGCGTGCTCTCGCACGGACATCGAAGAAACCCTGCATGTGCAGGGTTATGCACTCGAGCCCTCTCGCGAGCGCGCTTATCCCGGAACTTGTCGTGCGGGTTTAGGCGCACGCAAGGC
The DNA here is from genome assembly GCA_021807445.1 of Pseudomonadota bacterium. Lineage (GTDB taxonomy): Bacteria > Pseudomonadota > Gammaproteobacteria > Burkholderiales > Burkholderiaceae_C > Thiomonas_A. The sequence goes on from JAKBCY010000162.1 coordinate 3,726, forward strand.
TCGAGCGTGGCGGCTGCGCCTGCCAGATGGCCCCCATTGCCTTGTGCGGTGGGTGGACGCGCGTCTAGGGGAGCAGATCGACCAAGTTGACAGAATGACAGGCGATTTCGTGCTCAAGAGGGCGGATGGCTTGTGGGCTTACCAGCTCGCCGTGGTGGTCGACGATGCGGCGCAGGGCGTGAACCATGTCGTGCGCGGAGAAGATCTTGCCGCGTCCACGGCCAGGCAAATCCTGTTGCAGCGCGCGTTGCGTTTGCCCACGCCATCTTATTTGCACGTCCGACTCGTGTGTGATGACCTTGGACGTAAGCTCTCGAAACAGGACGGTGCCCAACCGTTCCAAGCTGGGTACCAAGCCGTCCTTGCCGCCGCCACGCATTTGGGCCTCAGACCCGAGGGGTGCACGCTTGGCGAGCTTTTACAGTCGGCCGTTAACCAATGGCACCGCGATTACCGCCAGCTGCCAAGCCTAGGCTCTGATGACAATTTACTTTGTTGAAGGCTTGCCGCCCAGAAGGGCCGCAACTTTGCGACGTTGGCGGATGTTCGACGATAAGGCGCTGGGGGCTGGCAGATTCGTGCTGTCCTCCCAAGCTGGCTTGGCGTCCGGATCCGCCTCGTAAGGTTTGTCAAACCAAGGATCGCGTGCGATTGTGCGATGACTGCTGGCGTGACGCCCAGTTGCGCTCGCCCCGGAGACGTCGGGGCCGCGATCCGCAGGCGCCGGGCGCCTGCTGGAACGGGGCTCCAGCACCAAGGTGCGCACGTCAAGTCCACGCTTAATGAGCTTTTCAATATCACCGAGAGACCGGTTGTCGCGTTCCGCCGCCAGCGTGATTGCAAGGCCGGACGCTCCCGCACGGCCCGTGCGTCCAATGCGGTGAACATAATCCTCGGCACTGAATGGCACGTCGTAATTGATCACGCCCGGCAACTCGGCAATGTCGAGTCCTCGAGCGGCCACATCCGTTGCAACGAGCACTTCGACCTCATTGCGCTTGAACGCATCCAGTGTGGCCAAGCGCTCCGCCTGAGACTTGTCACCATGCATTGCCTGCGCCTTGAGGCCATCGCGCTCGAGGATGCGCGCCAGCCGGCTTGCGCCCAAACGACTGTTGACGAAAACGATGGTCTGCTTGAGATCATGCTCGCGCAGGAGTTGCAGGAGTGCCGCGTGTTTGCTGTCTTCGGTAACCTTGTAGACCAACTGCTCGACATTCGTGGCGGTCGCATTGGGTCGAGCCACCTCCACCAATACCGGATCCTGTAAGTAGCTTTGCGCCAGGCGCTTGATTTCAACAGAGAAAGTGGCCGAGAACAGCAACGTGGTCCGTTGCTTGGGTAAATAGGCCAAGATGCGCTGCAAATCGGGCAGGAAACCGATGTCCAACATGCGATCGGCTTCGTCCAGGACGACGAACTGCACCTGCGACAGGTTTACGGTCTTGGCTTCCAGATGATCGAGCAATCGTCCCGGGGTGGCCACCAAAAGTTCCACGCCCTGCCGCAGAGCTGCAGTCTGCGGCGCCATATCCATGCCCCCGAAAACGCAGGTGCTGCGTAACGGCGTGTGTCTTGCATAGGCTTGGATGTTGGTGAAAACCTGGTCGGCCAGTTCACGCGTGGGGGCCAGCACCAACGCACGCACGGGGTGGCGCGCCGGAGAAACGCTGGTGGAGGCTAATGGCAGGAGTTTTTGGAGGATGGGCAGCGAGAACGCTGCTGTTTTTCCCGTGCCGGTTTGTGCCGCGCCCATGACATCGCGCCCGGACAATACGATAGGGATGGCTCGCTGTTGAATCGGAGTGAGCGTTTCATACCCCATGTCGGCAACAGCCTTTAGAAGCCGCGCGTCGAGTTCCAGATCACTGTAGCGCTGAGCTGGCTGGACGGCGGTATCAAAAGCTGGAGATTGGGCGTTCATCAAGTGATGCTTGAGTTCAGGATAAACTCGAATTATGCGCCCGACTTGCCGCATCTGTAAGAATCGGCGACGATCAAGCAATCCACGCCGCTGTGTGGCACGACCCAAGCGTGGCTTCTGGTCCTGTTATCGGCGACGCGATTTGCGACAGTCTCTGAGCGCACACAAATACCTGTCGGCTGCCGGGGTTCGTGGCAGCCCATGTTTGAGTGAGTGCGCTTCGGCATCAGCCAGCAGGCATGCGCACCAACTTGCACCCGTGTTTGCGGGCGATGGCCTCGGCCAGCGCTTCCTTGCCCACCTCGGGCACCAGCACCAGCGGCAGGGCATGCGCCTTGATGGCCTTCACTACGGCACCCATGCGGCCCGCACCAAAGCACACGGCTGCGGGTCGCCCTGTTGCTTGCCAGCATGCCCACGCTTGGCCAATGCCCTCCACCACATAGCAGCATGAAGCGTCGGCAAGCTCGCCCACGATGT
>JAKBCY010000163.1 GCA_021807445.1 Pseudomonadota bacterium
GATGCTCTCCAGCTCGCGCACGCGCGCCACGGTGTCGCCCACGCGGCGCGCGCCGAAGTAGGGCAGAGGCAGGCCCAGCAGGTGGCGAAACAGCCGGGCCCCCAGCTCGACGTCGATGCGGTTGGTGGTGTGGGAGAAGACATAGGTGCGCAGCCCGTTCAGGACCACCTCGAAGATGGAACTGGCGGCGAAGGCGATGCCGATGACCATCAGGGTGGACTGCGCGCCGTTGACCAGCACCTTGTCGACCACGACCTGGAAGAACAGCGGGGTGAGCAGGGCGAAGAGCTGCAGCACGAGCGAGATGCCGAACACCTCGAGCAGCAGGCGGCGGTACTTGACCACCGCGGGGATGAACCAGGAGAAGTCGAAGCGCGCCAGCTCACCGGCCAGCGACGCGCGGGAGGTGAACAGCATGGCCTGGCCGCCCCAGCGGGCGTGGAGCTGCTCGCGTGTGAGGATCTGATTCTGCCCCGTGGCGGGATCGTGGACCAGGGCCTTGGCGGTGTCGACCCGGGCCAGCACGACATGGTGGCCGTCGTCGTGCAGCGCCAGGCATGGCAAGGGGGTGTGCTCCAGCCGCTCCGACCTCAAACGCACGAGCCGCGCCTTGAGGCCCAGCGCCTTGGCCGCCAGCAGCAGGTCCGTGGTGGACAACACGGCCTCACCGGGCCGCCCGGCCTGATGGCGGATGGACGCGGCGTCCGCAGGGATGTTGTGGAACTGGGCGATCAGGATCAGCCCGGCCAAGCCGGGGTCGGCATCAACGCCGCGCCCCGCGGCCTCGCCTTGGCGCGGCAGCAGGCTGGCCGGTGGGGTCTGATTCTCCACGGCGTGCATGGACTACTACGCCTTCAGGGGCGACGCCGGGAAGGCAAACATTCGCACCTGGCGGGGTGAGCTGCCGGAATGCCAGAAGTTCCACTGCCACGCAACGTGCAGAAGCATGGATTCCCCCATTGAACAGGCCTCTAGGCACCGCTTTGTGCGCGCAAGATGCAGGTTTGTTGGCAAACACTCTCGCTGTGAACGGATTGGAGTGCTTAACCTCAGTATATGGAAAATAAATGTCAGTTCGTCCAGCTCCGCATAGTCAGATGTGTCGATGTGTAATTTCCCGGTGTCGTACCCGTCTACGCGGATCCTCACCGATCCGGCCGTGACCGCAAGCGTGTTGGCTCATGCGGCGCGTTGATCTGTCGTTGCAATGCGGCCATGCGTTCATCACGCACTTTGAGCAGCGTTTCAAGCTCGTCAATTCTGGCTTGGAGCCGATAGTTGATGCGGGCTAGCAACTCCACCTCCGCTTGCGCCTCCTCGATCAGCTTGCGATAGTCCTTCAATTTGGCCTGTGCGCCCACCAGTTGCGAGCGATGCTCCTTGAGCATGGCCTTGGGCGCGCTGTCGTTGATCCTGCGGATTTCCGTCAGAATGGGTTCATGAAAACGGTACAGCGTGGCGCGATCGACCCCAGCTTCGGCGGCAACCGTCGAAGCGGACAGTTTGGTTCCTTTCTTGACGACGCGTGGGTTGCCGTGTACAAGACGGCGGACCGCCAGCTCCAGCTTGTGCCGGGTATCGTGCAAAGACCGGCGGCTATGTGCGGCCAGTGCCTGCAACGAAGGATCCTCGACACCCTTCATGGCTGTTCGCCATCAAGACGCCGCAGCACCGTCTCTGCGGCGCCCAGGATGCGCTGGGCCCGAGCCCGGCCCGATGCGCCCATGTCGTCCAGCGCGAGCGCTTCATGCTGCTGGTCGCGGATGCCTTTCCAAACTGGACGGTGTTCGGGGCCGATAATGCCGAAACGGCACTCCACGCACATGGGCGCCTCAAAGACACACAGACCACCGCACCCTGTGCCACGGGCATTGCCGACGCACCAGGAGTGGCCGGTCCCATTGAGAGTGATCGACCCGGCATATTCGGCGATCAAGGCTTCCTTGCTGGCCGCAGTGCGAACATTCGTGCGCCACTGCCCCAGCCATGCGCTCCCGTTGGCGAGTGGGGCGTCTGAGTCCAGATAGTCCCGCAGGATTTGCCTCTGGCGAGTTTGCTTTTCTGTCGCAACCATTTCCAGAAGCTCCGTATCCGCGACATATCCCTCGCTGGCTCCGTCGGCGTAATACACCGTCATGTCCAGACTCCAGTGGCCAAAATGGTCCCGCAATGTCAGTAGGTCGCCGAGCTCAGCTTGCGCCATGAAACGTGCGTAGGAGCGGCGAAACTGGTGGCTATGCAACGGGTAGGGCGCGCCATCATCACCGCAAATCTTGTGATCGACGCAAAAGCGCTTCAAGTCGTTGTACACCGAGGATGCTGACAACACGGAAATGACGTTTTGTCCATTCGGGTACTTCGACAAGAAAAGTTTGTTTTGATGACGCTCGGCAATGGACAGCCGCCCCACAAGCCTCACCTTTTCTGGCCCGATCGCGCGTTGAAGACGCTGGCGCAGTTCGAGGACTTCCTCGCGCAGTGCTTCGCGCAAGTGTCCGGTGAGGTGACCGAGTACACCGACTGCTTCGGCGACCACCTCCGGCACTTGCCAGGCCTTGGCACGTATCCCCGTCTTGTAGATCGTGCCGTGAAGCCAGACAACCTCGCAACTGCCGTCACGACTCAGTCGCCGCGCCACGCAGTCCTCTGGCAAGGACATGACTTCGGATTCGCGCATGCCGGAGAACATGGCGATCACGATATAGCAGGCCATACGCAGTCGACCGAGATCGGTGGTCAACTTGTAGGCATTCTCATAGCCCCATTCACGGACCAAGGCCGCCCGCGTCAGCTTGAGCGTATCCCTCCCAAAGCCTGCATTCCTTTTTTGTTCCAGGGCAGCCTCCTTGGCGTCGCGCGCTCCCAGAATCTTCGAGGCGCGATTGCGGACATAGTCGGTTGCAATCTGAGCCAGTTCGGCAGCGATACGCTCCGGGATGGGTTCTGTCGCCGGCTGGTACTTGTGCGCGCCTCCTTTCGACCCGACCAGCGAGGCGAGCGATTCTCCAGGCCAAGGATGAGTGCCCAGCCCATCATCAAGCTTGTCCCGCTGCAAATAAAGATCTTCGAGAATTTGTAGTCGAGGCCGGATGGTCGTTGCCGACGCTGGCGCGCCTTCCAAGTTCCTTGCCGCCTGCGCATAGGTCTGCGTTTGTCCAGCAAGATCGGCAAAGCGAGCCAGATCTCTGCCGACCATCCATCGAAGGAGAAAAACCAAGACTCTGGTTCGACTGATCAACGTCGACATCGACGGGCGCCGACGGCCCTCAACAGGATCAGCAAACAGCGACCAGACAAAGGCCTTCGCGGAACGCAGCAAGCCCGCATGCTCGGGGTCAGTCAGCCGTCGGCCATCGGGCAATCGCACATGCCAATCGATGCTTTTATGGGACAGTGACAGGCATTCCTGGGGGATGTAGGGATGGAAGTCCCAAACCGCGTCCCCGAATCGGCTCACCACGACCATTGACCCGTCGGGAGCAAGGGCGAGTGACACCGGAAAGTCGAGGCGTTTTGACGCATCGACCAATTTGATCGGCACGAATGCAGGCAGCGCTGCCCCCATGGTCAGGCTCCCCTCCAGGTCGGATGTGGACTGGCTTTGGCCAAATGGCGGGCCGCTTCCACCTTGTCGGCCGGGAACAATGGCGCGATCTCCGCGTCGATACGACGCACGATCGGCCCATAGGTCTTCATCCAGTGGGCGGGGTTGATCTTTGGCCGCTCGGCGATCAATCTTTCATAGAAACTAAAAAGACGCCAGAGATCGTCTTCAAACACGCAGAAATTGGGGCAGCGAAAGCAGGTGAAATACTTCTGGCAGACGTTGTCGTCGCTCCGGAATGGATTGCGGCAGCGTGCAATGCCCGTGTTGTAGCCGCCGGACAGCAGCTCACGCACATCGGACGAGGGAATTTCCCCGTCCGCCGCGACCATGACCTTACCTTCAATATCCAGACGCGTCAGGCGGCTCACCATGCTGTCGAGCACGAAGGCGTGATCGCGCTCCGCTTCGAGCGGCTTGTCCGCGTAATGCTTGGCGGTTGTCAGGGCACTTGCATGGCCCAATGCCTGTTGGACCTTGCGAATATCGCGCGTACGCCGGTACAACTCGGTCGCCATGGTCGGGCGCATCCGGGCGATCCCCAGTCTGAGGGGGCGGCCCCTGTCATCACGGAGATCATGCCTGTTCCGGAAGGCCAACAACGCATTGCTGATGCGAGTCGCGTTGAGGCGGACCACTTGGCCAGCGCGTTCCAATCGCGGGACTCGCCACAGGAAGGCGCAATCGCGATCCCTGGCTTGGGCGTCAGCAACCAGGGACTCCGTGAAATCGCAAAGGAAACGAAAATGGTTGGCGACAGTTGCGGGGACAGGGCTTGCGCCGCCCGGCGGATCAGTGCTTGAAACCCCGTCAGCTACAGACACGGCATGCCTTGATGCTCCGCGGCGTTTTACTGTGACGAATAACTTTCGATCGCTCAGCGGGTGATCTCGCAGGCTGTCACGCCGCAGTTCGATGAGCGTTTGCAGATTCCAGCCCGCGGCCAGTGCGAGCACCATCATGTGAGCGACGAGCACCTGCAATGCCGGCAACGCATCCCCACCCTCGTCGTGAATCCTGCGCAGATCCGTATTCAGCGCGCCAATGATCGCTTTTTGTTCTGCCGCAGAGTAGCTTTCGCGCTTTGGCGTGAGACGATTCGTGTAGGGGAAGGGGTTGCGTGGAAAGGAAAGCTCAGGGCTCACGCAGGAAGGCGCGTATCTCTGTCGATTCGATAAAAGCGCTTTCAGATGATTGAAGGAGGCGCGCTTGGCAGAAAGGGACAACGGCAGACCACAGGTTGGGCCCCTGCTGGATCGTTGCATGTCCAGCCATGCGAGGAACCGTACGATCAGGGCGCGGTTGATCTGGTCCAAACGCGTTACTGCTTCGCTACTGATCTCCAGGCCATCCAGGAATCGCCAAAAAACGTGCAGCCCATGGGAGTCATAGCTCAGCAATGATCGGCCGACGCGTTCGTACCTCATGCTCCAAAAGGCGTCGCGCATATGCCCTGCAAGATCGTCTCGAGCTGACCGCCGGTAGGGGTTGAAGTCGAAGACAAGATCGCCCTCGTAGGGGCAGTGAATCGTGAAAGACCAATCTGGTGCGCGTTCATCACTGCTGTTCGGCTGAGCAATCTCCGCAACTTTTCGGTCAAGCTTGGGGCGTCGAATGGCCATGGCGAAGAGCCTCGCACAAATCTTGTTGATACCCGTCGACATCATCGTGCCGGATGAGATCGGCGGCATGGATATATCGCTCCGTCACGGTGATCGAACTGTGCCCCATCCGCTCGCGGACCCACAGCAACGCCTGGCCCTGCCCCTTGGATCGCTCCATGCGAAGCAACTCGTATGTGCCGAAGGTGTGGCGCAGCATATGCGGATGGCAGGCGATGCCGATGCGCCTGCTGGCTTGGCCAAACGCATGATTGAGGCTTTTGACGGATAACTCTTCACCATATCTCGACAGGAAAAGACGGGTTGTCTCGCGCCCGTAACGTCGTTGGAAGATCTTGAGCAGCTTCGGCCATTCAAACGTAAAGTATTCCGTTAAAGCCACAGCCATATCGAAAGGCAGCATCACGGTGCGAGCCTTCGACCCCTTGGTTGGTGTCATCTCCCCGTCAAGCAACATCGGCAGCGACTTGCGCGGATCGTGGCCGGCTGGATTGGGCAGCACACGGTAGTCGAGCGCGACGACCTCCTCGCGCCGCATGCCAGTCAACAGCATCAGGTATCCCATCAACCGCACACGCCGTGGCGTGAGGGCCTCCAGAAAGTCAACTGCTTTGTCCAGACGCAGGAACTGTGGGGCGGGAGTCGTCGTCCGCAGGGTCAACTCGTTGGCCTCGAAACGTCCACCTCCGGCTCCGACATGGCCAAGAAACGGCATCTTTCGTGCAACGATGATGTCCTGTGCGGAAAAAGGGACCGTGGGAAGCAACCCCTGACGCGTTGCCCAATCGTAAAAGGCATGCACGCAGCGAAGGCGCTGGTTGACCGTGTTGCGGGAACATTGACGTTCGAGCATCGCGTCACG
>JAKBCY010000164.1 GCA_021807445.1 Pseudomonadota bacterium
CCCTGCGCCACCGTCTGCCCCGGCTCGACGTACTTGACCTCGACGATGCCGGATGCCGGCGCCGCCACCCAGCGCGACTCCGCCGGCACCAGCTTGCCCGCGGCCTGCACCTGCACCACGAACGGCCCGCGCGTCACCGTGCCCAGCCACACCTCCGCGCGCGCCACCTGCGCCACGCCCGGCGTGGTCAGCCGCCACGCCCACACCGCCAGCATCACCAGCACCGCCGCGCCGGTCAGCGCCCAGCTCAGCCGGCGCCGCCACCACGGCCGCGCCACCACCGCGCGGCGCACGTCCATGGTCTCGAACAGGTCCGGGCGCGGGGCGTCATTCATCGGCACGGGCAGTCCCTGCAGCGCCCGCGCGACGCGTGCTTGCCGCGCACCCTCGCGCGCGGCGCGTACGGCGTCAAGCACGGCACCTTACAGCTCATGCAGGCTCTGCGCCGGTTCCGCGCGCGCGGCGCGGCGCGCCGGGAAGTGCAACACCACAATCGCGGCCAACAGCAGAATTGCGACTGCAGCGATGCTCGAGGCCGAAAGCACGACGATCTGCTTACCGATGATATATCTGAACCGGGCGACCGCCGAAGCAAGCACGACAATGGCAACGAGAATCGCAATGACAACCGGGAGCAGAAACTCGATCAACAGACCGCGATAGATACGAGTCGGCTTGAGACCGAGTGCGGAGTAGATGGCACTGGTTCGTCGACCTGCCGCGACCGCATATAAGAGCTGTGCGAGTGCGCCACCGATGGCAATCAGCGCGCCTGTCAGAGCGATAACGAGATACATCACACTCTGAAATATATAGGGGGCAAGTAACTGTCGCCACAAATGCGCGCTGGTTTCAACGGTTTTGACTCGAAGCTTCGTGGCCGCGCGCAACAAGGCGGCATTGATGCGGTTCTTGAGAATAGGGACGACAGCGTCCGGCACTACAGGTCGTACGACAAAATGACCGCCGTTGTCGCTGAAATCGCCCACCCGCCCATAAATATTGGTCAGCGCCACGGCACATGGAATCATGCTCGCATTGACGACGAAAGGGCTGATGACGCCGACCACAGTGAAGTGCTTGTGAATATGGCCCATGTGCAAAACGACGGATTGCCCGATTGACCGCGATACTAAGCCAAAAAGCGCCAAGGCGCTTCGTGAACTAATGACCATACTCGCGTCCGGAGAGCTGACTCTCTTGAGAGACTCTCCAGCTATCAGGTGAGCATCTGCCGCCTCAATCCAACCGGGACCGATGCTATGAACACAGACGCTTGATCGTCGTCCATCCGCAACAAGGGTAGACCGTTCCACTGAAAAGTCCCGAGCCACGCTTGGAATGGGTCCGAATCCAGCTGTGACGGAGGGTTCAGTCTCGAGGATGACGTCGTGCACTGCGTCGAGCGCAAGATTGTTTGCGGAAACCGCGTTGTCAATACCCATAATGGAATCAGGCACAGCGAGTCCAGAGAGGGAACTTGGCTCGATACTGATAATCGACGCTCGATGTCCAAATATACCGATGTCGGTGCGGCATCTGTCAGCCAAAGCTTGGACGGAACCAGCAGCCACTACGACAAGTAGTACCGCAAGAGCGAATTCTATCGCACCAACGAATTGATAGGCAGATCGGGCCGAACGATTCCATGTGAAATGACCTGCACGCAGCATATGAATCGACACGACGTCGACAATCAGTTGCAGCACCCCAACTGCACTGATCAAAGCCATTACATAAGTCAGCGACTTCACCCAGGTCTGGTGCCCTGTAGAAATGTATGTTGCAAATAAAATAATGCGTTTCTCTAGCGCAAATGACAAAGGCATCAAGCCCGCGCAGATCACTAGCAAAGCGACACTTGTCTTAGAGGCAGCGAGCAAACGGTCTCGGAACAGCATTTTCGACGTATGGCCGAGAACGTGGAATACATCATAGCACGGTTTGAGCTTGACGTTTTGGATTACGACAGAAAATAAGAAATTGAGTAGCGCAACAATGAGAACGGCACAGGCAACGACCATTGTTGATTCGATGTGCAATCGGGTTGCAGTTGTAGCAACAGGGTCAAGCGAGTAGCCTGGATAAACGACGAACCCGGAGCCGCTTTCGACTGCACCTTGCGCAAACGCTGCCTGCCACAGGTTGTTCAAAGCAACGCGAAGCCGGGGCGTACTCATTGTACCCGGCGCGGTAATGAGTGCTTGCACTCCAGAGAATTGAAAATTGCTTTTGAAGGTGGTGCCACCCGTGGTTTTCGGCAACCTAAATTTGAAGCCTCGCAGGCGTGCATATGAGTGAAAGTTCATCCACGCAGAAGCACCCGGACCTCCGAGCAAACCATGAAAGCGGCTCGCCTTGGGGAGGACGCCGATGACGAATGCGTTGATCTCGTAGGGCCCACTAGGGTTGTGTAGGATGACGGACTTACCGAGGACATGCTGATCGGTGCCAAACAAGCGCTTGGCAAGTCCTGCGGTTACTATAATGCCGTTAATCCCAGAATGACCGGGCACTGTGCCGTTCACATGCGCCCAGTGGACGGCCAAATGCAATGCCTTGAAATAGTCTCCGGCATAAAACTCAACTTGCGCACCGACATGCACGCGATCGGCGCTGACATTCTCGGGAGTTGAAATAAGAGCGGAAGCAATACGCAGCGGCGGCGACACAATTCCAGACAGCTTTTCAATCGCAGTCGAATTAAAATGATAGCGCACGCCCTGTGCGTGACGAATGCCCAGCGTTAGGTATTTTAAACCAGGAGATGCACCCTGAATGCGAGTGCTTAACATGTCCTGCAAAATCGGCGAGAATGTTGTCATCAGGACAATGCCTGCGGCCAACGCGATTAGCGAAGCCACTCGCAGCATGTCGAGACGCTTGGAGTCTCTCACCCATTGCCCTCCGGTATCGCCCCAATGCGCGCGTTATGGACGCATGCGAAGTTCCAGCATTGCACAGGCATCCCGATGACAATCATGGCCTTGCGATGCTCTTCATGCACGCTTCGCTCAGCGGGCCGAGTCCGACCTTTGAGCGCGCTGCATTCAGTTGCGCGAGGCTTCTGCCCTTGGAAAAGGGTACCCCTGAACCTGTACCAAATTGTTGAATGCCCGCGCGCACCAGGAGCGCGTTGTCTTCGATCAAAGCATAGGCGGTACAAGGCAGCGCGCCCTTCGCGCATCCGCTATGCCACAGCTCGGCAAACTTCGCAGCGTATGCCGGATCGAACGTGTTCGCCATCACTACGAACGCGCTCATCGCTCCGTCAATTCCAACTTTTTGCGGTACTGGCATCCCGTTGTGGACCATCAAATCAAACAGTCGCTGATCAAGATCTTTTTGCTTGCGTCGCAGCGTATTGATGAATTGCGGGTCACTGCGTTTGAGCGCGAGATAGCCCCGATCATTGGCGGACATTCCCAGCGCCCGCGACTTCCTCGCGAATCGGGCCAAGATGTCAGTATTCGCATTGCTAATTTCCTTGATCGCATTAATATAGCTGGGCGAGCTGCCGTTTTTTTCCAGTTGTTTCACGTTAACTGCCCGCGCTGACTTTGATGTCACGGCCCATGATATATTTACTTCGTTGCACGTATTGGCGGCATGCGCGGCGGTGCATGCGAGCCCCAGAAGCAGTCCCAACGAACCGACGAGTAGTGTGCGCCCAGTTCCGCGCATGTCGAAATCTCCAATTTCAGTTTCCGAAGAATGACTGTGCGGCAAAGTACTTATGTCGCACAGTCAATAAAATCGCCCCGGTAACAGTCAATGAACTGCCGCACCGGAATCAGTGCGGAGCGGAAGAATAGTGCCGGTCAACATGCGTAATTGAATGTGACCTCTACAGTGCAGTGAAATGGCGGCCAGAAACTGCAAGTTGTTGAAGTTGTAACAGATTCCAGGTGCGGAAAAGCGCATAACCCTCCCCCAACCGCATCCAGCTCATGCAAAGTCAGCTCTCGAAGGGCACTGCTGGCTTGTTGAATCGTGTTCATTTATGTTTTCCTCGCTCAAGATGGGTTTGGTCAACTGACTGTCTCCGTTGCATCGTTGCTGCGATGGAATCATCGCGGGACGAGCGGAGTTGCGGTCAGAGGCATCCGAAATTGATGCTGACCTCTGTAGTGCACGTATATGGCGGCGCGACTTCGCACGTTCTTGAGACGGTTATAGACTTCGCGTATGGGACGCATAACCCTCCGCCGACTACATCCAACTCGTGTGAAGTCAGTTCTAGCAGGACATTGTTGGCTTCTTCAAACGTGTCCATTTACATTCTCCTCGGTTAATGCGTCATGTGGCGTGACGAGCAATGCCGTGACGCGGCGGCATCACTCAACAGCGGCGCGCGCGGAAGCCACCGTGTAATGAAATAGGTGCTTGAGGCCGGTGCAGTTCGATCGCACGATCCGCATCGGCCAACGTCTCGGGCCGGTGGGCCAGCACCAGTCGGGTAAGTTGCAGGCGTTTCACGATGGCGTTGACCTCGCGCTCCCTGGCAACGTCCAGGTGGCTGGTCGCCTCATCCAGCACCAGCAGCTTCGGCTTGCGGTACAGCGCCCGCGCCAGCAACACGCGCTGCTTCTGCCCGCCGGAGAGGCTCGAACCCATGTCGCCCACCGAGGTCTGGTAGCCCATGGGCATCGCCACGATCTCGTCGTGGATGTGCGCCAGGCGCGCCACGGCCTCGACCTTGAGCGGCGTGGTGTCGGGATCGAACAGGCTGATGTTGTCGGCAATGGAACCGGCGAACAGTTGGTCATCCTGCATTACCGCCGCCACCTGCCTGCGATAGCGCGCCAGCCCCAGCGTGCGGATGGCGACGCCGCCATACAGGATCTGGCCCTCGGTGGGTTCCAGCAGGCCCAGCACCAGTTTGGCCAGGGTGGTCTTGCCGGTGCCGGAGGGTGCGGCGATGGCCACGCTCTCGCCCTGCGCGACGCTGAAGCTAAGGTCCCGGATCACCCAAGGCTCGCCCTCGGCGTAGCGGAAGCTCAGGTTCTTCACCTCGATCCGGGGCTCGGGGTCGGGGCCGGTGTACGTGCCGTGGAGTTGGGCCTCGGGTTGCGTGAGGGCAATATCGGCCACGCGCTCGGCGTGCAAGCCCAGCATCCGGAAGTCGTTCCAGTGGTCGATCAAGTTGCCCGCGCGCTGCGTGAACAGGTCGGCATAGGCGATGAAGGCCACCAGCATGCCGACGCTGAATTCGCCTCTGAGCACCAGCAGTGCCGCCAATCCGATCACCAGCACGCGCTCGGCGCCGAAGACCAGGCCGTTGCCCGCCTGAAAGGCGATGTTCCAACGCTGGATGGCGATCTCACGCTGGGTCGTGTTCACCAGCGCGTTGGCGTAGCGCGCCTGCCGTACGTCGTGCTGGTTGGCCAGCTTCAGCGGCTGGATGCCGCGGATCGATTCGAGCAGATCGCTCTGCTGGCGCGCGGCATAGACCAGATGGTCTTCGGTGGCGCGACGCAGCGGGCGGAAGATGCCCCAGCGCAGCAGGGCATAGAGTGCAAACGCAGCCAGCACCAGGCCGGTCAGCGGCACGCTGTAGAAGGCCATCACCACCAGGGTGATGATGGACATCAGCCCGTCCAGCACCGCGCTGACGAACTGCGTGGTCAGGGTGCGCTGGATGGTCTGCGCCGAGCCGAAGCGCGAGACCACATCGCCGATATGGCGCTTCTCGAAGAACGCCAGCGGCAGGTGCAGCAGGTGCCCGAACAGGTTGCCGATCCACTGCACGCTCAGCGTGGCGCTGATCCAGACGATCGACCGGGCGCGCATCGCCGTGACGGCCACCTGGAACACGGTCAGCAGCAGAAAGCCCAGCACCAGCACGCCCAGCAGGTTGGCCGCGTGGGTTACGAGGACTTGATCGATCACCCATTGCAGGTAGAACGGCCCCACCAGCACCAGGCCTTCCAGGGCCAGGGCCAGCAGCAGCACCTGGGCCAGGCCGCGCTTGAGGCCGTGGACCTCGCCCATCAGCCCCTTGATGGAGATGGATTGGCGCGCTTTCTG
>JAKBCY010000165.1 GCA_021807445.1 Pseudomonadota bacterium
CTTGCTGGGGCACGCGCAGAATCCAACTTGTCGATGCTCCAATCAGGATCGTCGAAGAGTAAGCGGAGAACATCAACGCGCTGGAAACCGTTACCGCAGTACCCGCCGCAGCAACCGTGAACAGCGTGGTTTCCAGCAACACCCGCGTCAGCAGCGGGATCATCGGCACGAACCAAAGCGCTGCGATCCCCAAGGTCAGGCCAGCCAAGGCGTCCAACGCGACGAGGCCGCGATAGACTCTCGTCGTGGCTGCGCCCGGCAGGCGCGCCAGCAACCAGTGCGCACTGGCAGCACGCATCAGTTCGGCCACCAGTGCCAGGGCAGCCCATTCCGCGAAATGCAGCAGCGGCACATCGGGCAACACCATCCAGCCGATGGCGGCGATCAGCGCCAGTTGGAAGAAAGGCATGCGCAACAGCACCCGCGCGTGCAGTTCCAGCAACTCGGCGAGCAGTTCCTGGCGTTCCGTCGCGGACAATGCCTCGCGGAAAGTGGTCGGCTTCAGCTCCAAACGTTTCCCCCCGTGAAGCTGGCCGTCATGGTAGCCGCTATGGCCGTTGCCAGTAAGCAGGGAAATGCATTTGGCCGGCCCTGATCACCGCTTCGGTACGCGAGTGAACACCAAGCATCCGGTAGATCTCCGCCAAATACTCTTTGACCGTGTGTTCCGAGATGCCGAGCTCGGCGGCAATGGATTTGGTCGACATGGCATGGGTGAGGCACATCAATACTTGCCCTTGACGCGGACTCAGACTGATCGGCAATGCGCTCGAACTGCTGGGGCGGTAGGCATCAAACAAGCACTCCGGCACGTACACGGCACCCGCCAAGATGCGCTGCAGTGCGGCCAGCAGCGCGTCAGACGTGGCGCTCTTGGGCACAAAGCCCATCGCGCCACAGTCGATGCAGGCGCGAATAGTGCCGGGCTCTTCATGCGCACTCACCACGACCGCGGGAATGTTGGGCGCTATGGCACGGAAGCGATGCAGCGTTTCCAGGCCTTGGACTTGGCGCAGGTCCAAATCGAGCAGACACAGGGCTTGCTTTGGCGCAGAACCAAGCCAAGGCAATGCGTCGTCGATGGTGTCGGCTTCTTCGACCTGCAAGTCGGCGCAGAGAGCGAGCAGCAGCAAGCGCAATCCTGCGCGGAACAGGGCGTGGTCGTCGATCAGCAAAACGGCCTCGGCGGCGAAGTTGCGCAACACACTTGCCTGACTGCACACGGGGCTGTTCATCGCGTCGTTTCCGATTCGGCTGACATTGATCGCATTGCAATAAAGTGCCGCGAAGGCACGTTATGCATTGGCGTCGTGATAGAACAAGCATGCAGGCTTACGCCTTGCAATCCCCTCGAACGGGGGGATTGCAAGGCGCGCATCACAGATGCAGCTTACGTCCGTGGATCGCGCTGGGGGAACCACGGTGTCCGATGCATTGCCCGAGCCAACATTGGATGCCTTTTTCGAGGCGGTCGATCGCGACGACCTGGAGCGCGTGCGCGCACTATGGGCGAGCGGTGCGTTCCCGCAGCCGCCCTACCTCGGTGGGCGCATCTGCGCGCCACTGCTGATGGCCGCAGCCGCGGGGCGTGACCGGTTGCTGCGATTTTTCCTGACGCAGGGCGAGAATCCCGACGGCCGCAACGCCACCGGCGAAACCGCATTGCATCTGGCGGCCTTTCACGACTACCCCGTCATTGCCACGATCCTGCTGGCGGCGGGCGCGTCCCTCGATGCTCGCGACCAGCACGGCGACACGCCTTTGCACCGCGCTGTGTACTGGGGCAACACCGACGTGGCCACCGTTCTGCTCGCGGCCGGCGCGGATCCTGAGTCGGTCAGTGCACACGACAAGACGCCCTTCGATCTCAACCCGACTTTGGTCGATGCCGCACTGGCGCGCCTGCCATTGCATCAACTACGCCAGCGCTTCTTGTGCCTGCACCCGCAACACCGCGCGCAGTGCCCTTGCTGTCGGGAGCGCCTGCAGGAAATAGAAATCGGCGGTGCGCCTGGCGAGAGGCCGCAAGTAAACCAATGACCCACAGGATCGATTTCGATCGAACGCACTCGAGCCGACAAAGCCAATAACGCGCTGATCTTATGCCACTCCATCGATCGTCGGCGTATCACACGTCAAAGTGAATTGCATTGGAGACTTGAGATGATCACGAAAGTCGAACTCCGCCGACTCGGCCGCTACGTCATGCTCGCGGCATACCTTGCAGTGCTCGCATTCTGGTCCGCATCGGCCTGGGCGAACAGTGTCTGGCTCTCCGACGGGGTCAGCGCCAGGATGATCGAGGTGTCTGAAACAGGCAGGATTGTGTCGGACTTCGTTCTGCAGAGCGATATTGGACCCCTCGCGCCAGAGGTTATCATCCGAGGTAACCATGGCGGCTTCTGGGTTAACGCTGGCGATCAACGTTTATCCGACCATTTTTATCACGTTGCTCCAACCGGACAACTGCTCGGCGCGTATCGCGTGCCCGACCACAACGCGAAAATCACTTCGATCGCCATTGCCCACGATGGTGATGTGTGGGTTGCTGCAAAGCGATGGACGGAGATGTATCCGATCTTTGGCGAGGTGAGAGGTGACTCCAATGCCATTTCGGTCTACGCCCCCGACGGCACGCTGATTCATACCATGCCGATGGGCCACAGCAAACCGCTTCAGATCGTGAATGGCACAGGGCGACTCATGTGGATCGCTGCGACTGATGGCATTTATCAGGCAACCAGGAACGGCCAGCTCCGCAAATTGGTTTCGACATCTCATCCAACCATCGCCGCTTCGCCAGACGGCGATCTATGGTCGATAGTCGATGGCTCCAATTTGGTCGAATATAATGAATCCGGCGCTAAAATCACAGAGTTCCATAGCCGCCACTTACAACACATGAAGAACTTGTACGTCACCGCCAACGCAATCTGGGCCGCCAGCCTAGATCAGGTCTACAAATTCAACCAGCAGGGTCGGCTGCTTGCATTGGACGAATTACCCATCGGACAAGAAGCAGGCATGGCACAGGGTACCAACGGGACCATCTGGCTTGAGGGCTGGTTAAGCCCAAAGACGAGCTGGATCATGGTTCTTGACCACAGTGGCAGCGTGATTTCCCAGAAAAACCTCCAAGGGGTCTATGCATTAGCCATCAGCGAATAACCATCGAGATCCTGGCGAAACCGAAATCAAGCACCGTCCCGACGCAGCGTAATCCGCACAAATGACCCCGATGCGAAGACATGGTTGCTGGCTGCAATCGCAGATGATTGACAAGGGGTAATTTAATGACGCGCCTTAAGCGATCAGTGATAGTGGCTGTGTTGCTCCCCTGCATTTTCGCCGGTGTACAGCTGTCATTCGCATTCCCGATTCAGCAGCAGCCGGACCATCCGCCAGCGCGATTACCTCAGCCGGCGCATTCCTCAAGCAGTCTCGGCGTGGGTCAAGTTCTCAAAGCCATCCCGCCGGCTCCTCCGCAGATCATCCCGCACATTACTCGGACCCGGTCATTGGTCCTGCACCGCCCGTTTCAGGTTGGGCTCTTTGTTGAAGCCAAGATTTCCTCGCTGCGCCTGGCTGATTCGATCGGCCATGATCTCGAACTGAAAAACGGCCACCTGGTGTGGGGACGCTTGAAAGCGCAGCACGGCAAGCAATTTTTGATCGTGTCATGGAGTTACAAAAATTCCGCCCTCGCCGCTCTTGCCACCCTCCCCGGTCAGCAACACCCGGATGCACCGACCCTAACCTTGCATATCGCGCCCGCCCGCTTTGTCTTTGAAGATACCGATGCGACGACACTCGCCCGCGCCAATTCTGGCTTGCTGAGTTCGCAAGACGGTGGTTCGACTTCCGCCTGGCATCCTTCGGTCAGCGTCTTCCCCGTCAGCGTCACCCGGCTCATCGTCGCTCAGTGGGGCTTTGTCGTTTCCGATCTCCTCAGTGGACCGTTTTTGGCCGCCAGCAAGAGTCCGACCATAGGCATTCTTACAGGCCACGCCAGTATCCTGCATCAGTCGAATTAGCCCGGATCCACTGCACGGCATCCGCCCCGCCAGCCGATCTTCACAACGCGACAGGCACTCTCATGAGCACGATCGAAGTCAAGATTTTCGTTTCGTCGCCCGGCGACACCGAATTCGAGCGGAACATGGCACGCAGCGTCATGCAGCGCCTCAACATTCGTTATGAAGGACAGGCGCGTTTCTACCCAACATTCTGGGAAGATGGCTGGTATTCCGCGCACGAGACTTTCCAGAACCAGATTCCCGAAGCCACACAATTCGATCTGGTCCTGGCGATCTTCAAGCATCGACTCGGTACTCCGCTCCCCGAGGCTTTTCCAAAAAAGATCCCCGGATTCGAGCGACCTTTCCCCAGTGGTACAGCCTACGAAGTGCTTTCGGCCATCTTCGCCCGCCGCAGTGGCCAGCGTTTGCCCGACATTTTGATCTACCGCCGCCCCGAGTCCGAGGGGCCACGCCTCGAAGGCGATGCCGCAGCCAAAGAAGAGATTTTCCGACAATACAAGGCATTGCAGACTTTCTTCGAAGAAAACCTGCGCAGCGCCGAAGGTGAGTTCCAGGGCTCTTACAAGAGTTACCGCCAGGTCGATGATCTCCAGAGCATGTTGGAAAGCGATCTCAGCCGTTGGCTCGCCGACCGGCGCGGCGTGCACGAGCGCAAACGGACCTGGAATTTGCAGGCCAACGGCTCTCCGTTTCCCGGTTTGCATGCGTACGACGCGCATCGGAATCAGATCTTTTTCGGTCGTGAGCATCTGATCGAGCGGGCGCTGCGCGAATTGCGCGGCGGCTTTGCGGCGGTTCCTGCGGACGAGCAGCCCGAGCGCCGGCGCTTCTTGCTGTTGTTGGGTGCCAGCGGCAGCGGCAAGTCTTCCTTGCTGCACGCCGGTCTCGTACCCAAGCTTGTGTCAAGCGCAGCCATCGTCGGAGTCGAGGAATGGCGACTCGTGCAATTGACTGCAGGCAGCGGGCTGTTTGCCGCTCTGGCGGAACAGCTGTTGCAACCCGACTGTCTGCACGATGGACTGGCCGCCGCCCATCTGGACGAAGCAGACGCCCTGCAGCGGCACTTGCAGGGCGATTCGGAAACCGCCTGGCGCCCCCTGCGCGCCGCACTCGATCGCATAGCGGAACAGCGCCGGGTTGAAAAAGGCCTGAACAAGCCGCCGCAGGTGGAATTGCTGCTCGTGCTCGATCAGATCGAGCGCAGCTTCAATGAGGCCGGGCTCGAGGAGCGCACAGCCTTCTTTAATCTGATCCAACGCTGCGTGCAGGAACAGCTGGTCACGGTGTTGGGCGCACTGCGCAGCGATGCCTACGATGGGCTGCAGCAAGTGCCTGCGCTGCTTGCCCTGCGCGATGCTGGAATCACGCTGGATGTGGTGCCGCTGAAACTTGACGAGCTCGAGGAAATGCTGCTGGAAACCGCAGCGGCGTGCGAGCCACCGCTGCAGTTCGAAAACTGCGGCGATGCGGTGCACGGCCCGATGAACCTGGCACGCACGCTGGTGAATGACGCTTCCGGTGGCGATGCCTTGCCGATGCTGCAGATCACTCTCGAACAACTTTACCAAGAGCAAAAGCAACGCAACGACCATCGACTGGCCTGCGCGGACTACCACGGCCTGGAAGCCGCAGTCACACAGAGCGCCGATGCGGCGCTGAAGGGCCTCGCGGAAACCGAGCGCGGCGCACTCAAGGCGCTGGTGCTCAACCTGATCGACGACGTCAGCCGCGACGCGACCAGCGGTGAATGGCGGCCACGCATCAAGCCACTGCCGCGTGCGTCCTTCGAGCGGGGCCATCCGGTCGCCGCCAGCCTGATCGACGCCCTGATTGGCGCGCGTCTGCTGGTTGCCGAGAAAGGCGAGCACGGTGCCCAGGTGCGGCCGACCCACGAAGCCCTGCTGCGCATCTGGCCGCAGGCCAAGGCTGTTATCGAAGATGCCGGGGAATTGATCAGGATACGCAAAACCATAGAGCCCATGGTGCGCG
>JAKBCY010000166.1 GCA_021807445.1 Pseudomonadota bacterium
AGCGGTGTGGAGTTTATGGTCTACCGGCCGTGGCGCCGCTGGTTGGATCTTGTTCAACGCGGGCACTGGCGCAGGTTGCACCGCAAGGTGTGCGTCGTTGACGGTGAGATCGCTTTCATAGGCGGCATAAACCTGATTGACGATCGGCTCGATATCCATCATGGCTGGACCTCCCAGCCACGCCTGGACTACGCGGTGCTAGTGCAGGGATTGGTGGCCAAACAGGCGCTCTGGAGCATGCGTCGGCTATGGCTGCGTACAGTGGCAACCGGCAGTGTGCAGCGCCAACTGCGAAGGGCCCCCGGACCCGATGTACTCGGTTCGCGCAGCGACCGTAAGCGCTATCTGGATGAACTTCTAGCCTGGGGCGGCGAGCAGCCGCCACGCGAGGAGATTCGGACGCCGCAAAAGCGGATCCTTGCGGGTAAGGGTCGGGACCACTGCGTCTTTCCCGACGGCCGATCGGGGATGCGTGCAGCTCTTGTCGTGAGGGACAACCTCTTGCAGCGCCGCGCGATCGAGCGGGCCTACATCCACGCGATCGACCACGCGCGTACGCAAGTGCTGCTCATGTCGCCATACTTCTACCCCGGTCAGGCGTTCCGCGAGAGTCTGAAGCGAGCGGCGGGCCGGGGCGTGCGCGTGACCCTTTTGTTGCAGGGCCGTATCGATTACCGCGCCGCGGGCTGGGCTGCGCACGCGCTCTACCGCGAACTGCTGCAGGCGGGCGTACGCATCTGCGAATACCAGCGTGCCTACTTGCATGGCAAGGTGGCCGTGGTGGATGAGTCCTGGGCAACAGTGGGGAGCTCCAACATTGACCCGCTGTCACTTCTCGTCAACCGCGAGGCCAACGTCATGGTCCGCGATGCACGTTTCGCGCGCTCACTGGCCGCGCACGTGCGGGGCGAATTGGCCTATGCCGTGCCAATTGATGACGTACATCTGCGTCGTCGCGTTGCTTGGTGGACACGTCCGCTTGTTGCGCTGGCCGCTCGGCTTTTTATCGCACTGGCGGGTGGCACGAGGCGGTATTGAGTCGCGAACTTGTGGGCAGCAAGGGCCCGTATAAGCGCTAAGCATCTTTTTCGGGTTGAGCCCAGGCTGTCATGGCGGTGATTCACGCGGCATGTGCAAAGCCACACGCTTCGCGTGGCAAAAATCTGACGCCCCCCCCCGCGGCTTCTGCCTGGGCTAAGCACGGGGCCCCGTAGGGACGCGCAAGGCGCAGTCTGGCGTGTGGACAGACTCTTATAGCCGACAGTTGTATGCGTATGGCGAAACTGTATTTTTCATGGCGCCATGCATTGTTCACAATGCCCAGCATGAACACTATCCCATCCGAAGTTCGCAAGCAGGCCGGCCATGCATTGAGTTCCTCCATTGCTCTACCCTTGCCGGGTGGAAGTCTGTGGCGACGGATTGGACATGGCTTCGTGTTGTTCTGGATGCTGGCGGCTTGGGCACTAAGCCAAAGCGCGAGCGCCATGCCGCCACCGAGCCATGGTCTGGGCGTGGGCCCGGGGGCCCGCACCACTTTTGGCCCAATACTCACGCCCGCTCAGCTGCGTGCGTTACTTCCTCAAGTGCGGGTGGTGGATATTCGCGAAGACGACGGCGGTTCTTCCACCTATACCGGCGGCCACATCCGGGGTGCGCTATGGGCGCCGTATTCTGCTTGGCGCGGCCCGGCGGACAATCCAGGTCAGCTGCGGACCGTCGCCGATTACACCGCGCTGCTGCGGCGTCTCGGGATCGACGCCCAAACGCGTGTGGTGTTGGTGGCAGACGGCAGCAGCCCAAGTGACTTCGGTGCCCCGGCCCGCGTGTACTGGACGCTCAAGTGGCTCGGGGTGTCGCGGCTGGCCATTCTCAATGGTGGGATGCGTGCGTGGACCCGGGCTGGGTTTCACGTCACGCGCCAAGTTGCGCAGGTGGCGCCTTCGGCATTTGTCCCTCGCATGGACTTATCCATTCTGGCCAGTCGCGCACAGGTGTTGCGGTCGGTGCACAATCCACGCGGCGTACTGTTGCTGGATGCGCGCCCGGTTGCGTTTTACATTGGAAAAGTCAAGGCGCCAGCAGCGCTTCGGCCCGGCACCTTGCCCGGGGCGTTGAACTTCGACAACGCACGCTGGTTTCCGCTCGGTTCGGGCAAACTGCCAAGCATCGCCGAGCTCAAGCGCATTGCTGCTGGCTTGCCACAGCGGGAGGGCACCAAGTCAATCGTCTCATTTTGCAATACAGGGCACTGGGCTGCCACCAACTGGTTCGTCCTGTCGGAGTTGTTGCACGTGCCAAACGTTAGACTTTATCCCGGCTCCATGGTGGATTGGTCGCGCGCCGATGAGCCAATGGCCCATGTTCCTACGCGTACCGAACAGCTATGGGCCCAACTCAAACAGGTTTGGCAGGCACATTGAACACAGTTTCCAGCACGGGCTCTGCAGCCGGCGTTCCCCGCCGCACGCATGACACGCCCGGTGCACCTGCGTGGGGCCAGCGGGCCCTGCTGATGGGCGCAGCGTTTGCAGGGTTTGGCATCACCACCTGGTTGGTCGGCTGGCGCCAAGGGCTCCTGTGGTGTATCGGCGTGGGGTATGGGCTCGCGCTGTCCGCCGCGGCGTTCGGCTTCACGACCGGTTGGAGGGTCTGGATCAGTGACCGGGATCCCAAAGGTCTGTGGGCCCAGTTCGTGGGCATTGCAGTTGCGATGATATTCAGCGTGCCATTGCTCGGCGCACATCCGGAGCTGCAAGGCGCCGACGGACCGCTTTCAATCAGTCTGGTGATCGGGGCCTTCGTGTTTGGTGCTGCAATGCAAGTCGCCGATGGCTGTGGTTCGGGGACCCTGTACAAGGCAGGGGCTGGTCATCCGGTAAGCTTGGCGGTGTTCCCGGCGTTCGTGTTTGGCAGTTTCCTTGGTGCAGCGCAGCTGCCAGCTTGGTTGGCTCTTGGCGCGCTGCCGCCGGTCGATCTCGTGAAGGTGCTGGGCGTGTGGTGGACTTTGATTGTCCAGCTCGGTGCCCTCGCCGCGCTGGCGGCGTTACTGTGGCGGTTGCGTTCAGGTCAGCCGTCGCGTTGGAAGGGGGGAGCGGTTTGGATTGCGGCCGTGGTCTTAGGGCTCTTGGCTGCGGCCAATCTGGTGGTCGCCGGTCAGCCCTGGGGTATCGTGTACGGCTTGGGACTATGGGGTGGCAAGATCGTGCAGGCACTCGGCGTGGATCTGCGTCACAATGCGTTCTGGGGTCTTCCCACCCAACAGGCGCAGCTCCACTCCAGCGTATTGGCCGATAACACTAGCATGACCGATCTTGGGCTGCTTTTTGGGGCGCTCATTGCGGTTCGCTGGAGGGGTAAGTCTTACGCCCGAGCGAGATTAAGCGCGCGAGCATGGGCAGCCTCGGTGGTGGCCGGATTGGCGCTTGGATACAGTTCGCGGCTTGCTTTTGGCTGCAACGTGGGGGCTTATTTCTCCGGGATCGCGACCGGAAGTTTGCACGGGTGGATTTGGTTCATCTGTGCTTTCGTCGGTAGTGTGCTCGGTGTGCGCCTACGCAGGGGTCTTGGCATCCAAGGTTGACGGCAGATACGCGATGAAATTCCCGTGCAGGAAATCATGGCCCGCCTGTGTTCTATGGGCTGTGCTGTTGGCGCTGATCGTGCTGGACTGGCGCATGAGCGCCCCGCACCAACGATTTGGCGAACCTCCCCCGCTGGCTCTCGGAAATGGCCCAGCGCCGGACGCCGGGCACTGCTCGTTGGCGCCCGGAAAATAACGGGACCGTTCAGGCGCGGCGCCTGAACATGTGTGCGCCGTTTTGCGCCGATCAACCGCCTCGCGTGACTCAGCGTGCAACGGCGACGGACCGCGATGCAGATGCGCCCCATGGCCACTGCGCCAAAGGCAGAGCACGTGTAGAAAGAGGAATTGCCAAGGGTGGAAAGTACCCGAAGGAGACGCGCAAATGGAAAGAAGGCCATTGGTTGCCAATGGCCCCGCATTCAGTCGCGGGCAGCCCCTAAAGACGTTTGATTTTTCGCCCAGGATCTTCCGACCTGTCGGTTCTTCCAAGAGAGATCGGGCGGTCGTTCGCTGCAGACGCTCTCACCGGCACTGCTCAGCATGGGTTTGGTACCCTCGCCAGAACCTCTTTGTGGCCGAGATCGGCATCAGCGCAACGGGAGGCCAAGTGCTTGACGGCACGCCGTGTGTGGGGGCGAGGCCTTGCCGGGCCGGTGCCCGCGCACACGCGCTACAGTTCGGAATCCCACCTTCGAACGTCCCGATGCTCGCCTATCGACACGCCTTTCACGCCGGGAACGCCGCCGACGTTCTCAAACACATTGTCCTGCTTGGCGTTCTTGAGCGCATGGGCGCAAAGGACAAGGGCTATTGGTACATCGACACCCATGCCGGGGCGGGCAGTTACAGACTTAGCGAGCGTATGGCGCAGCGGTTGGCCGAATATCAGACTGGCATCGGCTTGCTTTGGGGCCGGAAGGACCTGCCACCGCCTGTCGCCGACTATGTGCGACGCATCCGTGAGTTCAATGCAGACGGCGACCTGCGCACCTACCCCGGCTCGCCAGCCTTGGCGAGCATGGTGCTGCGCCCACAAGACCGCATGCGGTTGTTCGAGTTGCACACAACGGATTTTCGTGCGCTCAACGCGACCTGGGGCCAGCAGCCGAACGTCGAAGTTCGCAACAGTGACGGGTTTTCTGGGATCAAGGCGTTATTACCACCGCCAACCCGCCGTGGGGTCGTGCTGGTTGATCCATCATATGAACTCGACAGCGACTACGGGCAGCTCGTGTCGGCCTTGCGGGATGCCATCGCGCGTTTCGCCACTGGTGTCTACTGCGTTTGGTACCCGCAACTGCAAAGTCTTGAGTCCATTCGCTTACCTAAGCGTCTCAAGGCCCTGGCGCCATCCAGCTGGATCCATGCACAGCTCACCACCAGCGCTCCACGCGCCGACGGATACGGCCTGATGGGCAGCGGCATGTTCATCATCAATCCACCGTTCGGTTTGCAAAGGAGCTTGGAGACAGTGCTTCCTTGGTTGGCACGCGTGCTCGGTCAGGAAGGGGCGGGGAAGTCGGTTGTGGAAGGCTTGGCCCCATAGTCGTCGTCCGCGGGCAGCCCTTGCGGCGCTCTTCGCGCTGGAGGGCTGGACCATGCTGTGGAGGATTCAAGCGATGAATGACTGCGCGCCGATGCAGGCATGATGGGCGCTTCGCCTTGAGGCCGGTACACGTCCTGACGCGTCACGCAGCGCTCATTCCAAGCTGGCGTTACCACGTGGCAGCATAATGCGGCGAATTTCGATTTTCGTTTCTCTTGCGCCATTCAGCCGCCATGCGTCTGCCCTATCCGCGCTCTTTCTCCAGCCTCCTGCTGGCGGGCTTTGCGCTCGTCACGCTCCCGCTTCTTCTGGGCATGGGCTACACCGCCTATGTTCAGGAGCGCTTGGCAGCACAGACGCGCTCAGCGATCGCGATTACCGTGCAGGTGACACGCACCACACGGCAGCTTGCCGAAGATATCTCCACACTGCAGCGTGCAGCAGGCCAGTTCTATGTGTTGCAGGATCCGCAATTGCGAGCAGGTATGCGTGACGCGCACGAGGCAGTGGACCATGCGCTGCAGGCGCTACGCGTATTGCCGTTTGGTCCCTCCAACAGCAAGCGCATTGACACAATAGACCGGAAAGAAAGGGATTTGTATTCACAGTTGAGCGACCCCGCCAATGTCGGTCTAAGGCGTTTCGATTCGTTTGCGACGGAGTTTGGGGCCTTGAGTCGCTTGGCCGATCAGCTCACGGTGGCCGGCAACGCCATGGTGGACAGTCAGGTCGCCGCGCTCACGCGTCGGGCCCAGACCTTGCGCACGGTATTACTGAGTCAGGCGGCGGCCTCCGTATTCTTGTCGGTCTTGATCGCAGCGCTCTTCTCCTGGTTGCTATCGCGTCCGGTGCGGCAGATCGACCAGGCAATTCGGCGGCTCGGCGCTGGTGACCTG
>JAKBCY010000014.1 GCA_021807445.1 Pseudomonadota bacterium
CCGATGGCCGCCGTCGGGAAGCCCCTCCCCTGCAGCGCCAGGCGCCGGCTGCCCAGCGAGAAACAAGCCCAGGTCAGCGCCGCGCCAAGCGCTGGGGCGTAACCCCAGGCCAGTCCACCGTGCAACGTTCGCCCGCCCAGGATGGCTAAAGCAGCGCCGGCAAACCCAATCACGGCGGCGCCAATGTGCACGAGGCGCAAGTGCATGCCAGGCAGCAGCAGCGGCGCCAGAACCACGATCAGCAACGGCCACAGATAGTTGAGCAAGTTGGCCTGAACGGGCGGCGCGTGGCGAAGCGCGATGAACAAGAGGAAGTGGTAACCGAACAAACCGCCCACCCCGAGCGCCAGCGCCGGCGGGCCCACCCGCCATTGCCGCATATAAGGCCAGGCCGGCACACTGCCGATGATGAGCGCCATGCCAGTCAACAGAAACGGGGGGATCTGCGCGAGCTGCACGACGAGCGTTGCCAGGCTTGCCCACAACGCAATCGCGCCGAGCGCATACAGATTGGCGGCGGTGTGGCGTGACATATTCATAGCGCGGCATGCCGCTGGATCCAGGGCTGAGCCGCTTCGAGCTGCCCTGCCAATCGCAAGAGCTGGTCTTCGCGGCCCCAGGCGGCGAGAAACTGCACGCCGAGCGGCAAACCGGCGGAGTCCACATGCAGCGGAACGGACATGGCCGGCGTGCCGGTGAGGTTTGCCAGCTGTGTGAACGGCGTCCGCGCGAGGTTGACTCGCGCAAGATCCTCCACCACACCGGTGCGGCGCAACAGTCCACCCAGACCGAGCGCGAGCACGGCGCGCAGAGCAATTCTCTGGGCTCCCGGTGTCTCAAGCTCGCCGATGCGCGAAGGAGGTTGCGCGGTGGTCGGCGTGAGAAGGAGATCGTACTTGGCATGGAAAGCAGCCAAAGCGCGGGCGAAATCGTTCCATCGCGCGCGCAGACTCACATACTCCGCGGCCGGCAGACTTTCGCCGATGGCAGCCAGCGCGCGGGTTTCGAGTTCGAAATCCGTGTGCTTGGCACCGAATTCACGCACACACCGCCGCACTTCGGCGGCGACGTGACCGAAATAGATCCCCAGATAACTTTGCGCCAGCTGCAGTCCGTCGATCGATGGCGCGGCAGGCTCAACATGGTGGCCCAGGTCCTGCAAGAGAGCGCCGGTGCGCTCCACCGCGGCGCGCATGTCAGGGTGCACGGGCGTGCCAAGCGGTGAGTCCGTGCTGAACCCGATGCGCAGCCGTCCGGGCTCGGCACCCACTTCCTGCGCCCAGGGGCGCGCGGACGGCGCCACGACGAAAGGATCGCCCCGCTCAGGCACGGCTACGATGTCCAACAATGCGGCACTGTCACGCACGCTGCGCGACAGCACATGTGTGCTGCTTGCACCCTCCCAGAATTCATCGGCCTCGGGCGCATGGCTAACCCTGCCGCGCGAGGGTTTGAGTCCGAAAAGTCCGCAATACGCCGCCGGGATGCGTATTGAGCCGCCGCCGTCCGATGCCCCAGCGACAGGCACGATACCGGCCGCAACGGCCGCCGCCGCCCCACCCGACGATCCGCCCGGGGTCAGCTCCAGGTTCCAGGGGTTGCGACACGGACCAAACAGCTGCGGCTCTGTCACGGCCTTGAGCGCCAATTCGGGAAGATTGGTCTTGCCGAGGACCACGAGGCCGGCATGCATCCAGCGATGCACCACGCTGCTCGTGGCCTGCGCGCGCTCGTCCTGCCGAGCGCGCGAACCCCATGTCTCGGGCAAGCCGCCAATGTTCTGCGCTAGGTCCTTGAGCAAAAAGGGCACACCCGCAAAAGGTCCTCGAACGCCTGCGGTGACTTGCTCCCGTGCCCGCTCGCGCCAGTCCATGACGACGGCCCCGAGGCGCGGATTCACGGTGTCCAGGCGCATAACGGCGGCATCGAGTGCTTCGGCGGCGCTCACTGCACCAGATGCGATAAGGCCCGCCAGAGCCGTGGCGTCAAGATTGGCGTATTCGGTGAGCATCGGATCTCCTCGCAACGTCGATGGATCGAGCCTAACAGCGAACCCGACATGCTCACGCGCTGCACAGCCTCTGAATTCGCGTCTCGACTGCGCGGTGGGCGCGCTTGGCTTGCCGAACGGACCCAGGCGCCTAGACGTGTGTCCGACACTCCCGCGCCATCGCGACCAAGGCATTGCGCACAGCGGCGGCATCGCATACAGGCTGCGCGAAATCGAATCGCAGCACGCGCGCGTCGGCGCGCACATCGAAGCCGTCGGTATCGACGCCAATCATCTCGACTTTTTGTGCCTGCACACCATGCTCGCGCAGGCAATAGGCGCGAAGATTGTGCACATGGTCCGCGTTCATATGCGCGATGATGCTGTCCTCAGCCACTTCCAGAGTGTTGACTGGCGGCGCGAAGGCCTCTGGGTCAACCCAATGGATCTTGCCGAAACCGCCGATGTAGCGCACCGCCCGCACGGCAATCGCATAAAAGTGAAAATCGTGCATGCCGAAATACCCCTCGGCCTCGGGAAGGTAACGCAAGTAGCGGGGACCGAGCGCCGCTTTGTCTGGCAATCGCTCGGCCACGCCGCTGATGGTCACCCTTCCTGCGGATTGCGCATCCTGGGCGCAAGGGTGCGCAATGATGCTGCAGCGCGCGTCGGCGATGATGTTCTTCGTATGCTCGGCGAGCGTCGAGATGAGAATGACGGGACGCCCGGTATGGTCGAGCATGAAGGGCGCGATGGACCCGAATGGCACCCCGCCCAGACGCTTGGACAACGTTGACAGCACTCCGTTGGGGTGGGAGCGCATGAAGCGGCGCGCTTCAAGACCGAGGTCGGGCTTTTCAGACATGGGTAGGGCCTCAAGGAGTTCGGAGCATGCAGCAGGCTCGGCCGCGCGGGCCGCGCAGCTTGGATTGTGCCCCGTTCCCGGATCCCCGCGGCACGGACTACGTCGTCGCCAGCAGATGCTCCACTTCGGCAAAGCTTTGTGGATGCTCGGAGGCCTCGATTGGCGCGCCGAGCTGGCGACCAATCTGCGTGGTGGAAAAGATCCCGCGGATCGTTGGAACGTGGCCGCGCTCAAGCACAAGGGCGTGCTGCCTGCCGCTGTCTCGCAGTGTTTTGACTACGTCACCGACGCTTGAATGCTGCACTTCCTCATAGTCCAGAACCTGGATGTGCTCGCGCCGCACCATCACGCGCTGCACCGCCACCGCATTGCCCGCTGTCCCCTCTTCCACTGCGACGCGAATCGGCTTCTCACCCAGAAGGTCGCGGGCCGTGACCAGCCCGACCACGTTGCCGCTCGAATCGGTCACCAACAGCAGACGCACGCGAGCATGGATCATGCGCTGGTTCGCCACCTCAACCGTCGCATCGGGGCCAATCGTCACGGCCCTGGTGTGGCGCAGATCTGTCATCACCGATGTGGCAGGATGGTCCATGTCCACATGCGCGGGACTGTCCATGTCCACCTCGCACAAGCGGGTCTGCGCCGGTAACAAGCTGGCGTGCAGGCTGCGGTAGAGCGTCATGGTCTTCTCCTTAAATTCCGGCCCGCGTGGGCCCCATTCCTCTTAATCTAGGACGATCAAGAAATCCCCGTTGTGTCGACCTGTCCCCATTCGCAAAAAATTGTTGCGATGCACCAATGCCCTGGCTTGAGCCAGGCGCCGGGTGTCCAGCCGCGGCGTGCTGTTTCCACCGGGTCATTGCACAGCACCGGCGGACAACCACCATGGCGCGACCCCGTGGAGTCAACGCATGCGCAAATCGCAGCGGTCGCCGATTCCGTCTCGCCAGACGGAAATTCGACTCGGCACCAAGCCTGAATTTTGAAGGGCCGCGTGGATAAACAAGCATAGATTCTCCAGGGTCGGAGCCTTGAGCCCTGGAACAGTGTCCAGGAACTGGTGGTCAAGACGCTCGCGCACAAGCGCCAACTCCTGTCGGAGCGCCCCGAGATCCATAACCATCCCGGTTTCGGGATCGGGCTGGCCTTCCACAGCCACCTCGGCGTTGTAGGTGTGCCCATGAATACGCGCGCTCTGTTCCGTTTCCAGCTCGCGTCGCAGTGTGTGAGCTGCATCGAAGAAGAACCGCTGCGAAATTTCCAATCTCATCGAATATCCAGGAATTTGTGAGTCTGCATGCTCAGGCGCCAGCGAGGGTCGGCCAGGCACTGGGCGATGGCCCAAGCCGTGTTCGCGCGCCTTAGTGGGCCGTCCATCGGCTGCAGCAGCCGGTGCTTGAATGGAAGCTGGACGAGGGCTGCGAGGTTGAGCCCCTCCTGCGGCACGACGACCTTCAATTCATCCCCGCGCACCTGACGCAAAGGAGCACCGGCCTTCGGGCTGACGCAGACCCAGTCGATCCCGTCGGGAACCTCGATCGTTCCATTGGTTTCAACGGCAATCTCGAAATCCTGGTCATGCAAGGCCGTGATCAGCGCGACATCAACCTGCAGCAGCGGCTCACCACCCGTCAGTACACAAAAAGGCCGAACCTGGCGGGCCGGCCACAGAGCTGCAATCTGTGCAGCCAACGCCCGTGCGTCGGGGAATTTACCCCCCAAACTGCCGTCGGTACCCACGAACTGCGTATCGCAAAAGGTGCAAACCGCGCTGGTACGGTCCTGTTCGCGCCCAGACCAGAGGTTGCAGCCGGCAAACCGACAAAACACGGCCGGCCTTCCGGCATGCGTCCCCTCGCCCTGGAGCGTGTAAAAGATCTCTTTGACCGAATAGGTCATGGTTGATGCCGGATTCAGAAAACCGGTCATTATCCCCGATCCTCCATGCGCCTTGCCCCATTGCGGGTATGGCGCTAACACGTCGCATCCCCTTTCATGCGACGCCCCGGCGCGGGGATCAGTCCGGAAGGACTTTATGGGAAGTTTCGGGCAAAAACCACGGCAAAACAAGCCCGAGAAGGTAGACCGAACCCAGGATCAGCGCCGCATGGCTGATGCCCCCGAACGTCTTGATCATGGATCCCGCGATGATCGGAAAAACCCACGCGATGAGGCGCGCCGCGTTGAAGATGAAGCTGACGGCTGTGGACCGAACGGTCGATGTGAAAAGCTCGGTGGGGTAGATCGCCATCCAGACATAGGCACACCCAAGCGTGAAGAAGCCGTTGATCGGCGCCACCATCATCATGCTTTGAACCGAATGTGTCAGCGCGTAGGTCATGATGGTGGTGACCAGTGCGCCGAGGAAGGTTAGAAAAATAAACAGTCGTCTGCCGACGGCGTCCACGATGAAGCCCGCAACCATGTAGGCAATGATGGCGCCGATGGTGTACGCAATCGACACCCTGGACGCCCATGGCGCCGGGTTGGTCAGGCCCTGTGCCTTGCCAATGGCGATGGTGTAAATCGGCAGCCAGCTCGAAATGGCCCACCAGCCCGTCGTCGTCACGATCGAGAGGACCGTCGCCAAGACCGTGCGGCGGCGTGCCTCGGGCTCGCGAAACAGCTGCGTCAGCGTGAAGGGGCGCACATCCGAGGGAGATGCGCCTGAGGGCGTCATGGCCTCTGCCTCGGTGGCCGCCCATCGTTTGGAGCGCACGGCATTGATCCATTTTTCGGATTCCTGGATACCTCGACGGATGTAGAGCACAAACAGGGCTGGAACCGCGCCGATTGCGAACATCAACCGCCAGGTCTCCGCGCCCAGCGGGTGCGCAGTGGAAAGCGCATACCAGATCACTGCGGCCAGGAGTGTGCCCCACCCGAAACCCGACTGCAGAAAGCCCGCCCCCTTGGAGCGTGCGCGCTCGGGCCAAGTTTCGGCCAACAGGGCGATGCCCGTGCTCCATTCGCTGCCCATTGCCAGGCCCGTCAGAAATCGCAAGGCACACAGTTGCACGAATGTCTGGGAAAACGCGGTCAGCCCAGAGAAGACCGCGTACAGGAAAACAGACCACAGCATCATGCGTTTGCGCCCGATGTAATCGGCCATGATGCCGCCGACCAGTCCTCCAAACCCCCAGCCAAGCAGGGTGATGCCAATGGCTGTTCCTGCATAGATGGGAGCCGAGGCCAGTTGGGCCGGAGTGAGCAGCGAATGCAGCATTGGCAGCAACACCATGATGAGCGCAAGGGCCTCGTAGCCATCGAAGACCCACCCGAGAAATCCGCCGATCAGCACACGCCAATGCATCGACGTGAGGCCGCTGCGCCATGACGCGCCGCGGCCAGGATCGATCGCCAACTCTTTCATGCCTTTCCCCTCGTGAATAGCGTTGTTGTCGAAATACGGCACCGCCTTGCTGCTCGCCGATGATGATGCCAGGCTACCGGGCCCGCGCTTGCACGCCTCGGCAGCAGTCACCGGCATCACGCCGACTGCCGCTGCGCACTCCGAGCAGCACCCCGCCCGTCGCTTGCGCAAGCATGTGCTTTCCCCGTCGGCACCAAGCGTGCCGGCACCAACCCAACCGCTGGCGATCACCCGAACCACACCGCCATGTCGGTCCGATGCCCGCCCGTGCTCAGATCATGTTTGGGATCCGTGCACTCGCATTATGTTGAGGAGCGCACGCCTTCAGTTCGTTTCTTGTTGACGTATCCTCAACGCATGATTAAGGATAGGGTAGCCATGACCATGAATCCAAGCCGTTTCGATCTGGCATCCCTGCGCCTGTTCGTGTTCGCCGCCGATGCGGGAAGCCTGACGGCAGGCGCTGAACGCTATGGGATCTCGCTGGCCGCGGCCAGCAAGCGCATCGCGGAGCTCGAAGCACGCGTTGGCAGCGCCCTCCTGCTCCGAAGCAAGCAGGGGGTGACGCCCACCCCCGCGGGGCATACGCTCAAAAGGCACGCCATTGAACTTGTGGCGCGTCTCGAGCAAATGGCCGTGGCAATGGCCGATTTTCAGCGTGATATCCATGGACACCTACGTCTATGGGCCAACACCTCGGCATTTGCCGGATTCCTTCCAGAAGTGCTCGCCGACTACTCCACGACCTACCCCCACATCAAACTCGATCTTGAGGACATGTTGAGCGACGTCACTGCGCGAGCCGTCGCAACCGGCGCCGTTGAGCTCGGAATCGTGGGTGAGAACACGCTTGCCGAGGACTTGGAAACACTGGTGTGTGACGTCGATGATCTGGTCTTGTTGATCCATCCCGGCCATGCGCTGACGGGCAAAGGGACGGTGTCGCTTGCTCAGGCGATCGAGTATGACTTTGTGGCACTCGGCAGAACGACTTCACTGACACGGCACATCCATGCGGCCGCCGAGGCCGCCGGTCGTAGTTTAAAGGTCCGCGTGCAGGTACGCAGCTTCGATGCCATGTCACGCATGGTGGCGACGGGACTCGGAATTGCCGTGCTTCCGAGCGCCGGGGCATTGCCCCATGCGTCGGCGCTCGGCCTGGAGATTCTTCATCTCGATGGCCCTTGGACCAAGCGCCGCCTCCTGCTGGCCATGCGCGACCGGCACGCGCTGTCGGGACCGGCAAGCGCGTTTGTGACACTCGTTGAAAAACGTATGGAGGAGCAGGCCGATGGCATAGCGTGATGGCGATAAGGCTTTAGGCGCGCGCTGGGACTGCCCAAGCCACCTCGCAAGGCAGGGGCAAACCGGGCATTTGCCGCAGGTCAATGAAATGTTATGCACGGGTTGCCAGACGATGCAGCCGATCCTAGATTGGCATTGTGCGGCGGACCGGTTCGATTGCTTCGCGTTCCTGGTTTGATCGGGAATGGAGTGCAGCAAAGCCCACATGGGTTTGCCCATGAGTGTCATCGGCTCTGCCGCACCTCGGCATTCACCTCCCATAGGTGCGGCTTGCAAAGAAAAGAGAACCGATGCGCGGCGATCGCGTTGCGCTGCAGCGCTCGCTTGCACAGAACCCTGCACAAAGTGCTCAAGGAACCGCTGTCATGAACAGATCGCGCATCAGCGCAATGATTGCTGCCGCATTGACGACCACGCTGGCCGGCTGCGTCGTTGCCCCTGGGCCGCCCTATGTGGCTTCTCCGGCGCCTTACCCGTACTACGCGGAAAGCCCCTTTCCACCGCCGGCACCACGCATAGAGGCCGTGGGAGTCGCGCCTTACCCAGGCTATTTTTGGATCACCGGCTACTGGGGCTGGGCTAGCGGTCGATACTTTTGGCATCCTGGGCGTTGGGAAGCGCCGCGTCCAGGCTACAGCTGGGTGCCGCATCGGTGGGCACAGCGCAATGGAGCCTGGCGGGCCCAACACGGCCACTGGGAACGCCACCGTTAAAAAAACTCGCGCGGCCCTTGAGAGCCCGGGCACCGCATTGGCGATCAGCGATCCCTGCGGTGCCCTAGGTGCAGCGGTCATGGGCCAGCGCCTAAACGCTCAACAATTGAGCCGTCTCCAGGATGGTGCGCCAGGCGCCCCCGTGACCTCGACGCGACGGCCCTTGACCGCAATTTCGGCGAGCGCAAGGCCTGCCCACGAGCACGCAACGATGGAGCCCCTTTATTTCGGGGCTGTCTCGCCAGCTGCCCTTTCCCTATCTTCTGCGCAATCTGGCCACCAACTTGGCCAATGAGGCATAAGTGATGGAAATGGCCACGAAAGACGCAGCGAACGACACACGAGAGGCAATCTCTGACACCGTTGATGACCCGGCAAAGCGTTTCGGCCTCAGCCCGGCAGGCGCGGAGCGCTTCTCGACCCACCGAATCCAACGGATTCGCCACAATTTCGACCAGCACCCACTAATGCAACTGCCGCGCCTCGCGCAGCTTGCACATGACCTGATGCCAAGTCAGCAATGCCGGTTCATTCGACCAGGCACCACGCAAACTTCCGAGTTCTTTCATCATGCGGAAGCGCCAGACAAACGAAGCATCAACGATGTCTTTGAACGCATCGAACAGGCAGGTTCATGGGTCGCGCTCTACAACGTCCAGACGGACCCTGCGTACGCCGCCTTTCTGGATGAAGTTATGGCGAGCGCGCGGCCGCTCATCGAAGCGGAGCAACCCGGGGTTTTCCGCGTCGCCGGCTTCATTTTCATCTCTGCCCCTCCTTCCGTTACCCCGTTCCATATCGATCGCGAAAACAATTTCTGGCTCCAAATTCGTGGTCGTAAGGTCATGACGGTTTTTAACCATCGCGATCGCCTTGTCGTGCCGGCCAAGGAAGTGGAAGACTTCATCGTTGACGGCTCACTCCAAAATGTTCGCCTCGATGCCGCACTGCGCGATCGAGGGCAGGACTTTGATGTCGGCGCCGGCGACGGCGTGTACTTCCCCGCCACCTCCCCACATATGACACAAACATCGACGGATTGGGTCCGACCCGGCGATGCTGTCTCCATCTCGGTTGGTGTGGTGTTTTACACGGATCTCACACGCCATCAAGCGCGTGTGCATCAGGCCAATCGCATCCTTCGCAAGCTCGGCATGGCGCCGACTTTCCCAGGCCAAAGCGCTTGGCGCGACTCGGTCAAGGCTCCATTCGGGCAGGTTATCGCGGCATCGCGTGCGCGCTGGCGCCACTATCAAGCCCCGCCAGGTGCTTATTAGTTAGCTGGGCAGCACTCCTTATTTTTCGGTTGGGGTAATTTTTCGCTCCTCCGCGCTTCGCCTCCTGAAGTTGAAACGAATGGTGACATGGGCTAAATTTGGCGAACCACCCCTGCGCTTCGCGATCGGCCTTGGCTTCTCCAGATCATTGATGGCTCCAGGAAACCTCGATGAAATCGTGTAATAGCGCCAAAATATCAACGACTCGACAAGGAGTGATGCCATGAGCGACTCGGTATGGCTGGAAAAGGGCGTGTCCTTTAACCCAACTTACATCCTTCGGGTCCAGCACTCTCTTTCGAGCCACCCATTGCTTCAACTTCCCAGACTTCAGATGCTTGCCGAGTCTCTTGCGGGAACGGATCACATCAAATTCGTGCTACCCAATCGGAAAGAAGCGTCTGCCTTCTACACGATCTCGGAAAGGGAGGCCAAAAGAAACGTTGGAGAAGTGTTCCAGCGAATCGAAGAAAAGGGAAGTTGGGTCGCCATTTATTTTGCGGAAGCCGATCCGGATTACAGAAAACTGATTGATGAAGCCCTTAATTCACTCGCGCCAACCGTTGAACCGACTGACCCAGGCATGTCCGGTTATAGCCTGTTTATTTTTGTCGCATCGCCACCAACGATTACTCCTTTTCATTTCGATCGGGAGAATAATTTCAACCTTCAAATATTGGGAAGGAAGCACCTTCGAGTTTGGCCAATGAACGACCGCGAGGCTGTACCAGAAGAGGCGATTGAGAATTACTTTACGCACAATAGCCTGAGTGGCCTTCGATACCACGACGATCTTGAGTCCCGCGCCAAGCATTTTGATGTGGGGCCAGGTGACGGTCTTTATGTTCCCTGCACTTCAGCACATTTCGTAGCCACCGAGGAATACTGGGCAACTCCAGGCAACAGTGTGTCTATCAGCATCGCGCTGACTTATTTCACGCGTGCGACGCGAATACGCGCGAATGCATATCTTTGCAACGAATTTCTCAGAAAACATTTTTCAGTCAATCCAACGCCCCCGGGACGGTCGCCGTTTCTCGACAGCGTTAAATATCCTGTTGCCCGAGCGTTGATCAAGTCCCGCCAGATGCTGCGGAACGCTTCTATACCGCGAGGTCTATAGCGGCGCCCTGCGGGAAGGTGGCGGCAAGTGCAGGCGGCGCCTTCTATCCAGATCTCGTTTGTCAACTCGCGGTTGCGCTCCACTTGCCCTCGACATGCTTGGTCGCTTTTCACTGCGGCCTCGGCGTAGTGCCGTGCGGTCGCGGCGAACTCGGTGTAGCGCGGAGCCGTGATCCGCTCTTATTGAACGCCAACCCATTGGCCGAAAAAGAAGGTTCTGGAAGCCTCGGCTTGTCAACTCGATCTTCGGACTTCATCGGCCACGCAAAGAGCGCAAGATGCTGAAAGCGCAGTTTCAGGCGCCGAGGCTGGCTGCGCGCGCCCCATTCGAACTTCCCTCGCGCTGGCGTGCTCCATCATCGTTCGGTGGTGTCTTTGTCGAGCCAGTGTGTTCGACGTTTAATTGGCATAGGGGCTCGGCAGAGTCACACCCCTGCTACACGAACCAGCGTTCGGGTCTGCATCAGGTCGTCGCGATCCTGAGGCACCTGAGGCTCAGGTGCAATCCCATCGCATCGAACCAACACAGAATCAGCACTGCGTTGAGCAGCAGGCACCCTCACGCCGTTGCGCTTCGCCTCACTCGGCATAAGCCCTATGGGGAGGGACTATCAACCCGCAGGGGGTGCCCCCGTGCCGGGCGCACATAAAGCGCAGGCAATGACTCAGCGCCTGGGTGGCGCGCGGCGCTTCTGTGGATCGGGGGCCGCTTCAGCTAGGGGGAGGCGCATGTCATCCTTAACTTCCTTGAGCGCAATGCTCGATCGTAGATGGGCGACGCCGGGAAGCTTGAATAGCACTTCATGTAGCAAGCGATCATAGTGCTCGATGTCGCGCACCATCACCGTCAGAATGTAGTCCGCCGCGCCGGTCGTCGACACACATCGCACGATCTGCGGACACGCCATCACGGCGTCCTCAAATCGGCGCACCTGTTCCTCGACATGTTGCGTCAGGTTGACCTCGGCCACAACCTGGAGCTTGAGGCCGACACGCGCCCTGTCGACCAAGGCGGTGTAGCCACGGATGATCCCGGATGATTCAAGTTCCTTGATGCGCTTCCAGCACGGGGTGGTCGACAGATTGATCTTGTCGGCGATCTGCTGCACCGTTTGCCGGGCGTCGCGCTGCAACTCCTCAAGGATGGCAAGACTGTACGCGTCGATTTTTTCCATTCCAAAAAATGGCTTAAAAGAGGAAAAATATTATCGCATTGTCGTCGTACGTAGGCTGAATGATGAACATATTCTTCGTTTTTATATTTATGATTTCTAGCTCGATATGTTGAGGAGCGCCCACCATGAGCACATGCCCCGAAGCGTCCTCACTGCCGCTGGACCGTGCGGCCTATCGCCTAGGCGATGCATTGTGGGCTACACAGGGAACCGTGCTGCTCAGCGGAACCCAAGCCTTGGTGCGCTTGCTCGCGATGCAACGCGAGCGCGATGTCGCATCCGGCGTTGACAGCCGTGGCTTTGTCAGCGGCTACAGAGGGTCTCCGCTGGGAGGGGTCGACCTGGCATTATGGAAAGCTGGCGCCGAATTGGCCGAGCGGGGCATTCATTTCTTACCGGGGGTCAATGAGGAGTTGGCCGCAACCCAAGTACTCGGGACCCAGCGTGTTGAGGCTGATCCGCAGCGCACCGCCACCGGGGTATTCGCGTTGTGGTACGGCAAAGGGCCTGGAGTCGATCGCGCAGGGGATGCGCTCAAGCATGGCAACGCGGCGGGCACGTCGCCCAACGGCGGGGTGCTGGTGGTGGCCGGTGATGACCATGGATGCGTGTCATCATCGATGCCCCATCAAAGCGACTTGGCGCTGCAGGCCTTCGGCATCCCGGTGGTGGCTCCTGGCAGCGTCGCAGAGATTCTTGAGTTCGGACTCTACGGTTGGGCGCTATCGCGCTACAGCGGCGCCTGGGTCGGCTTGACCGCACTATCCGAGGTTGTCGAGAGCACCAGCACAGTGGATCTCGACGTTCTGAATGGCAGGGTCGCATCGTGGCGTGATGCCAGCGCGGTGCGGGCGCTGAGCGACCACAGCGTGCCGCCTGGCGGCCTGCATTATCGGTGGCCCGATCTGCCGTCGCCACAGATCGAGGAGCGATTGGTTGCCAAGCTCGACGCCGTGGCCGCATTCGCACAGTTCAACGCCATCGATCGTGTGCTGATCGATTGCGCAGGCGCCAAGGTCGGCATCGTCACTGTGGGCAAGGCGCATTTCGACTTGATGGAGGCGTTCCGGCGCCTGAAGATCTCGCCCGCCATGCTCGCCGCGGCCGGGGTACGGCTCTACAAGGTTGGGTTGACATGGCCGATTGAGACCACGCGCATGCTGTGCTTCGTGTCGGGGCTGGATGAGGTGCTGGTCGTCGAGGAAAAGGCTCCGGTGGTCGAGACCCAGTTGCGCGACCTGCTCTATAACCTCCCGATACGCCCGGCCGTGCTCGGTAAACGTGACCGCGATGGTGCCGCATTGATCAGTCGCATAGGGGAACTACGGCCCTCGCGGCTGATCAGTATCGTCTCCGACTGGCTTCGCAGACATTTTCCCGACAGCGCCACGTTGGGTGATCATGGTCAGCATGTGCGCGATTTCACCGCGCCCGAACTGCTGTCCAACGCCGCCGATGCGGTACGCCGCGTGCCGTATTTCTGTGCCGGCTGCCCGCACAATACCTCCACCCAAGTTCCCGAAGGTTCCATCGCTGGCAGCGGTATCGGATGCCACTTTATGGCCACCTGGATGGACCGGAGTACGCAAGGTCTGATCCAAATGGGCGGCGAGGGAGCCGACTGGATCTCGCACGCACTGTTCACCGCAACACCCCATGTTTTCCAGAACATGGGGGACGGCACCTATTACCACTCAGGTTACCTCGCGGTGCGGCAGGCAGTCGCAGCCAAAGCGACGATGACCTACAAGATCCTATTCAACGATGCGGTTGCGATGACCGGCGGCCAGCCGATCGACGGCGCCTTGTCGGTCGACGCAATCGCGCGTCAGCTCGAAAGCGAGGGCGTACGCCGTATCGCGGTGGTATCAGATGCAATTGGCAAGTTCCGCGCGATTCACGGCCGCTTCCCAGCCGGAACCAGCTTTCATGATCGATCTGTGCTGGACGCGGTGCAGCGAGAGCTGCGCGAAACGCCAGGCGTCACCGCGCTGATCTACGAGCAGACCTGTGCCGCGGAAAAGCGCCGCCGGCGCAAGAAGGGGCAACTCGACGACCCGCCGCTACGTCTGTTCATCAACCAGGCGGTTTGCGAGGGCTGCGGTGACTGCACGACGCAGAGCAATTGCGTGGCGGTCCTGCCCGAGGAGACCGCGCTGGGGCGCAAACGCGTGATCGATCAGACCGCGTGCAACAAGGACTACTCCTGCTTGAAGGGCTTTTGCCCGAGTTTCGTCGGGGTGCGTGGCGCGATACCTCGTCGCGGTGCTGGCTTGCTGGACGCCGAACACGCCGGCTGGCGCGCCCGCATCGACGCCTTGCCCCAACCCGCGATGCGCTCATGGGCGGGTCCATACGATCTGCTTGTCGCGGGCGTCGGCGGCACGGGCGTGGTGACGGCAGGAGCTCTGGTCACGATGGCGGCGCACCTCGAGGGCAAGTGCGCGAGCCAGCTCGATTTCATGGGGTTCGCACAGAAAGGTGGGGCGGTGTTATCGTTCGTCCGCCTCGCCAACGCCCCCGAGCACCTGAATCAGGCCCGGATCGACACCCAACAGGCTGACGCGGTGCTGGCCTGCGACCTAGTAGTTGGAGCCTCGGCCGACGCCTTGCGATGCGTGCGTCGTGATCGCACTCGTATTCTGGCGAACGTTCATCCGATACCGGTGCCCGACATGCTGCGCAACCCCGACGCGCAGCTCCACCGCGATGCCTTGCTGGACAAGCTCCGATTCGCGGGTGGGGAAGCAAGCGTCGAGACTTTCGATGCCCAGTGGGTAGCGCAATCCTTCCTGGGCGACACGACCAGCGCCAACATTGTGGCCCTCGGCTTCGCCTGGCAGCGTGGATTAGTGCCGGTCGGGCTGAGTGCCTTACTGCGCGCGATCGAGCTTAACGGTGTCGCGGTGGGCGCCAACCAGCTCGCGTTGGGTCTGGGGCGCCTGGCCGCAGCCGACCCCGACGTATGCACGGCATGGCTGGAAAGTACCACGACTGCGAACCCCGACGAGGGCGGTCTACAACCCTTCCTGGACCGCGCGCAAGCCCAGCTTCTCGCCTACCAGGACGGCCGCTGGGCCGCGCGCTACCACAGCAGCGTGGACGCCGCGCGGCGCTGCGAGGGGCGGCTCGGTGGCGACGGTCGCTTCACGCTGGCAGTAGCCCGCAGCCTCCTCAAACTGATGACCTACAAGGATGAGTACGAAGTGGCTCGCTTGCATACCGATGCCGCGTTCGCCGCGGCCATTCGTCAACAATTCGATGGCAATCCGAGCTTGGAGTATTACATGGCGCCACCGCTCGTCGGCCGCGGCGCGGTGCCGCGCAAATTTCGTCTGGGCCCGTGGCTGGGGCCTGTGTTGCGCCTCTTGGCGCTGGGCAAGACCTTGCGTGGCCGTTGGTTCGACCCATTCGGCCATACCGCCGAGCGCCGTATGGAACGTGGACTGATCGCGCGGTTCGAATCCCGGCTCCAAGATCTGCTGCCCCACCTTGACCGAGATCGCCTGGAACTCGCCACAGCGATTGTTGCGCTACCCCAATCGATGCGTGGCTTTGGCCACATCAAACGTGCCAACATCGAACGCACCTTGGTGCGTGAGTCCGAACTGTTGCACCGTTTCGACCCGTCGCGGTACCCGGCGCCCGACGCTGCGACCAAGCTGCGAGGGATCGCGGTACGCGTGGCGTGCAATCGCTCAAATTAAATTTTGTCGGCTAAGGGCCACATTCTTGCTCATGGGCAACGTCATGCCCAGAGTACCCTCAAAGCAATGAACCCAACTTGCTAACGGCGCCTCTTAGAGATGGCTCTGGGCAGCGCAACGTCGAGCTGATGTGGTTGGCCAGCCGCCTTGCGCCTGACTTCAAGATGATCCCCGATTTCCGACGGGACAACGGCACAGTATCCGCAACGTGTGCCGACGGTTTGTTGCCGTGCGCCGCGGCTTGAAACTCCTCAGCCAGGCGCTGGTGGCCATCGACTGCGGTCAGTTCAAGGTGTTCAACACGCGCGACAGGAACTCGCAGAAAACAGCCCCTATTGGAAATCAAACTGGGAGTTCCCACCATCGGCAATCACCCCAGAAGTCCCGTGTTCATGCGGGTTCCGGGGGTTCTTCAGGGACGACTACTTCTTCCGCCTGATGTAAAAGGTCGCCTCGCTGATACCCATTTGCCGGCAGACATCGCCCACAGGCGTGCCCGATTCCGCTCGCCGCAGCGTGTACGCAACCTGTTCCTCGGTGAACTTGCTCTTCTTCATCGCTCTTGCTCCTGGGCCGCTCCGCGGCCTGGTCTCAAGCGACCGTACTCCAGTTTTGACCTGGTGCGAAATTCCGGTCCAACGTTAGCTTCGATCACTCACGAAAGATCCAGGCTGGCCATCGGCCACCGTTAAAGTTTTATAAAAGTTAACAATAAAAAGCTTTTACTTTTATTAAATTTGCGACGATATCACAATACGCTCTGCCATTGCTCATCCGTATCTTAATGAACCGAATTGAGAGAGCTTCACCATGCCAGGTGTCCCGATATAACTTTTCTCTCCATTCATTTTTTCTTTATGCGTAACTCATAATTATTCCAGGGATGTCGCTTCTCCCCGAGGAATAAGACGGAAAAGATCCATACATAGTAGAGGCTTCTCCTTGGTGGATTGGCGTCTGTTTATATGAGCCTTCGGGGTACTATCATGCCATCAAACCTGAATTTCATCATTCCTATGGTTGTAATCATGGTGCCGTTACTGTTTTGGGTAATGGGACTCTTCGGGAGCATTTTAAGATCCGGCGCGCACACCCAGCGTATGGCACGGCTGAGTAATAGCGCCGCAGGCCTATCCTTTATCTGCGCAGCCCTTGCCACACTACTTTACGCGACAAACGGGAAATCTCTAACAGCAAAACTATTATCTTTTCCATTGCCGTGGAATATGGGGGCGTTGGCACTTAG
Source organism: Pseudomonadota bacterium (assembly GCA_021807445.1). Lineage (GTDB taxonomy): Bacteria > Pseudomonadota > Gammaproteobacteria > Burkholderiales > Burkholderiaceae_C > Thiomonas_A. The sequence continues at coordinate 16,777 of JAKBCY010000014.1, forward strand.
CATCTATATCAATGCGGTCACGATAATGATGCTATCTCTGGTTTCTTTCATCGGGTTTGTGGTGTCACGCTACGCGCGAAACTATCTCCAGGGAGAAACCCATCAAGGGCGGTTTTATACCTGGCTCAATTTCACGCTCGCCTCCATCCTGACCTTGATCGTTTCCGGCAACATGTTGATGTTCGTGCTGGCATGGATTGCCACGAGCCTTTGTTTGCATCACCTTTTGATGTTTTATCCGGAACGGGCGGGTGGCGTACTCGCGGCGCGTAAAAAATTCATCGTCAGCCGGATTGGCGAAGTTAGCCTTCTGATAGCTGTATTACTCATCGGCTCCACCTTGCACACCATGGAGTTTGAGACGGTTTTTCATGACTTGGCGACCGTGAGCGGACCGCTGCCGGCTGCTTTCCAGTGGGCAAGCTGGCTCATTGTGCTGACCGCAGCGCTGAAATCTGCCCAATTCCCATTCCAGGGCTGGCTGATTCAGGTTATCGAAGCACCGACCCCCGTATCGGCTTTGTTGCATGCCGGCATCGTCAACGCCGGGGCCTTCCTGATCCTGCGCATGAGCCCGATCATGTCCCAGTCCATCGACGCTTCCAACGCCCTAGCCATCATTGGACTCGTCACGATCGCTGCTGGCGGCCTCATCATGCTGACCCAAACCAGTATCAAGGTGTTTTTGGCGTGGACTACAACCGCCCAGATGGGTTTCATGCTGCTGGAATGCGGCCTTGGGCTGTACAGCCTGGCAATGCTGCACCTGTTGGCGCACTCCTTATACAAGGCCCATGCCTTTTTGTCCTCGGGTAGCGGTGTGGATATCCTCCGCGCTCCAACCGTGCGCTCTGCCCGATCGACACCAACATTCTGGCAGTGGTTCGTCGTACTCGTTTTCGCGGCCCTAATGACCATCGGCATCGGGGCTGCATTTGGCATGGATCCAGGGCATCAGCCCGCACTCCTGGCATTAGGCACGATTGTGGCCGTGGCAATGACTCATCTCTTGCTCCAGTTTTCCAAGGCGGGCATGGGGGCCGCCTTCGTCGCACGTGCTGGCGTCCTCAGCGCTCTAGTCTGTAGCGCTTATTTCAGCCTGCATGCCGCATTTCATTTCCTGTTGCTAACGAGCCTCCCGGCCGTACGGATGGTCAGCGGCCCCACTCAATTGGCCCTCATCGGGATGGTGATGCTCACGTTTTTTGCCATCCTCGTGATTCAGCAGAATTTACCCAACCTAGGCAGATACAAAATCGCACGCAGCGCCTACGTGCATTTCTATAACGGATTGTATGTCGACGTTCCGTTCTCTCGACTGGTGCAACGGTTTTGGCCGATACAAACCGCACCCTATGCGCAATCGAAAGGAGTCTGACGATGATCCTCGCGACAACCATGCCTTCGAAATCATTTGCCAAGACTGCAGATTGCGATACGAATGATACGGATGCCACAAAGAGGGTCGGCCCTGTTTATGACTTGACTTTGCTTAAAAATACGGTGGAATCGGTTTGCCAGCGCATATCCCCACTCTGGCCACTCAATGCTTTCGTGGCGGTCAATCCATATTTTGGCCTGCGTCATCAGGATTTTGAGCATGCCAGCGAAACCCTTGCCAGGGTGGCCGGCTCCCCTCTGGTCATGCCACACCAATACTATCGCGAGCAAATCTCGACAGGTCGGATTACTCGCCCTGACTTGGAACAGGCAGCACAGCAACATGGCCTCGCGCTGGATGCCGCTGGATTGGAAAAGGCCATCGCTGGAGATAGCAGCCCTGCCATAAGCCAGATCGCATTGATTTCGAATCTTCTCGAAGGCCTGGACAAGGCTCCATGGACCGGGTTTGTCATCGAACGAATCAGCCAGTTTGCTGCCGCTTATTTCGATCAAGGCCAAGCCATCTGGCCGATGCCTTGGCGGAAAAAACCCCTCTACGATGCATGGCGCCATTTTGCCGAAATCGATATGAGCCCCAGGATGATGGGCTTGCAGGGTATCCGGAGCGCAGTCGCCGCATTGCCCAATCTGCCTATGGACATGATTGCTTTGGCCCTTCAGAGGCTCGCCATACCAGCTGATCTGGTGGGCGATTATCTCCATGCCGCCTTAATGAATATCGGCGGCTGGGCAGCCTGGACCCGTTACCTCCGCTGGGAGAAAGAATTGGTTGGAGGACAGGAGGACTCCATTATCGATCTGCTGGCCATCCGGCTTGCCTGGGAAGTGATCCTGTTCAATGCGCGGCAGGCTCCAGGGCTGGAGGATGCCTGGCGGCATGCGGTGCAATCCATCCGGCAAGCCCCTGTACGCAGCCGGCAAGCTCGTACGCAAATGGACTTTGTGCTGCAAACGGCTTTTGAACTGGGTTACCAGAAAAGAATCATTGCGGAACTTGCCAGTCCTGCCCGTCAGGCCGCGGCGAAACCTGGCCCCGTCCGCCCCCCCGTGCAGGCCGCCTTCTGCATTGATGTGCGGTCGGAAGTGTTCCGCAGGGCCTTGGAAACTGTTGCACCTGTTGTGCAAACCCTGGGTTTTGCGGGGTTTTTTGGCGCTTTCATGGAATATGTACCCTTGGGGGCAGATGATGCACGGATGCACATGCCTGTTCTGCTGACGCCTGGCTACCGAGTGCACGAGCATGTTCACGGTGCCAGTGACCAGGAAGTGGAGAAAGTCATCAACCGCCGTCATCAGCGCCTGCACAGCGCCAATACCTGGAAAGCTTTCAGGAGTTCGCCTTCGTCCTGTTTTTCGTTCGTGGAATCGGCAGGCCTGCTGTATGGTCCCAAGCTTCTTGGCGATAGCTTCGGATGGAGCCGTACCGTACCCCATCCGGACAAAAAGGGGATTTCCCCCCAATTACGCAGCCGTCTTACTCCAACGTTGGCTCCGGTATCTCATGGAAAAAAAATAACCAAAACCCGACAGAAATCAGCCCAGAACCCGACGGTCGGCATTCCCACGGAAAATCGCGGTGCATCGGCAGAAATGATTCTAAAGGCCATGTCGATGACCAGCAATTTCGCACGCCTGATTTTGCTGATCGGCCATGGAAGCAGCACGGTCAACAATCCTCACGCTACCGGACTCGATTGCGGGGCCTGCGCAGGCCAGACCGGTGAAGTCAGCGCCCGGGTCATCGCTGCTTTGCTGAATGAAGCGAAGGTGCGCGAAGAACTCGCACAAAAGGATATTCATATCCCAGAAGATACCCATTTTGTGCCTGCCTTGCATGACACGACGCTTGATGAGATCACCTTGTTTGATACCGAAAATTTGGCGTCAACTCACGCACAGGATCTTAAACAACTGCGTCAGTGGCTCACGCGAGCAGGGCAATTGGCGCGCATGGAACGGTCGAATCTACTTGGCATCTCGAATTTGACTCCTGATGTTGTTGATGCACTGATTCAGGAACGCAGTCGGGACTGGTCGCAGGTTTTTCCGGAGTGGGGCCTTGCTGGCAATGCCGCATTTATTGCCGCACCGCGTGTCAGAACCACAGGCATCGACCTTTCCGGAAGGGCGTTTTTGCATGACTACGAGTGGCGCAAGGATGAGAATTTCGCGGTCCTAGAGCTCATCATGACTGCACCAATGGTGGTCGCCAACTGGATCAATATGCAGTATTACGCGTCCGTCGTCGATAACAAACGATTCGGCAGCGGAAATAAAGTTCTGCATAACATCGTGGCTGGGTCTGTCGGTGTATTCGAGGGTAACGGCGGCGACTTGCGTGTCGGCCTTCCGCTGCAGTCGCTTCATAATGGCAAAGAGTGGGTTCATGAACCCTTGCGATTGAATGTATTTCTCGAGGCACCGAAATCGGAAATTGATCGAATTATTGCCAAACATGAGCTGGTGCGCGAGCTCGTCGAGAATCGATGGTTGTTCCTTTTTCAAATCGACGATGAGAACAGCGGTATCTGCCAGCGGCACACGAACGGGCAATGGCAACGAATGTCATCAGATTGCTGAAAACCGCTGTTGCATATCCAACCGCAGAGCATGCGAAAGCGGGTATGAGTTTTGGAAAATCTGGATCCAGGGGCTCAACCGTTGCCCTGCCCACCCAGCACGGCAAGGAGAAAGTCATGGCTTCCCTGTTGACCTCCGGCATCGATTGCCAAGTGGAACCGGTGACTGGTTTCGACACCGATCGACTGGGCACCTTCACGCGCGAAATTCCCCGCCCAGGCACCCGAGTCGAGGCGGCGCGGAAAAAGGCATGCATCGGTATAGACCTTTCAGGGTCGTCCATCGGGCTCGCCAGTGAGGGCAGACTCGGGCCGGATGCGTTCATCGGGATGTTTTCCGGGAATGTGGAGAGGATCCTCTGGATCGATCAGATGTTGAGCATCGAAATGGATGATGTTGCCTCGGCTGAGACCAATTTTTCTCACCTGCTGGCCGCAAACGGGGAGGAGGCCGAAACCTTCGCCCATGCGGCGAGTGCCCCCGAGCATGGCTTGGTGGCTCGCCCGCAGCACGAGAAAGATCCGCGCGTCCGCAAAGGCATCGCCGAACGGGAGACGCTGCGCGAGGCCTTCCAGTGGGCTTGCGGCGAAGCCGCCAACGGTGGCGCTTTCCTGGAAATCGACGCGTGGGCCCATATGAGTCTCACTCGTCTGAAAATGGCCGGTCAAGCTGCTCAAGATCTCGCACGCAAGGTTTGCCCTCTCTGCCCGATCTGTGACGCACCCGGCGTCCAACGAGCTGAGCGTGTCCCCGTCCTACCTTGCGAGGATTGTGGCACTGCAACCCGGAAAGCCCGCGCAGATATCCACCGCTGCATCCCATGCGCATACCAAGTGACGCTTGAGCGCTTGGTGAGGGCGGCTCCAGCTGGGCGCTGCGACTGGTGCAATCCATGAAACCGAAGCAAAGCGAGAACCTTGCAGTTTCTAGCCCGAAACGAATTGGAATGGATTACAGCATGAGAACGAATGAAGAAGAAGCGCGGGATGGAAAAGCAACGAGCCTACTCCTTTTCGTTCGCGCGGCAGACGACCTTGCTCGCGCCTGCAGGGATGCGGAGGAGCTCTTCGCGTCTCGTCGCCATCACCGAGATGGTTCATTCACCAACGGACGGGTCTTGGGTGCGTGGATTGATGAGCACGCGGTCACCGAACTCCCGCAGGGACTAACTCTACGACTACCTTCCAACCAGACGATCCTGCTAGCGGTGCGGGAAACTTCAGCTTTGTGGGGTATTTGGACAGTCGCATTGATCGAGTCCGTGTGCCTCGAAACCAGGGCTGGCATGGAGTTATCCCACGATATAGTGCTCGACGCGTTGATTGCACTTGAGCAGAGCGACGACGGAAGGGTAGGTCGCTATTCACCAGCTTTCGTCCGAGATACCCCAAGGAAACAGGTTGGCGCCGAGATCAAAAGACTCAATACCCATTACCCGTTTCGGATCGCATGGCCGATCTATTATGACTCAGCGGGTGGAAGATTAAGCCTGTAGAACAAATGGCTCCACCATTGACGACTAAGCGAAAAGGCCATCAAAAATTATAACAAATTTCAAAGCACACCCTACAATTTATCAATTCGGCTACGGTTTATTGCAAATCAATCATATAGTGAATATGGGCACGGAAGAATTATACGCCATTGCAATAAATGGAATAAAAATTCCAAAAATTAATACAGATATTTATATATTTCCAGATCTTGCGACCGACTCTTTTATCCAAGAATTTCAAAAGTAAATGTAATCGCATCCATTGCGATCAAAGATGTTCCAGTACCTCGCCTGGTTGAACCTGGCATATCGGCGCAATCCGTGACTCGACTGACCTTTGTACGCCCCGACGACTGGCATCTGCACCTGCGCGATGGTGAAATTCTGGCCTCTGTACTTCCCCGACACGGCGCGGCACTTTACGCACGCCATCGTCATGCCCAATCTCAAGCCGCCCGTGACTGCGACGGAGCAGGAAATGGCTTATCGCGGGCATATCCTGGCCGTTTTGCCGAGGCGTATGTCGTTCGAGCGGCTGATAGCGCCCCACGCTGGGAGCGGGCGGAGCGGCGATCTGATTCGCTGAAGCGCAACGCATCAGATTTCACGAACGAGCCTGCGAAAAGCCTGCCGGCTACTGCAGGCCGCATCTCCATCCCGACCCCTTCCTCATGAATCGCGATCCGGCAGAGGCCTGCGATGACGAAGGTTAAATTGGTAGCACACCTTTTTCCTCCTCGCGAACATAGGCTGCCGCAGTGCCAATGACATGCCGATCAACCACATGCGATGCACGCAGCGCACCATGATGGTTGGATTGCCACCGAAATCACCTGAGGCGACGATGGCGAATGCTGTCCTTCATCGCGTAAGTCCCATATACAGAAGCGGCAACTTTTCGGGCAGCTTTTGCACGTGGTCCACCACCATGTAGTTCTTCGCGCCGAAAATGCGCGACACATACTGATCTGCACTGGGATCGAGACTCAGGCAGTAGGTGGCGATACCGTTACGCGTCAGCTCCTCCGCTGCTTTCTTGGCGTCGAAACGCAGATATTGCGGATCGCGTACGTCGTTGTCGGCGGGTTCGCCGTCGGTGAGCACCAACAGCAGTTTCTTGTTGCTTGGCTGCCGCTTCAGAATCGAGCCGGCGTGGCGCATCGCCGCACCCATGCGCGTGGAAAACTGGCCGCTCATACCCGCCAGGCGTGACTTGGCCTGGTCGTTATATGCCATGCCGAAATCCTTGTAGCGGAAATATTCCACATCATGACGGCCGTTCGAATCGAAGCCGTGAATGGCGAAGGGATCGCCAATCTTGTCGAGAGCCTCGGCCAGCAGCACCGTGGCCTCACGTGCCAGTTGCAGCACCGTGTTGTCCGAACCCAGCACCGCGTCATTGGTGGATTCGGACAGGTCGATCAGCAGCAGCACCGACAGATCGCGCACCTTGCGTACATTGCGCATCATGATGCGCGGGTCCGGCTGTTCGCCCATGCGCATCTCGATTGTGGCGCGCACCGCGGCGTTCAGGTCGATCTCGTCGCCGTCCTCCTGCTTGCGCAGGCGCTGCACGCCCTGCGGCTGCATGGCCTCGATCAGGTACTTGAGACGGGCGACAACGGGCTTGTGCTTCACCACGATGTCGTTAATGATTTCCACCTCACCCGGTTTGGCGCGCTTTTCCAGCACAGTGCACCAGTCCGGGCGATCCAGTTGCATCTGGTAATCCCACTCCGGGTAATGGTAGGGATCCGGCGGCGGCTCGCGGCCTTCCTGCTGATTCAGGCTGGTGGTTTCCTCATCGCGGAAAAACTCACTGGCCAGCACCCAGATTTCGTTGGCGTCGTCACCCGCTCCGGGCACGTCGATGGTGTTGATCATTTCCATCACGCTGACGTACTTGCGGATTTGCTGCGTGGTGACGCCGGCGCTCACCCGCTCCACTTCTCGGACACTTTCGAACTCCCACATATAGCGGTTGTCGTCGCGGTAGGGGATATCCGGTAGGTCAGCGGCCGCTGAATAGGCCACGCCGAGCTGCGCCATTTCCGCGGCGAGGCGCAGCCCGATATCGCGCGACAATTCGGTGGAGGTAAGCCGTTCGTGCTGCTCGCCGAACATCTGGCGACCCAGCGCTACCCAAGGATGATCGTCGCTGTAATCCTGATCCAGCAGAGCGCGCGCCAGCCGCGCCATCAGGGGCGCGGCCTCGTTGCCGGATGCCGGCGTTGCCGTGTGCAGCGGCAGCCAGATTTGTCTGAGGCCCGGAAACGGTCTGAGGGCGACGATTTCCACGCGCGCATCTTCGACCAGCCCGATGAGCGCCACCTGCAATGGACTCAGCCCGGCGCTGTCGAACTGTGTGCTGGTGTAAAGCTGATGGCAGGCCGCATGGGTGGCGCTGGCTCGGTACAGCTCGATGCCGGGGATCCGCGTTTCCTCGCCCGTGGGGGAATTGAATATAAAGTCATCGTAAGCGTCGGGCAAATGTATGACATAGTCTTCGATTGAGGGGCGGTAGCCCTCGCGCTGCTCAAAGTCGCCGCTGGTCGGGCGCATAAAGAAGTCGCGTCCCCACAAGGCTCGCAAATACATGCCGATGCGCCGCTGCACGTCGATGAACAGCGTGCCCTTGCGTTCTTTTTGCAGCACGCCGATGGATTCAGGGCTTT
>JAKBCY010000167.1 GCA_021807445.1 Pseudomonadota bacterium
CAGCCGTTCGCAACGATGACTCAACTTTGAGCTGGTCTGAAAAACGGCAGGTAGGCCAGTAGTTCCGCAGACAAACGCGTGGCGAGCAATTCTCATGACTGAGGATCAGGGTGAGTCAGGCTCTGTAACAGAGGCGAGAACCAGAGCAGCCTTTTCGATTCCGGATTTTTAGCACTTAGAAGTTCGCGAAATTTCTCTTGGTCGGAATCGGAATCAGAATCGGGCATTGCAATGCCGCATTTTGCGAGTGCAGCGCTAAAACTGGGCAGGCTACGGTACAGGCCGACAACCGCACATTCATCATTGATCAGCACTGTGAGAAATTTATGCAACTGAGATATCCCAGGCATCGCCTTCTCCAGATCTTTCAAATCATATTTCCTTCCGCGAGCTAGGGACATCATGTTTTGGATTACTTGATGTGGGGTTAATGCCATCATATCAAATAGTTTCTTCTTCTCCTCAAAACTTTCAGCTTCAAGCGCGGTCAGGAACTTTGGATAAGCGGAACGCATAATAGCCAATGCTTCAGCAAAACTCTCAAAATCAGACAGTTTGTTTGCGGATTTTTCTGTCCGAAGTGCTGCTGTCGGCCAACAGTTGATAACTCGATTGGCTCTTTTCGACATACTGTCTAGAGCAGGTTCCACGAACTTGATAAAATCGCCACGAAACTGGAGCCAAATCTGGTTTCTATCGTCTTCCGTAATCTCGACTCCAGCGACTTCATCGCGCATCAGCGCTGCTTGCCCGACCCCGACGCAAGCGAAGGCAAGCCCACTCAAGGCGGTGGCGAATTCCTGCAGCGGCTGGACGGCGTCGTTGAAATGCTTCTCCACAAATTCGATCTGGTCGTCCCTGCGCTGCTGCTCCGCTACTACTCGCTGCTTGCGAAATGTATTGTCTGAATTGTGCGCGATTCTGAGAAGCGCCAGCGACACACCAAAAATCGCGGCCGCAGCAAGCGTTGCCTGGATCAATACTCCTGCGGTTTCGGCATTTGGCGGAAGTACCTCGCCTTGCAGCCAGAGATAGATGCCATAAGAAATCGCGAGATAGCACACAACACCGATGCCAAACAACTGGCGCGCTGAGAGCGCATGTTCTGCTTTCTGATCTTTACTCATGACGTATCTTCGGTCTGGATTGAACACAACGACGTCGTTTTGCAATTGCCTTATGCCGCGCACATCTTTGGACTCTGCACAAGTTGAAACAGCGGGCTGCCTGCGATTTCACACCCCCGCTGTTGACGAAGGTCCACCTCCGTTTTTCGGATGGTTTTGCATCGATGCCTCGACATGCACCTCGGGATTGACCACCTCTTCGCTCTGCAATCGTGCGGCCATGGATTCGATTGCTGCGCGGTGTTGGGTGACCGTGCGCCGCGCGTGTTCCTGCGCTTCGGCGAGCAGCGCCGCGGCGACGCGGCGCACGACGGGATCCTCGCGCCATCGGTCATCAGGGGCGAGCTGGGTGTAGTCCATGGGCGGCTGTGCCGGGTCCAATGCCCACTGTGCTGCCGCGTGCAGCGCCAGCGTGGTGGCGCGGTTGATGTCGTCGCTGGCGCCGCTGTCGGGAGCGGCGCCTGCGGCACCACCCAATTGCTGCTGCGCCACCCGTCCGGCCAGCATCACGGCCAGCTCGTCGAGGACGCGCGCACGGGTGTGGTTGCGCAGCACGTCGTCCTCGAAGTTGAACACGGTGAAGCCCAGCATGCGTTGACGCGGCACGATGCTGACCTGCTCGATCTTGCGCCGCGGGAACAGCCGCATCGAAACCACTGCGTGCCCCGCCTCGTGCAGGGCGGTCAGGCGCTTGTCGGTCGCGCTCATCGCGTGACTGCTGCGCGGGCCGAAACGTTCGGTCGTGATGATCTCGCGCATGAAGGCGGTGTCCACCGCCTTGCGGCCTTCGCGCAGCAGGGCATAGGCGGCCTCGTTTCGGACGGACTCCAGTGCCGCGCCGCTGAGGCCGGTGGTGGCATCGAGCAATGCTTCCACGTCTAGCGATTCGCCGCCGGGCAACGTCTGGTAGCGTGCGATGAATCCGCGCCGGGCTTCGCGGTCGAGCATAGGCACTTCCACATGCAGACCCAGCCGCCCCGGCCGCACCAGCGCCGGATCGATGCGGTGCAGATAATTGGTGGCGGCCACGGTAAACACCGGGCTGGCATGGCTGCTGAAGCCATCTAGCTCGGACAGCAGGGCGTTGATGGCGGCGATGTGGCCCTGTTGTTCGCGACTGCCCAGCACATCGATCTCATCGAGGAACACCAGCGCCGGGGCATAGTGCCGCGCGCGCTCGTACAAGGATTGGGTGAAGTGTGGATCGAGCACGTCCACGCCATTGGCGGCGAGAAACGGGAGGTCGGCTTCGCCGGCCAGCGCCCTGGCCAGCAGGGTCTTGCCGGTGCCGGGCGGGCCATACAGCAGCAGGCCGCTCGGCGCGGCCACCCCCCATTGCTCCAGTTGTTGCGGCTCCTTCAACAGGTGCAGCACCTGGTGCAGACGCTGTTTGACCACGACATGACCCTGCACGTCGCCGAAGCGCACGCAGGGCACCTCGGTCACCAGCGCGCCACCGCCGGCGAAATCCTCAGCGCGCTGCGGCACCGCGACCTGCGGGGTATGCAAGGTTAGCGTCCACGGGCTGGACTGGGTGTCCAGCGTGCGCTCGAACACCACGGTGCGATTGCGGCGCCTGAGGCAATGCACCAGATCCGGCCCGTCCGGCTGCGGCTGCCGCGGAATGCCCAGGCGCTGCTTGATCGGTTCCAACGCCTGCAGGGTGCCCGGCGCAAAGCAGATGCGTAGCTGCGCGCGGTTGAGCAGAGTGGGATTCTGGCGCAGGACGTAGGTATCCAGCTCGGGCAGCCACAGATCGCGCAATGCGCGCGCCGCGACCTTGCGCGCATCGATCTCGGCGCCATGCGCGAGCAGGCTGGCCTCGACCAGCAGGTCCTTGTTTGCCTCCCAGTCGAGCCGGATGCCAAAGGTCGCGGCGTACTGCGATTTCAGTGCATCCAGGCCCCGTGCCGCGAGTGTGCGCAGCTCGGCCTCACCCAACGGCGGAAACAGCAGCAGGTTGGAGGCGCCGAGTGCGCTGAGCAGGCCTGCGTCATAGACCGGCATGTCGGCCCCGCGATAGGCGCTGGTGCGCTGTTTGCGCAGGTAATCGAGCAGGGTGTCCTTGCCCTGGCCAGGCTGGCGCGCGTAGCGCTCGAAAAAGCCCACGTTGCGCGCAAGCTCGCCGTCCATGCCGGCGATGAAGATGAAGATGCAGTCGCTGACGTCCACCTCGGGCGAGGCGATGCGCTTTTGCTTGAAGTCGTTGTCCTTGTAGAAGCCGTAGCGATCGGTCAGCACGCCGGTGTCGAACAACTCCAGCAGCACGAACTGCGTGTTGGGGTGTGCCTTGTCCAGATGATCGAGGATGATCACCGAGCGCGGATGCTCACGGATCCAGAGGGTCAACTCGCCGGGTTTGGCATCGCTGTAGCCTTGGTTAAGACCGACCAGGCCAAAGTTCTGGTTTTCGCCGGTATAGGAGGACAGGTCGATGGTTTTGCTGGCCCAGGTGGCTTGCGGCCCCGCTTGGGGTGCAGCGGATGCCCCTGACTGCAGCCCCGGTTTACCTGCCAGCACCTGGGCGATGTGCTGTGCGGCGAGGCTCTTGCCGGTGGCCGTGGGGCCGATGAAGAAAAAAGTAGCCAGTGGCTGCTTGCGCGCCGAACGCGCCGCCGAGGTTTCCATCAGGGCCGCCGCGAGCCTGGGGATCAGCTGTCCGGGGTCGAGAAACACCATTTCCAGGCCAGTGTGCATGCGTGTTGCCGCGTCGAGCACCTGCGAACGCGTCAGCGGAGGCGGAGCCTCGACATGCAGAGGGGATCCATCGTCGTCGGTGGTCGCGGCCGGCCACGAGGGCATCATGCGTGCATAGTCGGCGCGAAACTGGTCCCGGAAAGAGTCCTCGAGCAGGGTGTCCAGGGTCGCTTCGCGCAGCCCTGCCTGGGCCAGATGCTTCAGGGCCTGCCCTGATAGCGGTGGCTGATAGGCCGCCGTAGCGCCGAGCGCAGCCATGTTCAGCGCCAGCGTCGTGTCGCGCTTCGTGGACCACAAGCCAGCCGCTGGCAGAAGGGTTTTGGCGTTGCTGAATTGGGCGTCCACCGTGTGGTGGATGGCCAACTTCAGATCTTCCAGCGCGATCGTGCTATGGCCATTGGCCCGCGCGATGCCACGCGCCACGGCGAGCAGAATGCACGGGGGATCCTGATGGGGCAGTAGCAGGTCCGTTGCGCCCATGGCTTCAGCTCACGATGCCGGTTGCAACAGTGTCTGCGGACGCGAGCCTGTTGCACACCCTGCAAGAAACAGGCTGGGCGACGCCCGTGACGCCCGTGACGCACGTGACGCACGTGACGCACGTGCCTTGATGGCAGCGATGGCAACCCACGCGAGGCCATCCGTGCACGGTGCTGCCGTGCTCAGCCCCCTTCGCACGCGACATCACCAAGACCCCCTGTGGCCGGCTCCGATGAGCACCAGTTAAGCGTTTGGCTTCGGCGGGATGTCAACTTACGTTTTGCCGATAAAACGTAAGCTCTGCGCACAAGCCCGCAGCTCGAATGAAGCCGCATGCGCCGCGCCCGTGTCCTGGCGGGCAATTCGGTCTGTGCGCCGGGGCGATGCGCTGCCTCCTGGCGGATCGACGCAACGGCTTGCGGCGGTAGCCCGCCTGGTCGTAGCGTTGCTCGGTGAACCGGGCATCAGCCCGCTCGACAGCGAGATCGGTACCATGGTCAAAGCCATTCCCCGTCATCCGCACGGTCCGGTCCAATGCGAGCCCTGCGCCCGCAAGGGCAAGCACATCGAGATGGTCGCTCAGGATGCGCTGGATGCATCGTTCCTGGTACCGGAAGACATGCAGCCCGAGAGTCTGCGTTCCTATCGCTGTCCGGCGTGCGAGAGCGTCCAGGTGTTCCACGTCGACTGATTCCGCGCTCGCGATCAGCCGCCGTCATGTGCTGTGCATTGCGACGGGGCTGTCCTGCGCACTGGATTGCTTGGTCCTGCTGATGCCGATCAGTGCGAACGCATCGATGTCGTCGTCATAGCCTGCGTGCAACCCTTTTGCGCAAGTGGCTTCAGCACCGTCCGCAGCACAGGCCTTGTTCAAGGCCGCCGGCCTCAGCGTGGCGCAGGTGGCGGACTCAGAATGGCTCGAGGCCGTGGTGCACGCATCGCTGCAGCGTGACGCCGATACGCCCGCAACGTCAGCCCGCCAGTGGCGAGGACGGGGTGACAGGCGCGCGCAGCAGCGCACGCGCTGCATCCAGTTCGCCTGGCCGCAGCACCGTGCCATCCAGCGCGCTGATGCCGCGCAGGCCCACGCCGTGGGCGCGAAAGCCCAGGGCCGCCGTGCTGCCGTTGTAGTCGAGGCAGTCGTGGTGGTGGCCGTGAAACAGGGTGTGCACACCCAGCGCGCGGGCGAGATCATCGATCACGGCAAAACCCTGCGGGTGGCACGAGGGCGCCTCGTGCGTGACCAGCACATCGGCGCCTTGCGCTGCCAGCACATCGAAAACATCGGGAAACAGGCTGCTGTGATGCTTGATCACCTGGAGGCTCTGCTGCCGGATGTCCCAATCGTCGGGATGCGTGCATCGCCGCAGGTGATCCAGATACGCCGGCAACGAATCGAACCGTGGTGCCATGGAACTTTCGGGGCGCCAGATCTCATCGCGGAAAATGCCGCCCAGTCCGGCGATGCGCACGCCCGCGACCTCCACCACTCGGCCGTGCAGGTTGCGCTCAGGCCAAGCCTGCAGCGCGGCCCAGCTTGGCGCGCGATCGGTGTCGTGATTGCCCGGGATGAACCACACCTGCGTGCCCAGCGCTTCGATCGGGGCCATCAGCTCCTGCAGCGGAACGGGCGCCTCGATATCGCCCAGCAGGACCAATGCGCGCGGCCGCTGTGCGCGCACGACCGCGAGCAGATGCTCGAAACG
>JAKBCY010000015.1 GCA_021807445.1 Pseudomonadota bacterium
AAACCGCCCGCTTGACCCCCTCCTGACCGGACGGCGTTGCCTGGGCGACACTGCGTGTCAGGCCGGACGAGGAAGGGGAATGCGCGGGCATATGTTCATGTTCGCTGTGCGTGCGGATCAGGCCCAGAAGGGCTTGGCCATAGGCATCCCGTTTCTTGTCGCCTACGCCCGAGATGCCGCGTAGCTGGTCAAGGCTGCGCGGGCTTGCCAGGGCGATGGCTTGCAGCGTGGCGTCAGGAAACACCACATAGGCTGGAACGCCGCGCTCCTTGGCCATGCTGCTTCGCCACGCGCGCAGGGCTTCAAAGAGCGCGTGTTCGGCTGCAGAAAGGCCAGACTGCCGGGCAGTGGTCGTCGCAGTTGTGCGGCGTTTGCGCTCCGACGGCCGTTCCTTGCGCTTGAGGTGAATGCGACGCTGTCCGCGCAGCACGTCACGACTGGCGTCGGTGAGTTGAAGCACGTTGAAGTGAGCGGCGTCGACCTCGAGCAGATGCTGGGCGGCAAGCTGGCGCAGCAATGAGCGCCAATCAGCCTCAGACAGGTCGGCGCCAATGCCAAAGGTGGAGAGCGCGTGGTGGCTGTAACGCTCCACTTTTTCGGTGCGTTTGCCACGCAGCACGTCGATGATATGGGTGACTCCGAAGCTGGAGCCGCTGGCCTGGCGGCAACGGTAGATCGTCGAGAGTAGCTTCTGCGCTGCTTCGGTCGCATCCTCCAGAGCTGGCGGCGCCAGGCAGTTGTCGCAGTTGCCGCAAGGCGTGCTAGGTTCGTCAAAATACGCCAGCAGGCGCACGCGTCGGCAATCCGCAGCTTCCGCTAAGGCCAGCATGGCGTCAAGCTTGCCCGTGGACAGCCTCTTGTAGCCATCGTCGGCGTCCGAGAGTTCGATCAGCCGGCGCTGTTGCACCACATCGGCAAGGCCATAGGCCATCCACGCTTGTGCCGGTAAGCCATCGCGCCCGCCGCGTCCGGTTTCCTGGAAATAGCCTTCAATTGACTTCGGCATGTCCAGATGCGCAACGAAGCGCACGTCCGGCTTGTCAATGCCCATGCCAAAGGCGATTGTGGCCACCATCACAATGCCGTCCTCATCAAGAAAGCGGCGCAGATGGCGTGAGCGCATCTCGGTGGGCAAGCCCGCATGGTAAGGCAGCGCGGTGACCCCGTGCGTCGCAAGCATCACGGCCACCTCCTCCACAGTATTGCGCGAAAGACAGTACACCACGCCACAGTCGCCTACATGCTCACCCCGAATGAATTGGAGCAGTTGCGCGCGGCCATCGCGCTTTTCGACCACTCGGTAGCGGATGTTCGGCCGGTCGAAGCTTGACACGAATGCGCGGCTGTCCTGCAGCAGCTTGTCGGCGATTTCCTTACGGGTGGGCACATCTGCGGTAGCGGTCAACGCAATGCGAGGGACGTCGGGCCAGCGATCGCGCAGCATGGCAAGCTGGCCGTACTCCGGGCGGAAGTCGTGCCCCCATTGGGATACGCAATGCGCCTCGTCAATGGCGAACAGCGCAATGCGGCATTCCTCCAGGAGGCGCTGGCCCGACTCGCTCAACAGGCGTTCGGGAGCCATATACAGCAAATCCAGCTCACCGCGTCGCGCCTGCGCCTGGACTTGGCGAGCATCGTTCGCATCGAGCGTAGAGTTGAGGTATGCGGCGCGGATGCCGAGTTCACGCAATGCGGCAACCTGGTCCTGCATCAAGGCAATGAGAGGCGATACCACAATGCCGATGCCGGGCCGGAGCAAGGCCGGAATCTGGTAGCAGACAGACTTGCCGCCACCGGTGGGCATCAGCACCAATGCATCGCCACCGCGCACGAGGTGGTCAATCACCTCGCGCTGCATGCCGCGAAAGGCGGGGTAACCCCAGATATGCCGCAAAAGATATTCGGGGTTCATTGCTGGTTCGGGGCGGGCGTTCATGGCGAAAGCCTAGCAATTCCGCTGGGCGCATGCCCCGTGCACGTGCACGCACCGAGGCGAAGAGGATGCACGCCGCTGCAGAGGTTACGTTTGATCACAAGCGAACGGCGCTGCAAAGGCGAAGAATGTTGGGTAGAAGTCCAATTCACGACGAAGGTCAATGCGACCACTTAAGAGGAGATGATCATGGCCGGTATTCCCGTCGCGGGAGTCACACCAACCGACGCGCAGCGTAAAGTTCACAAGGTTGCAGGCATCTGGAGCCTGTTATTCGCGAGCCTCACTGCCATCGTTGGCTCGGGTTGGCTGTTCGCGCCTCTGAATGCGGCGCAGCAGGCGGGGCCCGCGAGCGTCGTCTCCTGGCTCATCGGCGCGGTGGCGATCTTGCTCCTGGCCTTCGTCAATGCGGAGTTGACGACAGCGTTTCCGCGCATGGGCGCCGTCATAACGTTTCCAAAGCTCAGCCATGGAAGCCTCATGGCGGTGGTGATGAGCTGGGTCGTGTTTCTCGGCTACGTCAGCGTCGCGCCCGCTGAGGTGCTGGCGGTGGTCACCTATGCAAACAACTACATCCCCGGTCTGGTTCACGTGCATAGCCATCTATTGACGCCATTCGGCTTCGCCGCTGGGGTGGTGCTGCTGGGGTTGTTTGTGGGGATCAACGCGCTTGGCGTGAAGGCGTTGCTGCGCGTGGGGAATACGGTGATGATCTGGAAGCTCATCGTGCCTACGCTGACGGTCATCATGCTGCTTTCCGTCGCTTTCCATGGGACGAATTTCACGGCCCAGGGTTTCGCACCGATGGGTCTGCAGGGTATCGTGGGTGCAGTGGCGGCCTCGGGTATCGTGTTCAGTTTCCTCGGGTTTCGGCAGGCCATCGAGCTCTCCGGAGAGGCAAGCAATCCACAGCGGGATCTTCCGATCGCCATCTTGGGTTCCGTTTTGGTCGCCGCCGTGCTTTTCATTGGTCTGGAGGTGGCGTTCATTGGTGCCGTCAATCCGGCCGACCTGGCGCATGGATGGAGCAAGCTGCATTTTGCGGGGTCAGCCGGGCCATTCGCAGGCCTGGCAGTGCTGGTCGGCATGAGCTGGCTTGCTGTGCTGCTTTACATTGACGCGGTGGTCTCCCCTGCGGGTACAGGGCTTGTATACGGCGGCACCACTGCCCGGGTGATCTATGCCACGGGAAAGGACGGCTTGGCATTCAGCTGGCTCGCATCGCTCAACAAGAAGGGGGTTCCTGCTGCAGGCCTTTGGCTCACCTGGATCGTGGGCATGTTCTTCTTCCTGCCGTTTCCCTCCTGGCAGAAGATCGTGACCTTCATCTCTTCAGCGGCCGTTCTTGGCTACGGTGTGGGGCCCGTCACGCTTTTGACATTGCGTCGCACCTTGCCCACGGCTCAATATCGGCGACCCTTCACCCTCACAGGCGCGTGGCTATGGGCGCCTTTGGCTTTCATTGTCTCCAACTTCATCATTTACTGGTCGGGAAGGACGACCGATGACTTTCTTTTCGGCGCGTTGCTGGTGATCTTCGTGCTGTACCTGATCGCCCAAGCCTTGCGCGGGCGGCTTGGCCAATTGGAGTGGAGAGGGGCGTCCTGGCTGCTTCCCTACTTTTTAGGCATGTGGGCCATCACCTATTTTGGTCCTGCAGATGCGGTCATCGGCGGCACCGGCGCATTTGGCTTCTACACCGGGATGGAGTTGGTGGCCGTTCTGAGCCTGGTCGTCATGGCTCTGGCTGTCATGACAGGACTGCCTGAGCCTGAGGAAGCGCGCGCAGTGATCCTCGCGACCGACCCCGAATTGATTGCGGGCGAACTCCAGCGTTGACCTAGGAAGTCTTGGGACAGGAAACCCGCCGTGCGGCGGGTTTCAGTTGCTCAGCAGCGCTCGCTCGCACGGATGAGTTGGCCTGCATCGGCGGCCACCGTGTCACGTGATGGCGCAATCGTTTGCCTTTGCATGCCAAGCCCCGCAACTTCGAGTTCTACGACATCGCCAGGCTGCAGAAAGCGTGGCGGGTTACGGCCCAATCCGACACCCGCGGGAGTCCCGGTCGCGATGAGATCTCCGGGGCGCAGCGTCATGAAGTGGCTGAGATAGCTCACGATTTGCGCGACGCTGAAAATCATGTCGCGGGTGTTTCCGGTCTGCATTCGCTGACCATTGACGTCCAAATGCAAGTCCAGGGTCTGCGGGTCGGGAATCTCATCGGCCGTGACGAACCAGGGGCCGACGGGGCCGAAGCCGTCCAATCCCTTGGATTTGTCCCATTGGCTGCCGCGCTCAAATTGGAACTGTCGTTCCGACACGTCGTGCAACGTGCAATAGCCGGCGACATGGGCAAGCGCATCAGCCACCGACGCATACCGGGCCTCACGCCCGATGACCACGCCGAGTTCAACCTCCCAGTCCATCCGCGTGGAATGCGGGGGGTGCGCGATTGGGTCGAAGGGCCCACTGATGCATGTGGTCCATTTGTTGAACACGATGGGCTCCGAGGGCAGGGGTTGCCCCGCTTCGGCAGCATGGTCACGATAATTCAGGCCGATGGCGATGTATTTGCTGATGCCGACAAACGGCACGCCGAGCCTGGGGTTGCCTCGCACGATTGGGAGACTTTCGGGGTCTAATTTGCGCAAGGCACGCTGTCCCTTTGCAGCGTACACGTTGGGATTGATGTCGGTCACAACCCCGCGCAAGCTGCGCAGCAGGCCCTTGGCGTCGATGAGGCCAGGTTGTTCGCGCCCGGATGGGCCGTAGCGGACGAGTTTCATGCGATCTCCGGTTATGTCTGTGGGGTTATGGACATCATCCCTGTCTTCGTCGTTAGGCCAGCGCTTTCGCGGTAGGACCGCGATCTGCAAATCGTGAGCCGCTGGCTGTCAAGCAGCGAGCGGTGCTGCGACTGCGAGCACACGCAGCAAATGCGGCCGCGCCTCGTGCAACAGTGGACATGCCCACATTGTGGCCCCAAACACGGCCGCGACGTGAATGCTGCACGGAGCGTCCCTACAACATGGGCGCAGCTGCGCGAACACCATTGTCGGAAGGGGTTCGACCACCATGGGTCTTCGTACCGCGTGGACCCGCGGGAATTCATGCGTCACGGATCGCAGCACCATGAACCGGCGGGTTGATCCACTGTTGCGCCGGCCCACCCAGCCTGCATGCGACGGCGGCGTGTGGTTGCCGGGCGGGGAGCCGCACTAAGCGATTGACTGGAACCAGCGGTTTCGCTCAGCGCCGAGCGCCGCGTGCAGGGGGGTCGTAGCGGCCTCCAGTAGCTGCTGCTTCAGCAATGCAAGACTGGCTGAAGCATGGCGTGCCATGCCTTCGGCAAGGTGGGTCGCATCGTGTAAGGCAAGACCAGGATCGCTGAGACGGCAAACGAGGCCCAGCTGGTGGGCGCGCTCAGCCGTGAGTGGTGTGTCCAGCAAGAGCAGCTCGCCGAGCGTGGAACGGGCTACCAGCCTTTGCGCAGCAAACCAGAGCGCTCCCGCGCTCTGTCCGGATAGCTGTGCTGCGGCAGGCAAGCTGAATTGTGCGCTGTGCGATGCGACGATCAGGTCGCAGGCTAGCGCGAGGGCGAGGCCCGCGCCGCGCGCCTCACCCTCAACCGCAGCGATGACGGGTTTGTCGCTGTCGTGAAGCGCCAGCAACCAGTCGTGCAGCGCGTCGATGAAGGCTGCATCCGGCGCCGCCGCGGCCCCGGCGGCGCCGGCAGCCCCAGTGCTCCGCTCCCCAACGCCGAGACAGAACTGCTCATCACTGCCCGTGAGGACGATCACGCGGATGTCCGGGTCGCGCAGCGCCGTGGACAGGGTCTCGATGCCCGCATGTGCCATTGCCGGCGTCATCACGCTATTTGCTGTGCCGAGTTGCAGGTTCAGGATGCTGACCCGCGCGCCGGGATCCAGCGCATGATTCGAATTAGGGGACATCGGCTTCGGTCGTGCAGGCGAGGTTTTGGAAAGTGCTTGGGTTTAAGCGTGAAGGCGCCATTTTTGCAAAATCGCTTGCGCGATTGGGAGATGGGCTGCGCAGCCAGCCCGTGGCTTGCCCAGGAGACTCACTGGGCACGTTTGACATCCGCCCAACCCTTGGCTTTCGGCGCCGCTTGCATGGAAACTCGGACGGTGATCACCCTTGCACCGAGCCTGGACGAGAGCCGCTTCGGCGGGGTCCGGTTGCTGGCGGCAGGGCTGCACCGCGGACTTACCAGGCGATCCTGGCCTGCCCTGCCCATGATGACAGGATGAATGTACAGCATATGGCGAACCAACCGCAAGCGCACGGATGCCTGGGGTCTCCGCGCGATCGGTGCCCGTCATGAAAGACGCAGTTTGCTGCGTACCCGGGTCAGAGCTTTGCCAGCCGATCCAGTGCGATATCGAGCGTGGCGTCGCGCTTGGCGAAGCAAAAGCGCACGCAGCGGCGCGCCTCGTCCGGCAGGGGTTCGAATGCCGTCAACGGAATGGCCGCGACACCCACCTCTTGCGTTAGCCATTCACAGAACTCAGCCTCAGGCCGATCGTCCAGAGCGGAGTAGTCCACGCACTGGAAATATGTACCTTCGCAAGGCAGCAACCGGAGCTTCGTGGTGGCTAACCCGGAGCGGAAACGGTCACGCTTGGCTTGGTAAAAAGCGGGCAGGTTCAGGTGGGCGTCCGGTCGTGTGCGCAGGTAATGGGCCAGCCCCACCTGCATCGAGGTGTTGACCGTAAACACGTTGAACTGGTGCACCTTGCGGAATTCCTGCATGAGGGTGCGCGGCGCCGCAACCATGCCCACCTTCCAGCCCGTGGCGTGGTAGGTCTTCCCGAAGCTCGACACCACGAAACTCCGAAGCGCAAGTTCAGGAAACGCGGCAGCACTTTGGTGCATGGCGCCATCGAACACCATGTGCTCATACACCTCATCGGCGATGAGCAGGGTATCCGTGGGTGCGAGCAGCGCAGCCAAACGCTGCAGGTCCGCAGCGCTCCAGACCCGCCCGCTCGGATTGTGGGGCGAGTTGACCAGGATCGCACGGGTGCGCGAAGTCAAGGCTGCCGCGATCGCGTCGAAGTCAGGACGGAAGTCGGCACCCAGCGGTACGAAGACCGGTACGCCTCCCGCCAGTTCGATCGCCGGCGCGTAGCTGTCGTAGGCTGGCGTGAGAACGATCACGTTATCGCCTGGATGCACCACGGCCAGAATGGCGGTCAGCAGCGCCTGCGTCGCCCCCGCGGTGATCGTGATTTCCTCGGCGGGGTCGTAGCGCGTACCGTGGAGGGTGGAGATTTTGTCGGCCAGAGCTTCGCGCAAGGCCGGCCAGCCCGCCATGGGCGGGTACTGGTTGTGCCCAGCGCGCATCGCTGTCGTCACCGCGTCCACCAGCTCAGGATCAGGGTCGAAATCGGGAAAGCCCTGTCCCAGGTTTATTGCGCCACTCCGCTGCGCCAGGGCGGACATCACAGTAAAAATTGTGGTGCCCACGTGAGGCAGGCGACTGCGCAGGGAGGGGCTGCGGGAGACCACGGGGATGGATTCGACGATGGACATTGCGGATGGCCTTCGGGCGAAGTGCAGGCGACGTTAAATGGAAAAATCCGGATTGCTTTCACCGCGCACAACCTGCTCCACCAGTTTGCGCGACAAGCGTGGTGACAGCAGCTCGGTGAGGACATAGACGAAACCGCGCTGGTACACACCGCGCTTGAAAGCCACGCGCGTGAGGTTGTGACCGAACAGCTGTCCTGCCGGGCGCGCGCGCAACTGCGTATCCCGCTCCGGGTTGAACGCCATTTCTGCGATCAACCCCACGCCCAGCTCCAGCTCCACATAGGTCTTGAGCACGTCCGAATCGATGGCCTCGAGCACGATGTTTGGTTGGATGCCGTGCTGGGCAAACGCCTGGTCGATACGTCGGCGACCCGTGAACGCAGGATCGTATGTGACGATGGGGTAACGCGCCAAGTCGTCGAGCGAGAGGTCCGAGAGACCGACCAGCGGATGGTTCAGCGGGGTCACCACCATGTGTTGCCATTCGTAGCAGGGCAGACTGATAAGTTCGGCATGTTCAGCCAAGCTTTCCGTGGCCAAGCCCAGATCGGCACGTTCTTCCAGAACGGCGTGGGCAACCTGATCGGGGTTGCCTTGCAACATGTGAACCTGAACACGCGGAAAGCGGCGACGGAATTCGGCGATCACGTGCGGGAGGCGGTAACGGGCCTGGGTGTGGGTGGCCGCGATCGTGAGCGCTCCGCTGTCTTGCGCGGCATAGTTCTGGCCGATGCGCTTGAGATTGTTCACCTCGCGCAAAATCACCTCAACGCTGCGCAGCACCTCCTCACCTGGGGCCGTGAGCTTGCGAATGCGCTTGCCGTGGCGACTGAAAATCTCGACCCCCAGCTCGTCTTCAAGCTCGATGATCGCCTTGGACACACCCGGCTGCGAGGTGAACAAGGCGCGCGCAGCCTCCGTGAGGTTGAAATTGCGGCGCACAGCTTCCTGCAGGAAGCGGAACTGGTGAAGGTTCATGGTCGAATACGCGAGTCAGCGTCTTGAAATCTGCTCAACGATATTGCACGCGCCAGACGAAAAATACGAGCGCTGCCGAACCGTAGAGCAGGTAGGGTAGCGCGGCGGCGATCCAAGTGGGCCAACTCGCCACCAATCCCAGTCGGGATGTCAGGGTGTTCATCAGAATGAAGCTGATGCCCAGCATGATGCCTCCGAAGACTTTCCAGCTGATCTGTCCGGAGCGGCCATGCAGATAGGCAAACGGTAGGGCGAGCATCATCATCACCACGGCGCTCAGGGGATAAAGAAGCTTGCGCCACAGCACGATTTCGTCACGCTGGACAGCTTGGCCGTTCGCTCGCAGATGGTTGATGTAGCGCCATAGATCCACAATGGACATATTGTCCGGACTCAGGAGCAGAACATTGAGCACAGACGGTGACATGGCGGTGCGCCAGGGCAACTCAGCCATGTGCCGGATCTGCAAGGCTTTGCCAGGATCGGTGGGCAGGCCAATCGAAGTGACCTGCCGCAGCAGCCAAGTGCCCCCATGGCGATAGACGGCTGCGGCAGCATGCACAGTCTCGACGAGCTGCGCGGCGCTGTTGAGCTTGTAGATGTGCACGTCGCGTAGTTCACCGCCGGCTGAGACGCTGCCAATATTGATCATCTGATCATTCTGCCCATCTTGGCGGTTACGCAGCCAAAAGCCTGAGGTGAGTTGGGTGCCGAACTGTCCGCCCTGGGCCTTGGCTTGCAATGTTGCGGCAATGCGCTCGGCCCGTGGCGCGGCGAATTCGCCCAATGCGAAGATCAGCGCAGCGAACATCAGCCCGAGCGCCAACAATTCCAGCAGCGTGCGGCTTGGCCCCAAGCCAGACATGCGCATGACGGTGAATTCGCTTGAGGCCGCGAGGCTGGCCAGCACGTACACAGTGCCAGTCAGCGCCGCAATCGGCAGCAGCTCATAGGCCTGGCCGGGAAGTTGCAGCGCGACCATGACCAAAACGTGCCCGAACACGGGGATGGTTCCAGCATTGCTGAGTTCGTTGATCACATCAAGAAAGAACAGCAAGCCGAGAAATACCACGAGCACGAGGCCGCTGGCGGCCACGATTTGCAGGAATAGGTAACGCCGCAGGGTGCGCATGGTGGCCGGGGTTCAGTGGGATGCTGTCGGCCCTTGCGGGCGGCCAGCCAAGGCTGGCGCTTGGAGGTTGCGCCGCCAGGTCAGGAGCCCCTTGTGGAAGGCAAGGGCGATCAGCACGACCGCGGCCGTGCCATGCAAAATGAGCAGTGCCGCCGGCAGGGTTAGCTTGCCCTGGTCGATCCATCCCTGCGCCGCGTTGAGAAAATTCAAATAGGTGAGGTAGATCAGGATCGCCATGATGAGCTGCAACGCGCGGCCTGCCCTGGGATTCGTGGCCGAAAGCGGAATGGCCATGAACACCAGCAGCACCGTGGAGATCGGGACGCCGATGCGCCATGACAGCTCGCCGAGCCAGGCGGGAACGTGGGACATGGCCAGCGTCAGGGTGGAGAGCTCCCGGCTCGGGGTGTTCGCCAGCCGAGCCGCCTCGGGTAAAGCCGCCGCGGCCGACGGCGGCGCGGAGATGGCGGAAAGGCGTATGCCCATTTGTGAAAACCCGGTGATCTGGTAATCAGCCTTCCCCGGTGTATGGGTGTAGCGGTGGCCGCTGTCGAGGATCAGATAGCGTGAACCGTTTAGGTTCTGCAATTTGGCCGACTGCGCCAGGGTGATGGTTTCCTTGCCGTTCGCCTTGTCGCGGATGAAGATGTTGCGAGCCAGACCCTGCGCGTCAGCGCCTTTGCCAATGAAAAAAACGCGCTGTCCTGAAGCAGACTGACGGAATTGACCGGGGGCGACGCGCGACAGATCCGAGCGCTGCTCGAAACGTTCACGCAGTGCCGCATTTTGTTGGTTGGCCCAAGGCCAGGCAATCAGGGTCAACAGGGCGATGGCCAGGATGACCGGTGCAGAAAAGCGCAGTGCCGTGCGAAAAAACTGCAGGGGCGCCACGCCCGCGCCGGACCAAATCACCATTTCCGAGTCGCGATGCATGCGCGAGAAGCTCATGAGCACCGCGATGAAAAGCGCCAAGCCCAGGATGAATTGCAGATAGCTCAAGCTTGCCAGGCCGATGAGGAGGAACAGATCCTGCGGATTGGCCTGCCCTTCCGATGCCTGCCCGAGGATACGGATGAGCATAAGGGTGAGCACCACCGAGAACAGCACGGTGAAGCTGCCGCCGAAATTGCGGGCCATTTCGCGGCGCAGGGAGGTGTCCAACAACATCAGCGAAGAGCAATGGATCAGTCAGGTGCACGAAGCGTGTGCGAAATTTCCAAGCAGACGGGGCGCGCATTTGTCGCATTCGTGTGTGGCGACACGCTGGAGTGGGCTCGGTGGAATAATGAAAGCGTCATCTGGAGCCCTTATGAAATTTAGCATAGCCCCCCTGAAAACTTTGGCCACCTTAAAGACTGACGCCCTTGTAGTCTTTCTGCACCAACCCGGGACGTCCTGCGGCTTGGTCGAGGCAGATGCCATCGACCCGATCGCCGCGGAAGCAGCGCGGGACGGCGATTTCAACGGCACCCTGGGCGCCACGTACACGCGTAGCCGTCCGGCCGGGCTTGCAGCCAAGCGCCTCGTGCTCGTGGGGCTGGGTGCCGCGCCGGTCGATCAAGCCGGCTGGCTCAAGGCGGTGCAGGCCGCAGCCGGCGCGCTCAAACCACTGGGCGCGCACCAAGTCCATCTGCTTGCCGCCGACGGCGAGCAGAGTCTGGCGGAGTTGGCGCCACGCGCCTTTGGCGATGCGGCCTACCGGTATCTTGCGACGCGCAAGCCCGAACCCGAGAAGGCTTACAAGGTCGAGGCGGTGCATCTGTTGTCCCGGCACCCACGCCAGGCGGCCGCGCTCAAGGCCGCGCTTGAACGCGTTGAGGCAGTCCAGGCTGGCGTGGAACTCGCACGCAACCTGGCCAATTTGCCAGCCAACTATTGCACACCCTCTCACCTCGCCAAGGTTGCGCAGGATCTGGGCAAGCGCCATGGGGTCAAGGTGGAGGTCTTGACTCGCCCCAGCATCGAACGGTTGAAGATGGGGGCACTGCTGGCCGTTGCGCAGGGATCGCATCAGCCCCTGCGTTTCATCGTGTTGCGCTACGACGGCGCCGGCCGCAAGGATGCGCCGCATGTTCTGGTGGGCAAGGGCGTGACGTTCGATTCCGGCGGCATCTCGATCAAACCGGCCGCCGAGATGGACGAGATGAAATACGACATGTCGGGTGCTGCTGCAGTGCTGGGTGCGTTCGAGGCGGTCGCCCGTCTGCGGCCGAAACTCAATTTGGTCGGTTTGATTCCGGCAACCGAGAACATGCCCGGTGGTCGCGCGGTCAAGCCGGGTGACGTGGTCACCAGCATGTCGGGCCAGACCATCGAGATCCTCAATACCGATGCCGAGGGTCGTCTGATTCTGTGCGACACGCTGACGTATGCGGAGCGCTTCAAGCCCGCCAGCGTGGTCGATATCGCCACGCTCACCGGGGCCTGCGTCATTGCACTTGGGCACGTTCACAGCGGCTTGTTCAGCCCGGACGATGCATTGGCGGAATCCTTGCTCGAGGCGGGACGGCTGGCTCAGGACAGTTGTTGGCGCATGCCGGTGAGCGACGAATATGCAGAGGGGCTCAAGACCCATTTTGCCGATGTCGCCAATATTGCCGGTCGCCCGGCAGGGAGCGTGACGGCAGCCTGCTTCCTGCAGCGTTTCGCAAAGGCTTACCGCTGGGCCCATCTGGACATCGCAGGTACTGCCTGGAAAAGCGGAGCGGCCAAAGGGGCGACCGGTCGGCCCGTGGCCCTTCTGGTGCGGTATTTGCTCGGAACCATCGAGGCGGACACCAAGGCATGAGCGACGTGGAATTCCGAGTCGGCGTGGCGGACCCCTTGGCCTATGTCTGCGGTCTTTTGCGGGTTGCCGCGGGGAAGGGGGCCCGACTCGTGGTGCGCGTCGATTCGGCGCTGGTCGACGCGCTGGACGCGCGTCTGTGGACCTTTTCGCAGATTGATTTTTTACCCCATTGCCGTGCGGGGGATCCGCTCGAGGCGCGCACGCCCATCGTGTTGACCGACGAGGCGAATATGTCCCGTTTTGGCGAGCGTGATTGTCTGGTCAATCTTGCGGCGGCACCCGCCGAGTGCTGGCAGGCGCTGCCCCGAATCATCGAGGTGGTTGGCGCCGCGCCGGCCGACAAGCAGGCGGGGCGCCAGCGCTTTCGCGCCTATCGCAGTCTAGGTTGCGAGCCCGCGACCATGGAGGTTGATGTATGACACCCCTGATTCACGATCGTCTGCCCGTCTTGACGGACATCATCGACGGTGAGGAGGCTCCTGAGCGTTTGCCGCCGTTGAAAACAGGCAGCGCCGGGGAGGGCAGCCACGCCTTGAGCGCCGCCGATCCTTTTGCAGCGGGGCGCTCCCCGTCTGCCGAGGTGCTGGCGTTGCCCACCGCGCAGCCAGCAGAACCACGCGAGGACCTGAGATCGGAAATTGACTGGCTCCAAAGCGGCTGGCCAGCAGAGATCGTCGCTGGGCACTTGCGCGCCCAGATCGCTGCAGGCATGCCGCGGCTTCAGCAGCATTTGCATGATGATCTTGCACAGCGGCTGGGTCGCGAGCTTGAATCGCAGATCCGGGATGTGCTGTCGCGCAAGGTCGATGATCTCGCTAGGGAACTGGCGCTTGAACTCCAGCCGGCATTGCTTGGCCTGGCTCATGCGGCCGTGGAGGCGGTGCTGGCGCCGACTTCACAAGCCCAACCCTGAAGCCGGCAGAGGTTCGGCGAGTGTTGGATTGTGTCGACGACCGCTGGAGCAAAAGTTCCCGTGGATTTGCAAGTTTTGTAACGAATCGTGTGTCTGATGCTGTCCACGATCGCTTAAGTCTTTGTGTAAGCAGGGCAAGTTAGCCGCGCAAGCCCTTGTCTCTGGGGGTTTCGAGAGGGTGCAACAAGACGCGAAATTGCTCTGTTCATTTCAGCTTGTTTCCGTTAACGTATGCCTCCGTTGGGAATTCCCGACTTAAAGCTACTTTTATAACTTTTTTGGAGGCTCATTCATGAAGCTGAAATATGCCCTTCTGGGCTTGTCCCTGGCAATTGGCACCGCATATGCGGCGGACGACGTGACCGTGACCATCGGCAGTGCAGCCCCGATGTCCGGGCCGCAGGCTTCGTTCGGCCAGGACAATACCAATGGTGTGCGTATGGCCATCAACGATCTGAACAAGGAGAACATCAAGATCGGCGGGAAGAAGGTAATCTGGAAAATCGATGCCCAAGATGACCAGGCAGACCCGAAGCAGGCAACGACGATCGCGCAGAAGTTCGTCGATGAGAAAGTCAATGGCGTCGTGGGCCACCTGAACTCCGGTTGTACGTATCCGGCATCGCGTATTTACAACAACGCTGGCATTCCTGACATTACCCCGTCGTCCACGGATCCCAAGATTGCGAAGCAGGGTTTCAAGACTTTCTTCCGCATCATCGCCAATGACAACGCGCTGGGCGCCGGTTTGGCCAATTACGCCAAGAATGAACTCAAGGCGAAGAGCGTGGCTGTGATCGACGACCGGACGGCCTATGGCCAAGGCGTTGCAGACGTGTTCAGCGCAACCGCCAAAAAAGACGGTTTGAAGGTGCTCGACCGCGAGTTCACCAACGACAAGGCGACTGATTTTTCGGCCATCCTGACCAAAATCAAGTCGATGAACCCCGACGTGATTTTCTATGGCGGCATGTATAGCCAAGCTGGCCCGATGCTGCGTCAGATCCAGCAGCTCGGCATCAAGGCCAAGTTCATGGGTGGCGACGGCATTTGCGCCCCCGAGCTGGCCAAGCTGGCCGGTAATGCAGCCGACATCACCATTTGCGCCGAGGGCGGCTCGCCCATCTCGCAAATGCCTGGTGGCGAGGCATGGAAGAAGCGTTACGACGCCGAGTTCGGGCCATCTGCGTTCCAGATCTATTCGCCTTATTCTTATGACGGCACGATGGTCCTGGCGCACGCAATGATGAAGGCCAATTCGGTCGATCCGGCCAAATATCTGCCCTTCATTGAGAAGATCGACTATAACGGCGTCACCAAGAAGGACATCCACTTCGAAGCTGACGGTAATCTGGCCGCTCCAACCATCACCCTGTCGACGTTCGACAATGGTGTGAAGAAGGTGGTTGCGGTTGAATCCGTGAAGTAAAGCCGCGGCACACGTGGGCGGATGGGGTGTTCCCCATCCGCCCACGACGTGGCTTTGAAGTGCAAAACGCCCCTTTCCGGGCGTTTTTTGTTGGGATTTCCGAAGGGTGTGCATCGCAGAGCATGAACAAGGCATTTACACGCGAAGACAGCGCAACGGAGCAGGATGACGAGGAGCCGCGTCTCCCGGAGCTACCGCCAGGAAGCAAGAATTACATCACTCCGGCAGGTTACGCACGCCTGCGCGATGAGCTCAAGGCGTTGATCGAGCGTGAGCGTCCCAAAGTGGTCGAAATCGTGTCATGGGCGGCGTCCAATGGTGACCGGTCGGAAAACGGTGACTACATCTACGGCAAGAAGCGCTTGCGCGAGATCGACAGGCGCATTCGCTTCCTCACCAAGCGGCTGGATCTGGCGGAGGTGGTCGATCCATCGCGCCAATCCGGCAATCCACAGATTTTTTTCGGCGCCACCGTGCGGTACCTCGAGGACAACGGCGTCGAGCGCCAGGTCACCATCGTTGGCGCCGACGAGGTCGATCTGGCGCGAGGGCAGATCAGCTGGGTTTCGCCGGTTGCCAGAGCCCTGCTCAAGGCCCGCGAGGGCGATGTGGTGAGTTTGCCCACGCCTGGTGGGGTGCTGCAGCTCGAAGTCGTGGAGGTGCGCTACCCGGCAGCCTAGCGCGGCTCAATGAGGGCTGCGGGGCTTACCCCGAGAGGCGCGAACGACGAATTTATGGGCGCGTACCGCGCGCAAGATGTCAGCGAGGTGTTTACGGTCGCGCACCCCGATGATGAAACGCAACTCAATGGTTGGTTGGCCTGCATCATCGTCCATGGTGACGTGGATGATGTCGGCATCGTGTTCGCTGATTGCCGCCGCAAGCTTCGCCAGCACGCCTTTCCCGTTGTTGACGACAACCGCCATCCCCACCTGATACAGCCCGGTCACTGTTGACGACCAGCTGAGGTCAATCCAACTGCGCGGGTGTTTCTGAAATAGGCGGCGAGCGTGAGGGCAGTCTTGCTGATGCACGGTGAGGCCTTCGCCCTTGCCGAGATAACCCAAAACCGCATCGCCGGGTATGGGGTGACAGCAATCGGCATAGTGCACCGAGGTGCCTTCGCTGCCGTCGAGTTGCAGTGCTGTGCGCGTCAACGGATCAACCGGCCCTTGCGCCATGCCATTGGACGGCGGGGATGAACCCGATCCGGCTTCGTCTGGGGATCGCGGGTTTGCCGTGCCGTGGGCTTCACCATATTGCATTTGCACGCGCTTGGCCACGATATCGGCCACGCGCTTTCCCAAGCCGATGTCGCCGAAAAGCTCTTCCTGGCTCTTGTTGCCGCTCCAGTGCAGCAGCCGACTCCAGTTCGCGGGACTCATCTCTTCGAGGCGCAGGCCCTGCTGTGTCAGCGCGCGGCTGAGCAAGCGCTTGCCAAGATCCTGCGACTCGGCCTGCTGGCTCACCTTGAGCTCATGCCGGATCTTCGAGCGGGCACGGCCTGTGCGCACGAAGGTCAGCCAATTCGGATTCGGTCGTGAGTGCGGCGCCGTCACGATTTCCACGACATCACCGCTGTGAAGTTCGGTGCGCAGCGGTACCAGCTCCCCATTGACCTTGGCGGCGACCGTCTGGTTGCCAAGATCCGTATGCACGGCGTATGAAAAATCGACTGGCGTGGCCCCGCGCGGCAAGGCCAAGATGCGGGATTTGGGTGTAAACACATACACGGCCTCCGGCGCCAGATCAACCTTCACCGTTTCAATGAACTCCGCCGCGTCACGGTTTTCATTTTGGATGTCCAGAAGCGACTGCAGCCACGCTGCCGTGCTGACTTGGGCAATGGCCTCCACGCCATTGCTCGTCTTGTACAGCCAATGTGCTGCCACGCCGCTTTCGGCCACACGATGCATGGCCTCGGTACGAATCTGAAACTCCACCGGGGCGCCAGTGGGGCCAATCAGCGTGGTGTGCAGCGACTGGTAGCCATTGAGCTTGGGAATGGCAATGAAGTCTTCGAATTTCCCCGGCATGGGCTTGTACTGGGCATGCAGCACTCCAAGCGCGCGATAACAGTCCAAGACTTCCGGCACGATGACGCGGAATCCGAAGATGTCCTGCACGTGCGCAAAGGAGCGATGCTTGCGCTGCATCTTTCGGTAAATGGAGTACAGGGTTTTCTCGCGCCCGTACAGGTGCACGGAGATGCCCGCATCGGCAAAAGACTTGGTTGTGGCGGCCAGGATCTTGTCGATCAAGTCGCGGCGATTGCCGCGGGCCACCTTGAGCGCCTGACTCAGTACCGCATAGCGCATCGGGTGACTGTGCTGGAAACCCAGGTCCTGCAATTCGCGGTACACCTGATTCAGCCCCAAACGGTAGGCGATGGGGGCGTAGATATCCATCGTCTCGTTTGCGATGCGGCGGCGTTTCTCGGGCGCCATGGCAGCCAGCGTGCGCATATTGTGCAGGCGGTCGGCGAGCTTGACCAGAATGACGCGGATGTCACGCGCCATCGCCAAAAGCATCTTGCGAAAGCTCTCGGCCTGGTTTTCCTCACGGTTGGAAAACTGGATTTTGTCGAGCTTGGTCAGTCCGTCCACCAGCACGGCAACGGTCGTGCCGAAGTGCTCGATGAGCTCGGTCTGGGTAATGCCCTTGTCTTCGGCCGTGTCGTGAAGAAGGGCGGCCATCAAGGCCTGGGTGTCGAGCTTCCAGGAAGCGCAGATCTCAGCCACCGCCACCGGGTGGGAAATGTAGGGTTCACCGCTTGCCCGGTATTGTCCGAGGTGCGCTGCGTCCGCGAAGCGATAGGCATTGCGGATCAGCTGAAGGTCACCATCAGGCAAATACGCGGATATCTTGTCAAGCAAGCCAGCCAGGCTCACTGCTGGCGGCTTGTCGAGCGCCATGCCCCGCGCGGGGTCAGCGGCTGCGCCCAAATCCGGATGCAGGTCCGTGTGCTGGGCCGGTTTGCGCCTGACAACAGGTCGGTTGCGGGGTGCAGGGCTGCTGCCGGTCAGGGGTGGGCGGCTTTGCATGATGTTGGGCCATCGGGGGCACCGCGCACCCGGATGCTGTCGGCGCCCTCAGGCGGGCACGCGCTTGAGCATTTCAACGCCAACCTGACCGGCGGCGATTTCACGCAGCGCCGTCACAACCGGCTTGTCGCGGCTATCAACCTTGGGTGTATGCCCTTGAGCGAGCATCCGGGCTCGGTAGGTGGCAGCCAGCACAAGTTGGAATCGGTTAGGGATCTTTTCCAAGCAGTCTTCGACAGTGATACGGGCCATTACAGTTCCAGTGAAAGTCAGAGCGTGCGACTCAGCAAATGCCGAGAGCCTTGAATACTTCAGGATGAACGCGGTGCTGTGCCGCGTAGCGCAAGCGTTGCGCGACCACGATGGCCTGCAAGTCGCGCAGCGCGTGGGAGATATCGTGATTCACGATTATAAAGTCGAACGTGGAGGCATGCGGGGTTTCCACACGGGCCTCGCGCAGGCGCCGGGCGATGACCTCTGGGGCGTCTTCGCCACGCCGCTTCAGCCGTGCTTCGAGTTCTTCGAATGAAGGCGGCAGAATAAATACACTCACCGCATTGCTGAATTGCCGCTTGACCTGCGCGGCGCCTTGCCAATCGATTTCAAGCATGACGTCTACGCCCTGAGCCATGCGCTGCTCAAGCCAATGGCGCGAGGTCCCATACAGATTGCCGTGGACCTCAGCCCATTCGAGGAAATCGTTGGCTTCGATGCGGCGCTGGAACTCGGCGCGATCGACGAAGCAGTACTCCCGACCGTCCTCCTCCTGTCCACGCGGCGGTCGCGTCGTGTAGGAGATCGATAGTTGAATGCCCTTGTCCTTGGACAGCAGCTTGCTCACCAGGCTGGATTTGCCGGCCCCACTCGGAGCGGCGACGACGAACAAATTGCCCGGGAAGTCCATGCGTGGTTGTATTGGAGCTGGGTTAGAAGTGGGGGAAGACCTGTTCGGGCGCAGAAAGATGGTTGTGTCGGGCCGGGATTGCCGGCACCTTGCTATTCGAGGTTTTGCACCTGTTCGCGCATCTGCTCGATGCAGACCTTCATGTTGACTGCCAACTCACTGAGTTCGAGAACGGCGGATTTGGAGCCTAGGGTATTGGCCTCCCGATGCAGCTCCTGAATCAGGAAATCAAGCCGTTTGCCCACTTCCCCGCCTGTTTCGAGCACCGTACGAACGGCGTCAAGATGCGATTGTAGGCGGCTGATTTCTTCGGCCACATCCACGCGCAGAGCGAACGCTGTGGTTTCCTGGAGCAAACGATCCTGGACCGCATCCGGGTTAGCGCCTCCGCCCAGGCTCGCCAGCGCATCCTTCCAGCGAGTCATGAAGCGTTCCTGCTGTCGAAGCACGGCTTGCGGCGCCACGCGTTCGGCTGCCCCCGCCCATTGCTGCAGCTGGCTGCAACGCTCAAGCAGGAAACTGCGAAGCCGATCCCCTTCCCCTGCGCGCGCAGCCTGAAGCCCCTGCAATGCTCCGGCGAGGGCCTGGTGCAGCGTGTCCGCCAATGCAGCCGCGTTCCTCGCGGGCTGTTGCTGCTGCGCTGCGCCAAGGCGCCATACATCCGCCACGGACAGGCTGCGCAGATGCGGTGCGCGCTGCAGCAAGGCGGCTTCGGCTTGAAGCAATGGCTCGACAGTTTGTGGATCAGGCAGCACCTGTGCGGACTGCATCTCATCCAGATTGACGCGGCATTCCACCTTTCCACGCCGCAGTTCCCGTGTCAGGAGGGCGCGCACGGTGGCTTCGTTTGCGCGCAGTTCGTCGGGCAGGCGTAGGACCAAGTCCAGAAAACGGCTGTTCACACTACGCAATTCAACCCGTATCGTCTGGGGTGTCGGCGAGCCCGAGACAGGTAGGCCGACCTCGGCGTAACCGGTCATGCTATAAAGTAAATTCACTCGATGCTCCTTGGTCGAACGTCGCATTTTTTCACAATGCGGCGCGCGAGCCAGCATTCCTTCCGCAGGGCAGTCCTGTTGCTGTCAATTGACATGTCCAAAGCCAAGCCAGCACCTCTTGAGCCCGAAACGCAGGTCGGGGGCTATCGCATCCTGCGCAAGCTGGCCAGCGGCGGATTTGGCGTGGTCTACCTAGCCCTCACGGCGGATGGTCAGCGCGTCGCCATCAAGGAGTACTTGCCTGCATCGTTGGTGGAGCGAGCCGCGGGCGAGATGGTGCCGGTTGCGCATCCAGAGAAGTTGGCGCTGTACCGCCTCGGGCTGAAGAGTTTCTTTGAGGAAGGCCGGTCACTGGCGCAAATCTCGCATCCGAGTGTCGTTGGTGTGTTGAACTTCTTCCGAGAAAATGAAACGGTCTACATGGTGATGAATTATTTGGAGGGTTCATCCCTGCAAGAGTTCGTGATCACGGCGCGCGAACTCAAGCGAAAGAAGATATTTCGCGAATCCACCATCCGTTCTCTTTACGACGAGATCCTCCAAGGTCTGCGCGTGGTGCATCAGCACAAGATGTTGCACTTGGACATCAAGCCAGCCAACCTCTTCATTACTGACGATGACAAGCCCATCCTCATCGACTTTGGCGCCGCTCGCGAGGTGCTCGGGCAGCAGGACAAGCGCTTTCGGCCGATGTATACGCCGGGTTTTGCAGCCCCGGAAATGTATAAGCGTGATGCGTCATTCGGTCCATGGACCGACATTTACTCAGTGGGTTCCTGCATTTACGCATGCATGACAGGCTACCCACCGTATGAGGCCACGCAGAGGCTGGAAAAGGACCGGCTGCCCATGCAACTCTCAAAATTGCGCGGGATCTACTCGGACAATCTGATTGAAATTGTTGAGTGGTGCATGTCATTGGATCCCCTGGCACGCCCCCAAAGTGTCTTTAATCTGCAAAAAGAGCTGGGCGCGGAAGATCCGCGCCGCTACACGCAGCTCACCCTGAGTGAAAAGTTGCGTATGCAAATCGACGAACTCGTACACGACACCAAGTCACGTGTTGACAAAGCTAAGCACGCCACGCGTATAGGACCCGGCGGTGGCACACGCGAGAAGGCGCCATCAGGGCGGGATAAAGCATGAAATTCTCGATCTACCAGGTCAGCCGGCGCGGGGCGCGTTTGGCGAATGAAGACCGCATGGGTTACTGTTACACGCAAGACAGCGTGCTTCTCGGGTTGGCCGACGGAATGGGGGGGCATCCTCGCGGTGATATGGCTGCGCAACTCGCGCTGCAGACCATTGCAGCCATGTTCCAGCGTGAAGCCAAGCCAGCGCTGGACGATGCGCGCGCCTTTTTGCGCCGAGCGATCCTCACGGCCCACGAACAAATTCAACGCTACGCCAAGGCGCAGGGTCTGAGTGATTATCCGCGCACCACGGTCGTTTTGTGCGTGCTTCAAAAGGGCGTCGCCCAATGGGCACACGTGGGTGACTCTCGTCTGTACTATCTGCGAAACGGCGCATTGCTCACCCGAACCCGTGACCATTCGCATGCCGAGCAGCGCATGCTGCGCGCTGTGCGCCAAAATAATCCGTTGGATGCCACGTTGGATGGCGGGCCCGTGAACCGCAACGTTCTCTATACCTGTCTGGGTTCGTCACAGCTTCCCTTTGTGGAAATCGGCGTGCCACAGAGCCTGCGTTCAGGGGACGTGGTGATGCTGTGCTCCGACGGCTTGTGGAGCCAGCTGCCCGAAGCGACCATCGTACGGCTGCTCAGCGAACGCGTTTTGTCCGACGCAGTGCCCGAGATGGTGGAACTGGCGCTGCGGCAGAGTGCTGTGGAGTCGGATAACGTCACGGCGCTCGCAATGGAGTGGGAGGCGGAGGCTGAACACGACACGACACAGGGCGTGAGCACAGAGGGCATCCGTCCGGGCGTGTTCGCCTCGACGTTCCAGTCTGGACTGCCCGACATGCAGATGGATGAACTTGACGATGCCGCCATCGAGCGGTCCATTGCTGAAATTAACGAAGCCATCCGCCGCGCTGCGGCCAAGAAATAATCCTATGCCCTATTCCCGCCCCGACGGCCGCCAAGCTGCCACGCTGCGTCCCCTGCGCTTTCTTCGCCAGTTCACATGCCATGCCGAGGGCTCGGTTCTGGTGGAGATGGGGCGCACCCGTGTGTTGTGTACCGCGAGCGTCGAGGATCGGGTCCCTCCGCATCGCAGGGGTACCGGTCAAGGCTGGGTGACCGCCGAATACGGCATGCTGCCGCGCTCGACGCACACGCGCAACGAGCGTGAAGTCAAGCGAGGGCGGCCGCAGGGACGCACGGAGGAAATCCAGCGCCTGATTGGGCGTAGCCTTCGCAGTGTGTTCGACTTCACGTCGCTGGGCGAGCGCCAGATCGTCTTGGACTGTGACGTGCTCCAGGCCGACGGAGGCACACGCACTGCTGCCATCACCGGAGCGGCCGTCGCGGCTTGGGATGCCTGCACTTGGCTGCAGAAGCAGGGAAAAGTTGCGTGCAACCCCATGCGCGAGTTGGTGGCGGCTGTGTCCGTTGGTTTGCTTGGCGGTGAGGTGCTTCTGGATCTGGCCTATGAAGAGGACTCAACCTGCGATTGCGATATGAACGTTGTCGGCACCGCGTCGGGCGCTTTGGTGGAGGTGCAGGGCACTGCTGAAGGCGCGCCGTTTCACCGCGCTCAGCTCGACGCGCTCATCGATGCAGCGCAGATGGGTATCGCGCAGTTGATCGCCGCACAAAGGCAGGCCCTCGATCTGGCATGACACAACCGCTGTTGGATGACCACCCGCGCCTGGTTCTGGCGACGGGCAACCCTGGAAAGTGCGCTGAATTCCAGGCGCTCTTCAATGGGTTGCACATCGAGCTGGTGGCGCAGTCGGAGTACGCCGTGCCGGAGTGCCCCGAGCCCCACCGCACCTTCGTCGAAAATGCGCTGGCCAAGGCGCGTCACGCGTCTGCACATGCAGCATTGCCCGCTCTGGCTGACGATTCGGGTCTGTGTGTGCAGGCGCTCGCTGGCGAGCCTGGGGTGTGGTCGGCACGCTACGCACAACCGACAGAGGGGAGCGCAGCGGAACGCGCGACACAGGACGCGCTGAACAACGCGAAACTTCTTCGTGAGCTGAATGGTTGCGCCGATCGCCGGGCGCATTTCGTGTGCGTGTTGGCTGCCGTGCGGCGGCCGGACGATCCGGAGCCGTTGATCGCACATGGTTGGCTGCACGGACGCATTGCGAGGAGGCTGGAGGGAACCGGCGGCTTCGGTTACGACCCGCTCTTCGCGTTGACTGAAGGCGGCGGCACGCTTGCCCAACTGCGTCCAGAGGACAAGAATCGCATCAGCCACCGTGCGCGCGCGGCCGGGCAGATGGCTCAATTGCTGCAGGCATTCTGGGGTGTGCAGCGACGGTCCGGCGGCGACTCGATGCAGGCGTGATGTGGCTGGCCAAATTGTCGAAAACGCTATGAGCGGGCATGTGATTCCCATTGGTGACGCGCCGCTTGAGCAGGAGCGCACGACGCTGGACGCGGCGGCTGCTCGCATGCCCGACTATATGAGGGCAGGGACGCTGCAACTGCAAGCGCTGCCGCCGCTTGGTCTGTACGTGCATCTGCCTTGGTGCTTGCGCAAATGCCCATATTGCGACTTCAACTCGCATGAGTGGAGGGGAGAGCAGCCTCAGATCCCCGAGCGGCGCTACGTGCAGGCGCTCATTGCCGATCTGGAAACGGCGCTGCCCTTCATTTGGGGCCGACGCGTCACGAGCATCTTTTTCGGGGGCGGTACTCCGAGCCTGTTTTCGCCCGACGCCGTCGATACGCTGTTGGCGCAAGTGCGCGCTCGCGTGCAACTTGCATCCGATGCAGAGATCACCCTTGAGGCGAACCCCGGAACCTTTGAGCGCCAGCGCTTCAAGGGGTATGCGCAAGCCGGGGTCAATCGGCTGTCCATCGGTGTGCAGAGCTTCGACGATGACATGCTGCGCCGCCTCGGGCGTGTGCACGATGCTGCGCAAGCGCGAGCTGCCATCGAGGAAGCCCGCGACGTCCTGCCCAATTTCAATCTCGATCTCATGTTTGCTCTGCCAGGGCAGACAATTGACCATGTGCGAGCCGAGGTTGCGAAGGCGCTTGCGTTCCAGCCTTCGCACCTGTCGCTCTACCAGCTCACCATCGAGCCCCAGACCCCCTTTGCGAAACGGCCCCCAGCGCGCCTGCCGGATGCGGATCTCGCCGCCGACATGCAACAGGCGGTCGCCGATCTGGTGCAGGCCGCCGGATTCGATCGTTATGAGGTCTCGGCCTATGCTCGATCCGGCCGAGCCTGCCGCCATAATCGCAACTACTGGGATTTTGGCGACTACCTTGGCATTGGCGCTGGAGCACACTCCAAACTGAGTTTCCCGCATCGCATCATCCGCCAGACTCGATGGCGGCACCCTGAACGGTATATGCAGCAAGCGGTGCAGGGCGCACCAGTGGAATCCGAAGCCGAGATCGGAAGGCGTGAGCTTCCGTTCGAGTTTCTTCTCAACGCTCTGCGCCTGCGCGAAGGGTTTGCGACGGAACTTTACACGCAGCGCACGGGTCTGCCCCTGTCGACGCTGCGCCGGGGCCTTGAGCAATCCATCCGGCTTGGACTTGTGACGCAGACCGCTGAGCGCATCGCTGCGACCCCTAGGGGTTGGGATCTTCTTAACGAGGTACTGACCTTGTTCTTGCCCCCCGAACAGCCCCACAAGCCGGGGCCGAGTCAGTCGGGTGCGATTGCCGTGTGAGCCTCGCCTACAATCGCGATGCTTCGGAAGCGTGGCAGAGTGGTCGATTGCACCGGTCTTGAAAACCGGCAACGGGCAACCGTTCGTGAGTTCGAATCTCACCGCTTCCGCCAGATG
>JAKBCY010000016.1 GCA_021807445.1 Pseudomonadota bacterium
TGCCGCCGAGGCCGCCGCTAGACGGCTGGTGCAGGAAGCGAATCTGGCCGGTGGGCGCGATAATATTTCAGTCATCATGGTTCAGGTCAATCACCATTCCCACGAGTAATTGTCACAATAAGCGTAGCCCGGGGTAATTTCCCACTGACGTTGTCTTCCAACCCCAACACACAAGGCAGAATCGCCATGGCCAAGCTGGTCATCTTTCTCGACGACAAGGTGCTCAAGGAAGTGGTCCTCAACAAGGACCGCATTACGCTGGGGCGCCGCCCGCATAACGACGTGGTGATCGACAATCTGGCGGTCAGCGGAGAGCACGCCGTGCTGCTTCGCGAAGGTGAGGGCTATGTGGTACAGGACCTGGGCAGCACGAACGGTTCCTACATCAATGGCAAGCCGATCAAGCGCGCGCCGTTTAACGAGGGGGATTCGCTTGATATCGGCAAGTACACGCTGCGCCTGCTGTCGGATTCCAAGGCATCGGCGTTCGCGGGGTCGCGATTTGGCAATTCGCGTTTTGGCCCGACGGGCTTTAGCAACTCAGGTATCGGAGGTAGCGGCTTCCGCAGCTCGCATGGCGCGGCAACCTCCAGCTACAGCCCCACGCAATATAGCGACCAGAGTCTGCCAACCTTCAAGATTCGCGTGGTCAGCGGACCCGCATCGGGTACCGAGTTGGTTCTGAGCAAGCCGCAAACCACATTCGGCCAACATGGCGTGATGGTGGTATCCATCCAGCGCAATCCGCGGGGCTATGAGTTGTCCCAAGTCGAAGGCGAGCAGCGTGTGCGCATTAATGGTGGCTCGCTTGGTCTCGTTCCTGCCGTCTTGGCTGCGGGCGACGTCATTGAACTGGCGGGCGGCACGCGGCTGCAGATTTTGTCGGCCTGAGGGCCCGCCGAGTGTTCATCGCCGGCGGCGTCGTCCCGGCGCCGGCTCTGGAGTTCCCGACGATCACCGCGCCACGCGCATGACCTTGAGCATGTTGGTGCCACCGGCGGTTCCGATGGGCTCTCCGCACGTGATCGCATAGCTGTCTCCACCGCTCAGCACGCGGTTCGTGACCAAGAGGGTCTCGGCCTGTTTCAGGGCTTCATCGCGATCTTTTGAAAAGTGCATCAGCAAGGGTCGCACATTGCGGTACAAGGCCATGCGGCGCACCGAGCTTTCCTTGGGCGACAGCGCGTAAATTGGCATGCGCACGCGGTGACGACTCATCCAAAGCGCGGTCGAGCCGGATTCAGTGAGCGCTACGATCGCTTTGCAACCCAAGTGGTGGGCAGTAAAGAGCGCTGCCATTGCGATGGATTGGTCAATGCGTGTGAATTGCTTGTCGATGAAGTCGTGCTCCAACTTCATCTCTTCAAAGCTTTCGGCCTCAAGGCAGATGCTTGCCATGGCCTCCACCGTCTCGACCGGATACTTGCCAGCGGCGGTCTCGGCCGAGAGCATGACGGCATCTGTGCCATCGAGCACCGCATTGGCAACATCGGACACCTCAGCGCGGGTAGGCACGGCGTTGGTGATCATCGACTCCATCATCTGGGTTGCGGTAATTACGACCCGATCCATGTCGCGGGCCATGCGGATCATCCGTTTTTGTAGCGCCGGCACCGCCGCATTGCCGACTTCGACGGCCAAGTCTCCGCGCGCCACCATGATGCCGTCGGAGGCCCGCAAGATCTCAGCCAGAGCTGGAATGGCTTCGGCGCGCTCGATTTTGGCGATGAGCCCTGGCTTGTGGCCTTGGGGATCCCCAGCGACATTGGCGAGTTGCCGTGCAAGTTCCATGTCTGTGGCATTCTTGGGAAACGACACAGCCAGGTAATCCGCCTGAAAGGCCATCGCGGTGCGTATGTCTTCCATATCTTTCGCGGTAAGCGCAGGTGCTGAAAGTCCTCCACCTTGCTTGTTAATGCCTTTGTTGTTCGACAGTTCTCCGCCGATCACTACGGTGGTGATGATCTTGGAGCCATCAACCGCATCGACCGCGAGCACGATGAGGCCGTCATTGAGGAGCAGGCGGTCGCCCGGCTTCACGTCGCGAGGAAGATCCTTGTAATCGAGACCCGCAATCTCCTGATTGCCCAATTCGCATGTGGCATCAAGCGTGAATCGCTTGCCGTTTTCCAGTTGAATCTTGCCGTTTTCAAACTTGCCAACCCGGATCTTTGGCCCTTGCAGATCCGCCATGATGGCGACTTCTCTTCCACACCGGGCTGCCGTCTCGCGCACCAGTGCGGCGCGGTCAATATGATCCTGTGCCTTCCCATGCGAGAAGTTCAGTCGCACCACATCCACGCCAGCGCGGATGATGCGTTCGAGCACTTCGGGAGACGAACTGGCAGGGCCAATGGTGGCGACGATTTTGGTTGCGCGGGACATGGAATAGGTCGGCGTGAAGGAATGCTCAGCAGTGTAGGGCTACTTCGCGTCAGTTTCGTGTAACCCACGCAGGTGCGGCGCTGAATTTTTGACGTGGCGCATGCCGCTTGGCTGTCGAAGCGCTAGTACCCATGCACCGAAAGGAATCTCGGCAGACGATGTTGCGGCCCCGCGCCCGCCTCGCCCAAATGCGTTTGGCTGCAGCGCGCCAATCCGTGCCTCGGTGACGGCGCGCGATTGCGTGTGGGAAGATCGCCACAGGTGAAGCGTGCGTGTGCGGTGGGCGTGGGGTTGCGCGAAGCGCCAATGCGTGCAGAACCGTCGCCGCGCTCGCGTGCGTTGCCACAGCGTGCGCGGCGATAAAACATTCCCGTTGTGGGCCTGGCTAGCGCCATGGACGCAATCCCATGGGCGAGACAAGTGGTGGGGGTTCGCCAACGCGGGACATTCGCGCCATCGCGCCTTGGGCGACGTTCTGTCGTGAGGCGGACCCACGAGGCCGCGCCAACTCAGCCAAACCAGGCCTGAAGCCCCAGCAACATCCAGTAGGCCAGCATGCCTGTCACAATCGTGCCAAGGATGCCGCGCCTCCATAGAAAGTACCCACTGGCGACAACCGCAGCACCCAATTTGACCCAGGATGGCCCCAAGCTGGTGTGGAGCAGCAACTCGGGCGCTACAACAGCGGCCAGCGCCGCAGCCGGTGCGTATCGCAGGGCCAAGCGCAGGCGCGAAGGGAGGTCCCAAGCCTTGTGCGGCAGCAGAAACAATGCGCGCGAGATGAGGGTCACGGCGGTCAGGCCTACCACGAGAGTCGTGTCGTTCAGGAGCGTCATAGGGGGCGGGCCTGTTCGATTGCAAGTCCCGCGCGCCGTTGTGCCCACGCGTCCCAGCTCATGCCGACCATCAGCGCCAGCCCGATGGCCAGCACAAGGTTGAGCTTGAGAGGCAGCCAAAACAGTGCCGTACTCAGTGCCGAAGCCATGATGATGATCCCGGCCACTGCTCGATTGGCCATCAGCCCCAGCACGATGGCCAAAAGCGCCAGGGTTCCGGCAAAGCCGACGCCCCAGGAATCCGGAAAAAGATCAGCGAGGAGAATGCCAACGACCGAAGGTACTTGCCAAAACAACCAGTTGGTCAAGCCACCACCAAGAAAATACTGTGTCTGCTCCACGCTTCCGTCGGCTACGGGATGGCGGCGCAGCATCATGACCAGGTTGACGTCGCCGATCAAGTACCCGTAGACCAGCCGTCTTCCCAGGCTGAGGCGTTCCAGGAACGGCCGCATCTGCGCACTGAAGACCACGAAGCGCAGATTCACGCAGAACGCCGCGCCAAGGACGAGCAGCAACGGAGCGCCTGCTGCAATCAGGGGAAGCGCTGCGAGTTGCGCACTACCAGCGAATACCGTCAGGCTGATGACCAGTGCCAGTCCGACGCTCAGGCCAGATTTGACCATGGCCACCCCAGTGACCAGTCCCCATGCGCTCACCCCGAGGCCGACGGCGCGCATATCACGTGCGCCTTCGCGAAAAGCGGGGCTCGCCAGGATCTGGCGGGTGCGAGTTGGCAGCAAAGACACTCTCCGTTGTTGGCTGGGTTTACGCGCGAATCCAGGCCGGATGCGCGCATGACGGACGCTGGGCAATGGCCGTTAACAGGCGTTATTTTGCGCTGCGGCAAAAACCCCTGCAAGCGCCGCTCGGCTAGCGCCGTGGCACCACGATACGCCTC
The DNA here is from genome assembly GCA_021807445.1 of Pseudomonadota bacterium. Taxonomy (GTDB): domain Bacteria; phylum Pseudomonadota; class Gammaproteobacteria; order Burkholderiales; family Burkholderiaceae_C; genus Thiomonas_A. The sequence goes on from JAKBCY010000016.1 coordinate 4,123, forward strand.
AGTACTGGCGCGCGATGCAGAATGGCCTGGATTTGCGCAACCCGCGGATCGCCCTTCATGCCGCTTGCGGCCGCAAGCGTGCCGAAGTCCAAGGCCGTTTGGGGCGCGTATCGCCAAAAGGCATGGGCTGTATAGCGAGCGAGTTCCAGGGCCTCGTGTGTTTCGCCGAGTCGCAGCAGCACGATCATGCGACGTGTAAGCAGACCTGGATCACCCCAGGCGTGAGACGAGCGGTCGAGAAGGGCCAAGTCAGCCAACAGCTCGCTGCGGCTCGCGCCCGGAGCAGGTAGCACCGCAGCAGCCTGCGTAAATTGTGCCAGCGGCAGGAAAAACCAGTCGTCGCGCAGCGCCGTATGGCGCGCCTGCAGACGCGTTTGCGGGTCGGCGCTGTACACATCTGACGTGCGCGCATAGTCCACCCCGGCCTTGATGACGAAAAGGAGCGCCAATCCACCGGCAACAACACCAGCCGCCCGTCGTGCGCCCGGCAATGTAGGGCTGCGCGGCGACGGCGTGCGATGGGCAGTCTGCGCGGCGCCTTCGGCCCAACCCATCACAAAGGCGAAGGCGAGCAGAAAGTAAACATACCAAAGGGGGTATTCGACCAGGCTATGCATGGCGATAAAAGTTGCAGCCATCAAAGCGGGTAGCAGTGCAATGCGTCTCGCTGCCCCGGCCATGCCCGCGCGCCATGGTTGCACCACCTTCCACACCCACATGGATCCGATCAGCAACACGGGCAGCGTCCCCGCTATCCCGGTCTCGGCAAGAAGTTGCAGGATCAGGTCGTGCGCATTGTCAATGTTGTCGAGCGGCAGGGGATGCAAGTGGCCCGCCAATGTGGTTTGCTCCAGACCCCAGCCAATTTGACCCCAGCCCCAGCCCGTAATTGGGTGCATCTGAAAAACCTGCCACGCGTTGCGCCAAATGATGGAACGCGCATTGACGGGCTGGTCAAGCTGGCGAGTCACCGCATCCAGATAGCTGATCAAGCCCAGATGGTCTGCTTCGTGGAGGACGAACCACCAAGCTGCGTATAGAAACGGTGCGGCGAGCAGCGGCCGCCACTTCGGGCTGCGCCACGCGCCAGGAACAGCCAACAGAACCAGAAGGCCTACTGCTACCGCATGCACGGTACCCGTGCGCGAGCCACTGACCACGAGCGCCCATGCCAAAGCCACGCTGGCCATCCAGATGTGCCGTGCGCGCAACCGCGGGGTTAACCCGGCAAGCCCTGCGTAGCCCAGCGCCACGGCAGTGGCGTAGTGATTGGGTTGGCGCAGGTTGCCATAAATGCGGCCACTGCCGGGAAAGCTAATCAGATCGTAAAACCAGGGGGCGTGTGCATTGAACCATTGGCCGAGCGCAGGCGCCTGCCACAAGCAGAATTGCACCAGCCCGATCACCACCTGTGCCAACCCCTGCGCAAGCAAGGCAACTGATGCAAGGCGCAACCAAGATGGCTCGCGCGACAAAGCCAAACCTATCCCAGCCACCAACGCCGCGCCAAATAGAAGGAGCACCGCAAGCCAGCCCTGCCCGGGATAAGCTAGGTAGCCGCCCAATGTTTGCGCGGCGATGACCGCGCCCAGCGCAACGAAGCCCCACACCGCGGCTCCTGAGCGTGGGACGTAGCCTTTGACGGCCGCGGTAAGGATGACCAAGCTCCACAGCCCTGCAGCAAGCAGCATGCTGCCAGCTTTGGCAGTGGGGCCGGGGTCGAAGGGCCAGACGAAAGGAAGGGCAAGCGCGAGCAGCAGCGCGAGCTGAGCAAGACGCACGTTGGGCTTGCTGTTCAGGGCCTCAGGCAAACGCATCATTTTGGAAGAAGCTTGTCAAGCTTTTTGTCCTGGGCCAATTGCTGCTTCAGCGCTTCTAGGCGGGCGTCAATGATGGAGGCCTCAAAGTAGTTGGCGCCCGGCGTACGCTGGGCGATCTTGAGTTGAAGCACTGCCCCTTCAAGATTGCCCTGAAGGGCGTACGCTTCGGCCGTGGCCCGATGCTGGGCTGCATACTCGCCCGTCGCCGCGTAGGACTGGGCAAGCCAAGTCCACATCTGCACGTCGTGCGGGTGCAGCACGGTTTGTTCACGTAGGAAATCGCGTGCTGCACGTTTATCGGGCAAAGTGAGTAGCGCGCGTGCTTGCAGGTGCAGTACGGCACGAGACGTCGCATCCACCGTACGCAAGTGGCGCGCCAGTTCCACTGCGGCTTGCGGCTGCGAGCGAGCAAGCAAGATCTCGCCTTGGACCAAGTCCAGCGGAAGGCGCTCTGAGGCGCTGAAGCTTGTGGCCAGTCGTGTTGCATCTTCGAGGGCTGCCTTCGCGGCGCCGAGCCGTTTGATGTCGAGCCATGCGAGCGCTCGGCCATAGGCCCAGGCAACTTGCTGAGCCGGAAAATCCTCCGGTCTGTCGGGCGATGGCTGAGCCAGTTGTTCGGCAAGGCGACGCAGGTCATTCGCGCGCTGGTAGTTCAGCACGCGGGCGCGCGCGTTCATCAACCAGAAGGGCAGACTGCGGTCTGGAGGCAGCGGCTTGTTACCACCGCGTGCCTGCGCGTCAGCGATGCGTTCGCTTGTTAACGGGTGATCTTGCAGGAACGCGTAGACGCTCGAATTGTCCAGACGCGACAGGTTCTGCAACCTCTCCAGCATACTGGCCATCGCTTGGGGCGGGTAGCCGGCAGCACGCAGGATCCCGGTGCCGACGCGATCAGCATCGCGCTCGTTATTGCGCGAAAAGCGCAACGCGCGATCCATCGCCGCGGCCTGCCCGCCCAGCGCAAGACCCTCGGCGGCCTGTCCGCTGCCTGCGGCGCCGGCCAGGATGGCGAGCACGAGTGAGCCTATGGACAGAATGTTGCCAGTGCTCGCCTGCGCCAATCGTTGCGCGATATGCCTCTGGGTGATGTGCGAGAGCTCGTGTGCGAATACAGCGGCCAGCTGCGCCTCGGCTACTGCGTCCACCACCAGTCCGGTGTGGACGCCGACTTCGCCACCGGGAAGAGCGAACGCGTTGAAGGTGGGGTCGCGCAACAGGAACACGGTGAATCGGTGCGGCGCGTCAGGCTCCGCCGCTGCGTCGGCGGCTGGGGTGAGCCGTTGGACGATGCCTTGAAGATAGTCGCGCAACAGAACGTCGTGAAGGTACTGAGGCTGCTGGCGAATCTCGGACATGATGCGCTGGCCAAGCCTGGTTTCCACTGCGGGCGACAGCAATCCTTGCGCTGCATCGCCCAGCGCCGGTAGGCTCGCAATGGCCTCATTCTCCGCTGCGCGGGTTTCCGCTTGAATGCCGAGAAACAAGGAAAACCCACACAGGCCACAGCGCAAAAGCCGGCGCCGGGAAGGCTGTTGTAACGCCAGCCCTTGACGCTGCGTGGGGGAAGAGAATTCGGTCATGGCAGAAAAGGTCAAGTGCCGCGCACGGCGAAGTCGGCGCAGCAGTCCTCAGGCCATGAGCGCAGCAAGTGCGCGTTGTTGGCCTTCGGGTTCATATTCGCCCAGTACAGCTCGGGCCAAAGGTGCAAGCCTCGCGCAATCGGCGCGGAGCACTTCTTGTTTGACACTCAGCAGTTGCGCTGGGTGCATGGAAAAACTGCGCAGGCCCAGTCCCAGCAGCAATCGGGTGAGGGTCGGGTCGCCTGCCATTTCGCCGCACACACTGACATGGACGGCGCGCCCCTTCCAGCTCTCGGCGGCGTGTGCCTGAGCAATGGTCTGGGCCAACAGCTGCAGCACGGCGGGATGCAGTGGGTCATACAGGCCTGCCACGCTCTCATCGGCACGGTCGATGGCCAGCGTGTATTGCACCAAATCGTTGGTTCCGACCGAGATGAAGTCGAAGTGTTTGAGGAACAGGGGCAACATGAGCACAGCGCCGGGAACTTCAATCATGGCACCGGTCTGGGCCACACCGTGAGGTCGATTGGATGCAGCCAGCTCGGCTCGAGCCATGTCGAGTTGGATGAAGGTCTGGTGAACCTCGGTGGCATGCGCCAGCATAGGGATAAGAATGCGTAGCGGGCCATGGGTTGCAGCACGCAACAGCGCGCGCAATTGCACTCGAAACATGGCTGGGTCTGACAGGCTATAGCGGATCGCGCGCAAGCCTAAGGCTGGGTTGAGGTGGGTGAACTCGCCGTCCCGGTAATTCGCCTCGGCGTCAAGAGGTTTGTCGGCGCCGATATCGATCGTGCGTATGGTGACTGGACGCCCGTCCATGTCATGCACCACCCGGCGGTAGGCTTCGTACTGTTCATCCTCGCCGGGCAGGTCGTGGGCCCTGTTCATGAACAAATACTCAGTCCGGAATAAGCCAATTCCAGCGGCGCCAGCTGCGAGCGCCGTTCCACAATCGTCGGGCAATTCGATGTTTGCAAGCAGTTCCACCATTTGCCCGTCCAACGTGCGGGCTGGGGTATTCTTCAAGCGCGTCAGGCGCTGGCGGCCGAGTTCGGACTCCTGCTTGCGTACACGGTAATCCTCAAGAATGATCGGCGAGGGGTCAACGATGAGCAGGCCGCTGTCGCCATCGATGATGATCCAGTCGTCCTGCCGGATTAGTCGGCTGGCCTCGCGCGCACCGACCACGGCAGGGATGTCCAGGCTGCGCGCGACAATGGCGGTGTGAGAGGTCTTGCCGCCCACATCGGTGACGAACCCGCGGAACACACCCTGCTTGAACTGCATCATGTCGGCCGGGGCGATATCGTGCGCCACCAGCACGAGATCTTCGTCTCCGGCAGTGCCGCGCGCCAAGCCACCGGTTCCCCGCAGCGCGCGCAGCAAGCGTTCGACGACTTGCTCCACATCGGCCTTGCGCTCGCGCAGGTAGGCGTCATCCATCTCATCGAAGCTGCGCCCGATCACTTCCAGTTGAGCGGTCAGTGCCCACTCCGCGTTGTAACGCCGCTGGCGGATCCAGTTAGCCGTTTCCCGGCCAATCTGAGGATCGTCGAGGAGCATCTTGTGCACGTCGATGAAGGCGCTGAGCTCGGGTGGAGCATCGCTTGGCAACTCGAGTTGCAGCGCGTCCAGTTCAGCGCGTATGGCTAGCCGCGCGGCGCGTAAGCGGTTGACTTCCTGCTCTTCGTGGCCCGGGTCGACAAAATAATGTGCGACGTCCAAGCGCGCCGACGACATGAGCACAGCTCGCCCGACGGCGATGCCCCGAGAAACCGGAATACCGAAGATTTGCAGTGCCATGGCGCAATGGTAGATGCAGCGCGGTACGGCGTGATGACGACGGTGCGATTCTAGGGGGGCGGAGCGGCGTCCAGGCTGGCCACGTCGAGCACAAAGCAGGCGCCGCCTTTGGGGTTGGGTTGATAGTAAGCATCGCCGCCATGCAACCGGGCTATGCGCCGCACCAGGGGCAGACCGAGGCCGCTTCCATCGCCGCGACCGTGGAGGCGAATGAATGGCTCGAATATGCGCTCGGCCTCGGCGAGCGGCACGCCCGGCCCACGGTCGCACACCGTCACGCGCGTGCCACGCGCCGTATGCTGCACGGTCACCTCGGCCGGGTGACTGGGCGCGTGCTTGCGGGCATTATCCAACAGGTTGCGGATCGCGTGGCGCAGAAGGCGTTCATCGCCCTGGATGCGGACCCAGTCACCCTGTACTTCAATGTTCTCCCGGGCTGCTTCCTCGGCGGCCAGGGCCAGTACGTCCACCTCCCGCACATCAAGCGCCCGGGCGCCCGCCGCATCGAGCCGACTGAAAAGGAGGATGGTGCCGATCAGTTGATCCAGCTCGGCGAGATCGCGCCGAGCCTCATGCATTGCGGCTTCACGCGCGACATTGTGCGGCGCGGGCTGACCGAGGGTCTCCAGCGCCATGCTGAGACGCGCAAGCGGAGTGCGCAGCTCATGCGACGTGTAGGCAAGCAGGGATTTATGGCTTCCCACCAGGGTCTCGATGCGGCTCGCAGCCTGGTTGAATGCAACCGCCAGGGCGGCAACCTCATCGCGCCCTTCAACAGGGACGCGCGCGCCCAAGTCCAGATTGCCAAGCGCTTGTACACCGCGCTGCAGGCGCTGCAGCCTGCGGGTGAGGCGGCGCATCAGAGGAACAGTCACGGCACCAACGACAACAGCGGTGAGTACGGTCGTGGTGAGGGGTGACAGCAGGAGTTGTCGCAAAGGTGAGGGCTGGATGCCATAGACATGCATGAACGCGCGAAACATTTCATGCCGCAGCGCAACTTCTTGGGGGTCCGAAAAAAACAGCCAATGCATCACCATGGCCGAGACCAGGGCTTGCACCAGCAGCGCCAGCGCGAGAGCCAGGCCGATGCGCGCCCAAAGCGGCATGCGCACAATGAAGCCCGTCGGTGTGCTCGTCGGCTGGCTTCGTTCTTGCTGCGTCATGCTCAATTTGGCCTTGCTGGCCGAGGTGGTTGAAGCCAGGCTGCCCATCATGCTACGCAAGTCATGCCACATCCTGGCTGCGTGCGAACACGTAACCGGCCCCGCGTAGAGTGAGGATGCGGCGTGGGTGGCGCGGATCATCTTCGAGCGCTGCGCGAATGCGACTGATATGCACGTCGATGGATCGGTCGTAGACCTCCTGCGCGTCGCTCGTCTTCACGGCATCGAGGAGAAAATCACGCGAGAGTACGCGTCCAGGATGGCGTGCCAGCGCAAGCAGCAGGTCAAACTGGTAGCCGGTAAGCGGCCGGATTTCCCCGTCGATCCGAACTTGCCGGGCCGCGGGATCAACCTCCAGTTTTCCGAATCGCAGCACTTGCGAGGTTTCCACAACACCTTGACGCCTTCGCACGATGGCGCGAAGGCGTGCCTTCAACTCGCGCGGCTCAAATGGCTTGGGGAGGTAGTCATCGGCGCCGAGCTCCAAGCCGATCACTCGGTCCAGTGGATCTCCGCGCGCCGTGAGCATGAGCACGGGCAAATCGTTACCCGCGGCACGCAGGCGCCGACACAAGTCCAGCCCATCCCCGTCAGGAAGCATCAGGTCGAGCACGACCGCATCAAAGCCCGGTCCGTGGCCCACTGCATCACCCAAGTGCAGCGCGGCCTGAGCCTGCGCCAAGGTCGCAGCGCGCTGCACTTGCCAGCCCTCGTCGCTGAGGTAATCGTCCACCATCTGGCCTAGCCGGGCATCGTCCTCAATCAGTAAAACGCGCGGATTCATCCGTTGCTCCGAGAAGACCCGCCAGTCAGGGCCGAGGGGAGAGGGCCGCCGATCGAAGATCGGCACTGGGATGGCTGTTCACGCGAATTGATTCTCCGATGTGAGCGATAGACATCAAGCGCGCCTTTTGCTTTCGCGTCGACCCGAGGCCCGAGCGCGAGCCGATGCTTGTGTGCGGGTTTGGAAGCGCGCGCTTTGCGTACAACCACATGCCGCGGCCGCGCAGCGACGCCAGAAAGCTTGAGTACAAAGCGCAGTGGTACGGACGCACTCTGCCTGGATTCGATCGTGGGTACCCATTCAGCGAGCCATGCTTGCTGTGCGGCCACACCAGGGCATCGATGCCGCTGTCCGTGCGCACCTGCGCGTGTCCAGCGTGTGGCACGACACACGACGCACGACCGCGACATCAAGGCTGCGCGTAATGTCTTGGCCGTAGGGCTTAGGGTGTCAGCCCATGGAGAGGCCGTAAGTCCTGTGTTGCTGTAAGGCGGCATGGGTTGGGCTCAGTGAAGTGGGAGTCTCCTGCCTTCAGGGGGGGAGCAGTCAACTTTCCATGTGCGTCCCTTGACGACACAATGCAGGCATCATGCACACCAAGTTTTGCAGGCGTTTGCCATGAATGTGTGGAAATATTGCGGGGCTGCGGCCTGCAGCGGCACCTTTGCACGCGCAAATCCGTGCCTTGCTGTCCGTGGTTATTCGCCTTCGCCAAACTTGTCGTCCACCAATAGGGCGATTTGGTCCACAGCCTGCTGGGCGTCGTTGCCATCGGCTTCAACCGCGATTTTTGATCCTTGGCCCGCAGCGAGCATCATCACGCCCATGATGCTCTTGGCGTTGACGCGCCGCGATCCTTTGCTCAGCCAAATGTCACTTGCGAATTCTGACGCGAGTTTTGTAAGTTTGGCTGATGCCCTGGCGTGTAGCCCCAGCTTGTTGGCAATGATCAACTCGCGCTTCACCATCTGGGGGCCCCGGACGCCTCGTCGGGGTGCAACTCCGTGATGCCGTGTTGGCCTCCATCCACGGCGCGCGTGACCAGTGCATCCAGGGGTTCCTTTTGGTAGCAAACGGTTCGCAACAGCATTGGCAGATTCACGCCACACACAATTCGCACTGCCGACGTGCTTGTCGTATCGGCGAGGCGTTGCGCGACGTTGCAGGGCGTGGCGCCTGCTGTATCGACCAGAACCAGCGCTGAGCCATCGCGGGCGACGCGTTCCAGCGCCTCCTTGGCTTGCCCCAGCATGGCCCCGGGCGACGCGTCCGCCGGAACGTCGATCGCCTCCAGATAATTGGGGCAGCTTGCATACACGTGCGCCGCGCAGTCACGCAGGGCACTGGCTAGCGGCGCGTGGGCGATGATGAGAATGCCGGGCATGCAGCGCACTCCTGTTTGCTTGTAACGGCAGTTTAGCTGCATTGCAGCATCTCCGCGGGCCCACAGGGTGTCAGTCTGTCGCGGGTAACCGGATTGAGTTGGAAAAAGTCTGAGCCGCGTCGGCTTTATAACGCTTTACATGCGCGAATGTTGTCATCTGGAATACTTGCGTACCCTGCGCAAAGAGCACCACGCGTTCACGCAAGGGTTTGCCGCTCGGTGATTTGCCCGTGATCTGCAGGTCTAGCGCGTCGGGGAGGCCGTGCGCCGCGTGCGCCACCGCGGCGGGTTGGCTGCGCACCACGCGGCCTGCCACGTTTTGCAGCGCGGCCTTGTGCAGCGCGGCCATGGCAGGCCCAACCAGTGCTCGATCCTGCATGTCGGCGTGGGCCAGAGCAAAGGTCATGTCATCCGTGGCGCAACCGGTCATACTCATCTTGACTGTTTTGCCGGCCAACTGGACGTCCTGGGTGATCTGCTGCGGCTTACAAGGGAATGTGAGCAAAATGTCGATGTTCTTGGGTCGAATTTCGCGCCAATCGAGGTCTGGCGAACAGGCCGCCAGACTGGTTACAGCGACCAGGAGCAGGATGAGCCCGTGCCAACTGCAAAGGCGCTTGGGGTGTCGGAGGGGATTTAGCATAGAGGCATTATCCGTGTATGAAGTCATCGAGACGGCTGGAGGCATTGCCATGCAGCACCCGCATTCGCGGTTTTTTGCGCTGTGTTTCACCGCCGATGGCTTGCGCCGGCGCCTGCGCGCTTTGCTGTTTGGCGCCGTGGCCACAATCGGCCTATCGCTCTCACTGAACGGGGTGTCGCGAGGCGATACTCCCTTGCCCCCTGCACGCGATCTGCAGTCCAGTGTCGCCCGGACCGCGGCGCGGCAGCAGCCCCTGGTCGTCATGTTCAGTCTACCGGGCTGCACCTACTGCGAGCGCCTGCGCAAAAGCACTTACCAGTGGTTGGCAAAGGACGGGTATGGCGTGGTGCAAGTTGAGATGGAATCCAAGTACCGGTTGCTCGATTTTCACGGCAAGGCGACAAACGGTCAGGCGCTGGCACATCATTACAAAGTGAGTTTGGCGCCCACGGTCCTGTTCTTCGGCCCAGGCGGCAAAGAGGTGGCGGATCGATTGGTCGGAGCGGGAGAGCCCGATTTTTACCAGGCGTTTGTGGACCGCGCTTTAAAGCAGGGCGAACAACGGCTTGGCGTAAACGCCGCAGGAACGACGAAGCCAGGCGCGCCGCCGTAAGCACAGCCGGATTGGTTTCAGTCTGCATACTCACCGCAGTACCTGTATACTACCGGCAGTATAAATAACGAATCTTGCATATTGTGCCGGGCTATGCTTGGCCAAAGCTCTTGCGCTGCGAGCCTGCGCCCCAGGCGATCTGCAACGGGCGAGAGTGCAGGTCCGTTGCCCGTTTCGTCCAAATAGAGGTTCCCAAATGGCTCGTCGCTCAAAAAGCCGAATTGGAATGGGGGTTATGGTTCTGGTTACGGCATGGCCTGGGTGGGCCAGTGCGGTGACCCTGGACTTTCGCCAAGCAGTTGATCTGGCCTTGCGCCAGAATCCCGATCTGCAGGCCGTGCAGTCCCAAATCGCGCAGGCCAAGGCTGGGGTTGCTCAAGCCGACGGGGCACGGCTGCCTAAGATCACGGCCACGGCGGGCGCGACGCGTACCAATGACCCGCTCAATGTCTTCGGCATCAAGCTGGCACAGCGCCAAGCGACGTTCAACGACTTTGGCGCTGGTCAGTTCAATCCGGCCGTGCCGGGTGCGCTGAACATTGCGCCCGACAACCTGAATTACCCTGGCGCCGTCAACAATTTCAACACCCGGCTCGAGGCGCAAATTCCCTTGTACACAGGCGGCAAGCTGCATGGCTATATGCAGCAAGCCCGGGCCATGTTGATGGCAGCGCAATTAGGAGACCAAGCGGCGCGGCAGCAGATCACTGCCCAGACGCTGCAAGCCTACGACGGCGTTTATACAGCGCGCGCCTTCGAGGGGGTCGCCGCCAAGGCGCTGGAGGCCGCGCATAGTCAGGTTCGGACCGTGGAAAACCTCTACAAGCAGGGGGTTGTGATCAAGAGTGACCTGCTCTCGGCTGAGGTGCATCTGGAAGACGTGAGGTTGCAGAAGCAGCAGGCCGCTGACATGGAGGCCCGGGCGATGGATGGGCTGCACGTGGTTCTCGGCGCGCCCTTGACCGAGGCGATCGAGCTCGGACCCGAGGTCAAGGTAAGCATGCCCGCTGGCACTCCAGATGGCTGGATTGGTCAGGCACTGGACCATAACCCTCAGATCCGCGCGCTGCGTCAACAGATCGAGGCGGCCAGGGGCAAGGTGGAAGTGGCGCGCGCGGACCTTTATCCGCAGGTTGGGGCGCTAGCGCGCTTTGACACGAACGATCCCACACCAGGCTTCAGCGCACACAGCTATACCGTTGGTGCGCAATTAACCTGGACGTTATTCGACGGCGGCGTGGCGCGCCAGGGCGTGGATCAGGCAGTTGCTGCACGAATGCGGATGCAGGCCAAGTTGCGAGCCGCCGAGAATCAGCTCGGCATGCAAATTCAGGATAGCTACCGTAAGGCCTTGGATGCCGATCGGCAGCTCGCCACGCGCAAGCTTGCTGTGCAGCAAACCGAGGAGGCCGCCAGGATCGTGACCAAGCGCTACGCCAACGGTGTTGGCACCCTGCTCGAGCTGCAGGGTGCGCAGGCGCAGCTCGACAAGGCACGGGCTGATCTGCTTTTGGCTCGCAACCAGATCAACCTGGATCGTGCAGCACTGCGGCTGGCGCTGGGACAGCTGACGCCCGACGGCGTGGAGGTTGCGTCCTCTGTCCCGCCGGGCGGTGCCAGCGACGGTCCCGAGCCCGTTGCGCCGGCGACGATAACGCCTATCGCACAACCTTGAATTTCCTCGCATCTTCCGGTTGCCCAGACACTCAGTCGAGACCATCATGACCCACGTTCCATCGCGTATCCAGCCCGGACTCGCACGCAATCCCGCGGCTCTTCTTTTGACGGTCGCCGTGCTGCTTTCTGCCTGCAGTCATCAAAACGCGCAACCATCGACTGTCACGGAAGCGTCGCGGACGATTGCCGCCGAGACGACCACGCTTTCATCCAGCCGCCAGCAGAACCTCACGGTGCTGCCCGGTACCGTGGTGTCGAGCAATCAGGTTCAGATCGCCTCGCGCCTTATGGGGTACATCGCTGAGATGCGCGTGAAGGAAGGCCAGGCGGTCAAGGCAGGCGAACTGTTGTTCAGGGTTGACCCGACAGACATCCAGGGTCAGGTGGCGCAGGCACGTGCGGGCCTTGCGCAGGCCCAGGCGAATCTGGCCAATGCCAAGGCCGACTACGTGCGCTTTGGCAATCTGTACAAGGCGGAGGCCATCCCGCGCCAACAGTGGGAGCAGATCCAGCTGCGATACCAAGTGGCGCAGGAGCAGGTTGCCGCGGCCAGTGCAGGTTACAGCACGGCCGGTTCGCAAATGCGCTACGCCTCGGTCGCATCACCGATTTCTGGCGTTGTGGCGCAGAAGATGGCGAACGCCGGCGATTTAGCCACGCCTGGGCGGCCCGTCCTGGTGATCGAAGGCCAAGGCCGATTACAGGTCGCGACACAGGTGCCAGGCGAGGTTTTCCACGCCATCAAGCTCGGTGAACCGGTGCAGGTTTTCGCAGGCGACAGCACTATTGCCGGCACCATTGCGCAGGCTGTGCCCGTGGCCGACCCCATGAGCCACACACATACTGTAAAAATCGACCTGCCCGCAACCAGCGGGCTGGAGAGCGGGCGCTTTGTGCGTGTGGGTTTTGCCGTTGGGAGCACGGCGCAATTGCGCATGCCGCAGGGTGCCGTCGTCAATCGTGCGGGCATGATCGGGGTGTTCGTTGTTGATGAAAAGGGCGTTGCCCACTTCAGGCTTGTGCGCCTTGGGGCAGCGGCCGGCGGCCTAGTGGATGTGCAGGCCGGCCTCAATCCGGGCGACAAGATCGTGACCAGCAATCTTTCCAAGATCGAAAACGGTGTGAAGATCGCCGGAGGCAATCGTGGCTGAGCGCACATCGTTGAACAGTGCGGGCAAGCTTGCCCGCATCTTCATTTCGTCGAAGATCACGGCCTTGGTCATGGTGGCGCTCACCTTGGTCGGGGTCTTGGCCTTGCTGATTACGCCGCGCGAGTACAACCCCCAGATTGTTGTCCCGGCGGCGAACATCATTGTGCCCAAGCCCGGAGCTGGCCCCAAGGAGATTCAGGACTTGGTGGTCAAACCGCTTGAGGCCATCATGGCGTCGATGTCGGGGGTGGACCATACCTATGGCTACGCCACCAACGATTTCGGCGTCGTCACGGTGCAGTTCAAGGTGGGCGAGGACCAGGAGAAAAGCCTCGTCAAGATGTACAACCAATTGATGCAGAACCTCGACCGGATTCCCCCGGGGGCCATGCAGCCGATCGTAAAACCCATTAACGTGAACGACGTGCCGATCCTGACCATCACGTTGTCCTCTGCGTCGATGAACGGCATGCAGCTGCGTGAGGTGGGCTTGAAGGTCTTGGCGCATCTGCGCGACGTACCTGGCGTCTCGTTCACGGATGTGGTCGGCGGGGCACGGCGCGCGGTCAATGTCTGGATTTCACCATCCAAGCTCGCTGCAGCGGGAATCCCACTGGAGCAGCTGGACAAGATCTTGCAAGGCAGCAATGCCGCGGCGCCCATCGGTAACGTGGTGGACGCCAATCATGTCGCTGCGGTACGCCTGAGCAGTTTCCTGGGCGACGCGCAGCAGGTTGGGGACATCATGATTGGCGCACCCAACGGCAAGCCTGTCTATCTGAAAGACGTGGCACGTGTCGAGGATGGCCCCGAGGAGGCAGACGATCTGTCCCACTTCGCGTGGGGGCCAGCGGCTAAGGGCATGCGGCGTGGTCAGGAAATGAGTGCCGTGACGCTGTCGATTGCCAAGAAATCCGGCGCAAACGCCGTCGTTGTGGTCAATGACGTCCTGAAGAAACTCGACGAGATCAAAGCCTATGCCCTGCCGCAGGGCGTCCACGCGACGATCACCCGCAACGATGGGCACAAGGCCAATGAGGCTGTCAACACCCTCGTAGAGCATTTGGGCATCGCCATCCTGAGTGTGTCGCTGCTGTTGTGGATCTTTCTCGGTTGGCGCGAGGCTGGCATCGTGACGCTGACTGTGCCGCTCACACTGTTTGCCGTGCTCACGGTCGACCTCATCATCGGTCAAAGCATTAACCGCATCACCTTGTTTGCCCTCATCTTGTCGCTCGGCCTGCTCGTCGACGGTGCCATCGTGGTGATTGAAAACATTCACCGGCATCTACACAATGGGACCAAGCGCAATTTCATCGCCACGGTCATCGAAGCCACCAACGAGATTGGCAACCCCACCAACATGGCCACGCTGGCCGTGATCCTGGCCTTTATCCCGATGGCATTTGTGAGCGGGATGATGGGGCCGTTCATGCGCCCGATCCCCATCAATGTGCCGGTGGCAATGATTGCCTCGCTGTTGCTTGCCTACACGGTGGTGCCATGGGCTGCGCGGGTTTGGTTATCGAAAAAGGCTGCGCGCGAGGAGTTGGCCCGCACCGAGCCCCTTGAGGACGACGGAAAACACAAGGCCGACCGGCTGCATACAGTCTATTTGCGCCTGTTCACTCCACTCATGAAGAGCCGCACCAAGCGCAATGTCATGCTGCTGGCAGTTTTGCTTCTCCTTATTGGTGCCATGCTGATGCCAGCTTGGCAGTTCATTCGCTTCGGCGGCATGAACGGCCCGCTATCCATGCTGGGCGTGGAACTCAAGATGCTGCCCAACGACAACACCAATACCTTTCTTGTGCAAATCGACACGCCGGCAGGCTCATCCTTGGAGCGCACGGACGAAGTGGCGCGCGCTGTGGGCAACGTACTCGGAGGCAATCCCTACGTCCTGGATTTCCAGACTTTTGTGGGCGAAGCGGCTCCAGTGGACTTCGCCGCATTGGTGCGTGGGGACCCACTCAAGCGAGGCGACAACTTCGCACAGATTCGTGTAAATCTTGTGGGCGAAGATGCGCGAAGCATCTCCTCCCACACCATCGTTCAGGATTTGTACGCGCAGCTTACCCCCGTCCGGACACGCTTTCCGGCCACCCGCATCAAGTTGTTCGAAACCCCACCGGGCCCACCGGTGCGCTCGCAGATCATGGCGGAGCTCTATGGCCCTAACTACGGTGTCCTGCGCAGTTCGGCGAAGGCAGTGTTGGAGAAGTTCGATCGCGTTTACGGCTTGATGAATCAGGACGATTCCGTCACAGCGACCACCACTGAATACCGCATCAAGGTGGATCGCCAGAAGGCTGCACTGTCGGGTCTTGTCCCTGGCCAGATCATCCAGCTTCTTCACGACTATGTGTCAGGGCTCAAGGTTGGTGCTGTACACGACAGCAACGCGCTGGAGCCGGTGAATATTGTTGTGCGCATTCCGCGCGCTGATCGCCAGAGCCCGCAGCAACTGCTGGACATTCCCATTCAAAATGCGCAGGGCAAGGTCATTCCGCTTTCGGCCATCGCGACCGTTGAGAAGGGGGATCTGGCAAAGCCCATCTATACCCGTGATCAGCACCCGGTGGTGTATGTGAGTGGCGAGATGATTCATTCCAGCCCTGTTTACGCAACGCTGAGTCTGAACTCGATGCTGGATGGGAAAAAGCTGGCCAATGGAACCACTTTCAGAACGGGCAATCTCGGTTTTTCGGATACGCCAGCTTCTGACCTCAAGGGCTACCAGCTTCTCTGGGGCGGAGAAATGCGCTTGACTCTGGACGTGTTCCGCGACTTGGGGTCCGCCTTCATGGTGGCGCTTGTATTTATCTACCTGCTTCTGGTGGCGTACTACAAATCCTTCCTCTTGCCGGTGATCGTCATGGGGGCCATCCCGCTGACGCTCATAGGGGTGTTCCCCGGGCACTGGATCACACACCAATCATTCACGGCCACATCCATGATCGGGGTGATCGCACTTGCAGGTATCGTGGTGCGCAATTCGCTGTTGCTAATTGACTTTATCTTGGACTATCGCGCCCGCGGCTACAGCTTGCAGGAGTCGGTGGCTCAGGCCGGTGCCGTACGGCTGCGTCCAATTCTTCTCACGGCCCTTGCGATCATTTTCGGATCGGCCATCATGATCACCGATCCGGTTTTTGGTGGACTTGCAGTGTCGCTAATCTTCGGTACGTTGTTGTCAACGTTGCTCACGCTGATCGTGATTCCGCTCGTGTACTACATCTGGCAGATTCGCGTGAAGGCGCCGCCCGCACCGCAATCGTGAGCGCGCGGACTGACGCGGCAAGCAGTCCTTGATACTCCGGCAAGTTTGCGCTATTTTCTTGATAGTTAGTAGTTCCTGAATCTTTCTACATGGAGCCTTGCATGACCGTTGAACGCTATATCCGAATCTTCGCAGGAACTTTCATCCTGTTATCTCTGCTGCTCGGGGTCCAGGGGAGTCCCCTGTTCGTGTCCGAATGGTTTTTGTTGCTCACGGCCTTTGTCGGCGCCAATTTGCTGCAATTTGGCTTCACCAATTTCTGCCCGCTCGGGCTGATTCTCAAGAAATTCGGAGTTCCCGAGTCCAAATTGAGTTGCGGCGCCTGAGAGCGTGATCGGCATTGGCGCCCCCTGCGGAACAGCTGCACGCGCTGGCCGATGGGGCAGCCTTCTTGATGCGCGACTGTCTGGGAAACAACGGGTGCCGTCGTGGCACTGTCGTGACGTTGAAAGAGGGGGGTGCCTGGTGGCGGATGATTCTCGCGCGCGCCCATGCGGTGTCGCCCGCGGGGCTAGCAGCGAAGTGGCAGGCGTTGGCCATTTGTATGCGCGGTGCAGCCCTGATGGTGGTGGTCACCGTGGAGTTGGCGCATGCCCGAGTGGTCGCAGCTTAGGTCGGCACCGTCGTCGCGCGCCGGTCAGGAGGCGGCGTTTCGTTGGCGCACGAGCTGGCGGAACCTCGCGCCTCGGTGAATCCAGATCGGTATCATGAGGAGATGGCAGCGATGAACAAGCGCAGCATTTCGACCACAACTCAGGATCTTGGAGAGCCAATCATGTCTGTTCTCACCAACGAGGCGTCGCGAACTGACATTCTCAATCGGCTCAAGCGTGCCGAGGGCCAGTTGCGCGGGGTGCAGCGCATGATCGATGAGGGCGAGCCTTGCTTGAAGGTAGCCCAACAGCTTTCTGCGGTGCGCAAGGCTCTGGACAGTACGTTCGTACGCATGACCGTGTGCTATATCGAACAGGAGCTTGATGCGCGGAAGGACGGCGGCCCCGGCGAGAAATTCAGGCTCGATGCCATGATGGAAGAAATGGAAACACTTCTTGCGCGCATGACTTAAGCGCGCGAGGCGGAACAAACAGCGCGATCGCTTTGCAAATGGCGCCTGGCGATGCGTCAGGCGACCGTGACCGGCGCCGATGCCACTTCCACCGGCTCGTTCGACACCTCATCGATCACGCCGCCACCGAGACAGACCTCTCCAGCGTAAACGACGGCGGACTGACCGGGTGTGACGGCCCATTGAGGGGTATTGAACGCGAGCGTGAAGCCACCCGATCCCGAGTAATGGATTTGGCAAGCGTTGTCTGCCTGCCGGTAACGCGTCTTGGCGCTGAGAGCCCGATCACTAGGCGGTGGGTTCCCCGCCACCCAACTCATATTGCTCGCTCGCAGTGCCCGGCTGAGGAGCCAAGGGTGTTGATGCCCCTGAGCCACGTACAAGGTGTTGCTGAGCACGTCCTTGCGTGCCACGAACCAAGGTTCGCCGCTGCCCTCCCGGCTTCCGCCCAGGCCAATACCCTTGCGCTGTCCCAGTGTGTAGAAGGCCAGTCCGAGATGCTCGCCCACAATCATGCCGTCGGGGGTCTTCATCGGTCCGGGTCGGGTTGGAAGGTAGCGGTTGAGAAATGCCCTGAACGGTCGCTCGCCAATAAAGCAGATACCCGTGGAATCTTTTTTGCGGGCATTGTGGAGGCCTATTGCGGCGGCGATGCGCCGAACTTCCGTTTTGGGTAACTCGCCGACCGGGAACAGCGTCCTGGAGAGCTGAGCTTGGTTCAGTCTGTGCAGAAAATAACTTTGGTCCTTTGTCGCATCAAGGCCGCGGAGGAGTTCGAATCCCAGCGCGCTCTCACGGACACGGGCATAGTGGCCCGTGGCGATCTTGTCGGCGCCCAGGTGCATCGCGTGATCGAGAAAAGCCTTGAACTTGATCTCGGCGTTGCACAGGACGTCCGGGTTCGGGGTGCGCCCTGCGGAGTATTCGCGCAAGAATTCCGCGAATACTCGATCTTTGTATTCGGCTGCAAAATTGACTGCCTCGAGATCGATGCCGATTGTGTCGGCGACGCTCGCTGCGTCCAGCCAGTCCTGGCGCGATGAGCAGTAAGCGTCATCATCGTCATCTTCCCAATTCTTCATGAACAACCCGATGACCTCGAAGCCCTGCTGTTTGAGCAGCCAAGCTGACACGGACGAATCAACACCGCCGGACATGCCAACGACAACGCGGAGCTTGGATGATGTCATAAGCGGGATTTTAGAGGCCGGACCGGCCATATGGGGCCTGCAGAGCCTGAACGCTGGGATGCGTCATCACGAGGTCGAGCGGGTAGCATTTCCCGGCTAGATGATCCTCCACGCATTGCAGAACAAGTGGACTACGATGCCGAGCTTGGCTTTCGCGAACTTCAGAAGGAGTGAGCCAGACAGTGCGAACGATGTTGTCGTCGAGCTGACGACCCGCGATCGGACTGCCCATACTGCCGCGAAATGCGAAGCGCAGATAGGTCACGTCTTCGTCTGGGCGCTGAAATCGGGACAGATAGACACCGAGCAATCCGTCGGGTGTGAACTCACAGCAGGTTTCTTCCAATGCTTCGCGTATCGCACCGTGCACAGGACTTTCGCCTGGCTCCAAATGACCAGCCGGGTTGTTCAGACGCAGCCCTTCGACCGTGTGTTCCTCCACGAGCAAAAAGCGGCCGTCACGCTCAACGATGGCGGCCACCGTCACGCTGGGTTTCCAGACTTGGCGCATGCATAAACTCCTTGCAAAGGCTGCATTGTCAGCGCAATCCGTGCCACAAATGCGGCGTTGCACCCGGTTCCGGCGCTATTCATGCGGGCAAGCTTCACGTCACATATCCGCATCGGCGACAATAGCAAAGTTGATTGTTCACAATTCTTTCCCCATACTGAGGAGAACCTCATGCGCATAGGCGTACCGGCTGAGACTGTGCCAGGTGAAGCCCGCGTGGCCGCCACCCCTGAGACGGTGAAGAAGCTCGCGGGCCAGGGCCACACCGTTTTGGTGCAGACCAGCGCCGGGCAGTTAGCCGGGGCGCTGGATGCGGACTACGTTGCGGCAGGCGCACAGATCGTGGGTGCCTCCGAGGCAATGGGTGCCGAGCTTGTACTCAAAGTGCGCAGCCCGTCTGCATCCGAGCTAGCGCTGATGAAGCCCGGAGCAGCCATCGTTGGCATGCTTGAGCCCTTCAACGCCGCAGGACTACAGGCATTGGCTGCGGCTGGACTCACGGCCTTCGCGCTGGAAGCCGCTCCTCGCACCACGCGAGCGCAGAGCCTGGACGTGCTGTCGAGCCAGGCAAACATTGCCGGTTACAAGGCGGTGATCGTCGCCGCGAATCTCTACCCCCGATTCATGCCCATGCTCATGACGGCGGCCGGAACGGTCAAGGCTGCGCGCTTGGTCGTCTTGGGGACGGGCGTGGCCGGATTGCAGGCCATAGCCACTGCAAAGCGCTTAGGTGCAGTGGTGGAAGCCTCGGACGTGCGTCCCGCGGCCAAGGAGCAGGTCGAGTCCCTCGGCGCGAAGTTTATCGACGTGCCGTTCGAGACCGACGAAGAGCGCGAGATTGCACAGGGGGTTGGTGGCTACGCGCGTCCCATGCCACGTGCCTGGCTGGAGCGCCAGGCCGGTCTCGTTGCCGAGCGCGTCAAGCAGGCCAACATTGTGATCACCACTGCCCTCATTCCGGGGCGGCGCGCTCCAGTGCTCGTCAGCGAGGAGATGGTGATGGGGATGAAACCTGGATCCGTAATTGTGGATATGGCTGCAAGTCAGGGTGGAAATTGCCCGCTTACGGAGCGGGACCGCACGGTGGTCAAGCATGGCGTGACCATTGTGGGTGAAACCAATCTTCCCGCTCTAGTGGCTGCCGACGCATCACAGCTCTACGCGCGCAACGTGCTTGATTTTCTCAAGCTTGTCCTCGACAAGGACAAAGGCTTTGTCGTGAACCTGGAAGACGACATCGTTGCGGCATGCCTGATGGCATCAGGCGGTGAAGTCAAGCGCAAGTCAGCTTAAAGGAGACAAGCATGCACGACATTTCCCCATTCATGATCAATCTCACAATCTTTGTGCTGGCTATCTATGTCGGCTACCACGTTGTGTGGACCGTGACGCCCGCTTTGCATACGCCACTCATGTCGGTGACAAATGCGATCTCAGCCATCATCATTGTCGGTGCGATGCTTGCCGCGGCGCTGACCGTCACGCCCCTAGGCAAGGTCATGGGCATGCTGGCCGTGGCGATGGCTTCCGTCAACGTGTTCGGCGGCTTCCTTGTTACGCGGCGCATGCTGGAGATGTTCAAGAAGAAAGAGCGTGCGCCGGCCACGAAGGCGAAATGAATCATGCCTGAAACGCAGATGACGACCCCATTCATCAAGACCAAGGATTTGTCATGACCCTCAGCATGAACCTTGTCACCCTCCTTTATCTTGTCGCCTCGGTCTTTTTCATCCAGGCTCTCAAGGGTTTGTCGCACCCGGCAACAAGTCGGCGCGGAAACCTCTTCGGCATGACGGGCATGGCGATC
>JAKBCY010000017.1 GCA_021807445.1 Pseudomonadota bacterium
ATGCCCACCATCATGGATGATCCATGACATGGTCTTCATATCCCTGCCTTGTGCATGCGAGCAGGCGATGAGCCGCTCGACTAACCGTTCGGGCATCAGGAAGACCAGCACGGGGTCCATGCGCAATCGACTCAAGCACGAGCTGGCGAGCACGCTCGCCGACTCTAGGCGTGTCCAGGCTGCACGATCCGCTCCGGTTACCTCAACGGTGATTAGACTGTACCGCGCTGGTCTGGTTGAAACATACAAGACGCGCAGAATCACGACGCCGATATTTTCGACGCCATTTCGGACGATCGGGCTTACCGTGCTGCGGTGCCAGTGCCGCAGCCCCTGGCCATGATGGACAAGTTGGTCGGTTCCGCGCTGAATGCGCGGTGCATGCACGCATTGCGGCGGGCCGCGCAGCGCATCGAATCCGAGTTGACTCCAGTGCCGCCGGTTCATGATCGGCTCCAGGTTTGAGGCAGAAATAGCGGGAACGGGAGTGCGATGCGACTAGACTGCCCGCTTTTTGCCGCATTGGCTTTCCCATGACCGCATCGTCGAACCTCGAGGGCAGCGCCGCGCAACACGCGCAAATCCTGGCGCAGCTTGCAGCCGAACTCCAATTGCGCCCGCCGCAGATCGCCGCAGCGGTGGAATTGCTTGACGGTGGCGCCACCGTGCCTTTTATCGCGCGCTACCGCAAGGAGGCCACCGGCGGCATGAGCGACGAGCATTTGCGCAACCTTGAGGTGCGCCTGGTCTATCTGCGCGAACTGGAGCAGCGTCGGGCGGCGATCCTCAAGTCCATTGAGGCGCAGGGCAAGCTTTCGCCCTCTTTGCACGCGGCGATCCTGGCGGCTTCGCAAAAGCAGGAGCTCGAAGATCTGTATCTGCCCTACAAGCCGCGCGTGACCACGCGTGCCCAAAAGGCACGCAACGCCGGCCTGGAGCCCTTGGCGGACGCTCTGTTCAACGACCCCCTGCGCGATCCGCTGGCCGATGCCCTGGCCTTCGTGCAGGCGAGCAAAGGCGAGGATGGCTCGGATTTCACCACCGCACAGGCTTGTCTGGACGGCGCGCGCGACATCCTGGTGGAGCGCTGGGCCGAGGATTCCACCTTGGTGGGGCCGCTGCGTGAGTGGCTTTGGAGCTGCGGCATGCTGCGCGCGCAGGTGCGCGAGGGCAAGGCCGAGGAGGGCGCGAATTTCCGCGACTACTTCGACTACGCCGAGCCCATCGCCCGTGTGCCGTCGCACCGCGCGCTGGCCGTGTTCCGCGGGCGTGCCCAGGATGTGCTCGATTTGAACCTGCAACTGCCCGAGGTCGAGGCGGCGGCGAGCGTGCCGCTCAATGCGGCGCAACAACGCATTGCCGAGCACGTCGGCTGGGCCCACCAGGGGCGAGCCGCCGACGATTGGCTCCAGCGCTGCGTGCAATGGGCGTGGCGCGTCAAGCTGTCGCTGTCGCTCGAGCGCGAGCTGTTTGGCAGGCTGCGCGAGCAGGCCGAAGCACAGGCCATCAGCGTGTTTGGAGCGAACTTGCGGGATCTGCTGTTGGCCGCGCCGGCTGGGGCGAAGACGGTGATGGGGCTCGATCCCGGGATCCGCACCGGCGTGAAGGTGGCGGTGACCGATCCCACGGGCAAGGTTCTGGAGACGGCCACGGTGTACCCGCACGAGCCTCGGCGTGACTGGGAGGGCAGCCTGCATACCTTGACGGCGCTTTGCCGCCGGCATCCGGTGCAAATCGTCTCGATTGGCAACGGCACCGCCAGCCGCGAAACCGCCAGACTGGTCAGTGAGCTGGCGCGGCGCCAACCCGAGTTGGGGCTGACGCAGGTGGTGGTGAGTGAGGCGGGCGCTTCGGTGTACTCGGCCAGCGAGCTGGCCAGTCAGGAGCTGCCGGAGCTGGACGTGAGCCTGCGGGGGGCGGTCTCGATCGCCCGGCGCGTGCAGGATCCGCTGGCGGAATTGGTGAAGATCGACCCCAAGAGCATCGGGGTGGGACAGTATCAGCACGACGTGGACCAGGCTCAGCTGGCACACCGGCTGGACGCGGTCGTGGAGGATTGCGTCAATCGGGTGGGCGTGGACGTGAACACCGCATCGCGTCCGCTGCTGGCACGCGTGGCGGGGCTGAGCGCTCGCATTGCCGACCACATCGTGCGCCAGCGCGATGCCAACGGCGCTTTCCGCAGCCGCCAGAGCCTGCTCGCCGTGCCGGGCCTGGGGGCCAAGACGTTCGAGCAGGCAGCCGGGTTTTTGCGCATCATGGACGGGGATAATCCGCTGGACCGCTCGGCGGTCCACCCTGAGAGCTACCCGCTGGTGGAGCGCATTCTGGCAGCAGCCGGCCAGCCCATTCACGTCATGATGGGCAATGCCAAGGCGTTGCAGGCCGTGCGTGCCGAAACCTTCGTGGATGCGCAGTTCGGGCTGTACACAGTACGCGACGTCCTGGCTGAGCTCGACAAGCCCGGGCGCGACCCACGCCCGGCGTTCCGTGTGGCCCAGCTGCAGGAGGATGTGCAGACAATCCAGGACCTGCGCCCAGGCATGCGCCTGGAAGGCACGGTGACCAACGTTGCGGCGTTCGGTGCGTTCGTCGATCTGGGTGTGCACTGCGACGGCCTGGTGCATGTTTCGCAATTGGCCGACCGCTTTGTGAAGGACGCAAGCGATGTGGTCAAGGTGGGCGATATCGTGAAAGTCACGGTGCTGGAAGTCGACGTGCAGCGCCAGCGCGTCGGGCTGAGCATGCGCTCGCAGCCCGGGGCGGCCACCGGCGCAAGCGGCAAGGCTGGCGAGGCACGCTCCCCGGGCACTGCAGCTCCGGCGAACCGGCTGGCTGGCAAGACCCGCCAGGCAAGCCCTGCTGCGCCAGCCCAATCGGCCATGGCCGCGGCTTTTTCACGTCTGGGCAAGACACGGCCCTGAGGCGACGGGTTTGCGGGCGCCGTGGTCGCCCACGTTGGCGTGTGGCGCAAGGGATATGTTGCGTTAATCGCCTCAAGTGGCATCGGAAAGTCTTGATACAACGCAAGACGCCTCGCCGGGTCCTTGCCTAGGATGCGACAGATGTTGCCGATCATCATGGCCGCCCCTTCGCCGTCTCTGGCGTTCCCGGATCCGGGAACGCAGCAGTCGGACGCCCGTCGTCACTGCGGCGCCCCATTGCCGCAGTTGCCCATTCGCGGCATGCTGACTGGCCGGTGGCGCGAGGGTCGCTGCGGCGATGGCGACCTGTGCACGGACGACAAGTCGAGGGTCGATACATGAACGCGTTGATTTCGCCGGGCGGGGCCTATTGGATCGGTGGCGCGACAATCGTTGCGCTCATCGGCCTTTTCCTGTTCCTGCGCGGAAGGGACGAGCAGGCCGTCTTCCGCAACACCCAAGCCCAGGTGATCGCCATCCCCGGTCAGGTGTGGGATGGCGACTTGCAGGAGTTCAACAATCCGCTGCCGCGGTGGTGGATGGGTCTGTTCATCCTCACCGTGATTTTCGCAGTTGTCTATCTCATTTTGTACTCCGGACTCGCGTTCGGGAACGGGACACTTGGGCTCACAAGTGCGACGATGGAGCAGGCGGAATCAGCAGCGCATGAAAAGCGCGTTGAGCCGATCGATGCGCAATCCATGAAGCCGTCGATTCCCGATCTGTCTCCGAACCCGCTGGCCATGGCAACGGGCCAGCACATGTTCCTGACGGACTGTGCCCCATGCAGTGGCTTCGACGCCGGGGGCTCCAACGGCTTTGTCATCCTGAGCGCTCCGGGTGAGAAGATCGGGTTGTATGGCAATCAGCCGGTCACGGTTGTGCAGGCCCTCACCGCTAGCGGCGAAGGTATGACGCCCGCGATGCCTGCGGCGATTGGGGGTCGGAATCGCGTGGTGGCCGTGGCCAATTACATGCGCAGCTTTTCAGGCCTGAGCCCTGACGAGGCCCTGGCGGCCAAGGGCAAGCCCTTCTTTGCCGCCGTCTGCGCCGGGTGTCACGGAGCCAGTGCAACAGAAAACCCGATGAGCGGGGAGGCCAACCTGAGTGACCGGTATTGGCTTTTCGGATCAGCCCTGCAAGCCATCGAGCAGACCGTCCAGGATGGTCGCAATGGCCACATGCGGGCGCAGAAGCGTAACCTCGATCCGGAGACGATCCATGTGCGGGCGGTATACGTCCACGACCTGAGCCGCGGCCAAAAGGTCAGTATGGCGAGTCCCTGATGCGACCCGGTAGACATCGTGCAAGCCGCATGGCGCGGCAGCAAACCATTCATTCCCCGAGCAGGCTCGGGGCTTTTCCGCGTTGAGGTGAGGCCATTCCATGGACACCCCGGTTTCCGATAACACCCAGGCCGATCTGAAGGCTATGGAAGAGGTGCTTTACGAGGCGCGTAGAAAGATCTACGCCAGCTCCGTGCAAGGTTTTTTTGCCAACTGGCGCTGGATTATGGTCTGGTTGACACAGATCGTCTTCTACGGCCTGCCGTGGTTGCGCTGGGACGGCCGCCAGGCCGTGCTGCTCGATGTGGCGCAGCGCAAGTTTTATTTTTTTGGATTGATCTTGTGGCCGCAGGACGTCATGTTTCTTGCGCTGCTGCTGATCATTGCCGCCTACGGCCTGTTCCTGTTCACGGCCATCGCCGGGCGCCTGTTCTGCGGCTATGCCTGTCCGCAGACGGTGTACACCGAAATCTTCATGTGGATCGAGTCCAAAGTGGAGGGCGACCGCTTGGCACGCATCCGCCTGGACTCGCATCCGATGAACCTGCGCAAATTCGCGCGCAAGGCCATCAAGCATGGCCTTTGGGTGGCGCTGGCGCTGTGGACTGGCTTCACATTTGTCGGCTACTTCACGGCGATCCATACCCTGGTCCGGGAGCTCGCCGCCTGGAGCCTCGGCGGCTGGGAGGCCTTCTGGATCCTGTTCTATGCCTTAGCCACGTATGGCAATGCCGGCTTCATGCGCGAGCAGGTGTGCAAGTACATGTGCCCGTACGCACGCCTGCAATCGGCCATGTTCGACCGCGATACGCTCATCGTGAGCTACGACCCCGCGCGTGGCGAGCCGCGCGGCAAACGCAAGACGGATGTGCCGGCGCGCGAGCAGGGCAAGGGCGACTGCGTGGATTGCTCGATCTGTGTGCAGGTCTGCCCCACCGGAATCGACATCCGCGAGGGCCTGCAGTACGAGTGCATCGGATGCGGCGCGTGCGCCGACGCCTGCAATCAGGTGATGGACAAGCTCAACACGCCGCGCGGGCTCATCCGCTACTCCAGCGAGAATGCCATCGAGAAGGGGTGGACTAAGGCCGAGCAATGGGCCCACTTGCTGCGCCCGCGTGTGCTGATCTACACAGGGGTCCTGATTGTCTTGGTGGGCATCTTCATCGGCGGTTTGGCCATGCATAAGCCCATCGAGCTCAACGTCATGCGCGACCGCCGTGTGCTCTCTCGCGAAATCCCAGGGGGCTTGCTGGAAAACGCCTATCAGGTTGAGCTGATGAATGCCTCGGATGCGCCGCGGCGCGTGCGCTTCGCGGTCGAGGGACTGCCTGGGGTGAGCATCCTCAAGCCTCATGACGCCGTGGAGATCGGCGCCTCGGACAATCTGCTGAGGCCGCTGGAAATCACGGTACCGACGGACGAGGCGCACAAGGGCGTGTACAAGATCGTGATTACGGCGCGCTCGGACGAAAGCAAGCCTGTCGTCGTGCACACCGGGACCACATTCCTCGTACCCTGAGGGGCGGCACACGCAAGGATATCCAAGCATGCATCGTTCGCAAGCAAGCGCGTCAAATCCGAGGTGGACGGAGCCTTGGCCCTGGATTCACATCGGATGGCCCGGCCGTGAGGTCGCCGCCAGCCTGATCACCGAGTCCATCGCCTTCACCCGCGCCGACCATGGCGATACCAAGGTTCCCGAGCTCGGGACCAGGATTGACGAGGAGGAGCAGTCCGAGGCCCTGCACCTGCGGGGTCAGCTCGGCCAGAACGAGCAGCAGCTGACCGTGCAACGTGAGGCGGACCTGCGCAATACCGTGACGTCAGAGTCGGTGCCATGGCGCTTGTCCAGCGTCTGGAGCACCGGTGCCGCAGTACCACTGAAACCCGGCGTGTGAGGAGCTCGTATGCGTGCCTGCAACCCCAATTTCCTGCGTGCCCTGTGGCCAGCCTTCTTGGTGGCGTTGCCAGCGACGGCGCTGTTGTTCAGCGCCGTGAATCCGCGCGAGGTGATGCTGTTCGGTGCCCCAGCACCGATCTCCGACCTGGGAATGTACACCGTGACTTTTTTCGTGCTGTGGCTGCTGTGCTGGGCTGCCAGCGCGTTGAACTTGTGGTTGTTCGGCGGGCCACCGCCTGAACCGCAATGGGATGACTGACCATGGTTGACATCTCCCCGACCTAAAAGGCGGGGAGATGTCAATTCGCCTCAAGCTGCGGCGGCGCAGCGATTTCCATCGTGTGCCAGCCCATCGAGCAGAAGCAGACGCCGCCCTGAACGGCGGGGTTTGTCGCGCACGGGGTCGGGCATGGCTCCCACCATGCTGGGCTATCAGTGATCCTGTGGCACCAGCAGCTCGGCCAGCCCTTCCCGGTAGGTAATCCGCACCTGACGCTGGGCCACGTGGATCAGGCCGGCCTGGTGAAAGCGCGACATCAGGCGGCTGACGGTTTCCAGCTTCAGGCCGAGGTAGCTGCCGATTTCCTCGCGGCTCATGCGCAGCACAAACTCGTCGGGCGAGAGGCCGCGCGCCTTGTAGCGCTCGGAGAGATCGAGCAGGAAGCGTGCGAGGCGCTCGTCGGCCTGCATGCTGCCCAGCACGAACTGATCCTGCTGGGCGCGCGCCAGGCGGTTGCCGATGAGGCAGTGAATCTGGTGCTGCAGCGTGGGCATCTCGCGCGCTGTGTTCTCCAGCACCCGGACGTCGATTTCGCAGGCCTCGCCGTCTTCCAGCGCGACGACATCGGTGAGATACACGCGTGCGGAGAATCCCTCCAGCCCCATCATCTCCCCCGGCACGTGAAAACCCACGATCTGCTGGCGCCCATCGGGACTGCTGACGACGGACTTGAACGAACCCGCATGCACGGAGAACACCTTGTCCATAACCTGACCGGCCTCGAAGAGCCGCTCACCCTTGCCAATGCGGATCGTGTTCTGCACGATGTCGCGCATGCGGTCGAGCTGGTCCTGCGGCAGTGCAATGGGCAGACAGAACCGGCTTTGGAAGCACACGTCACAGGGATGGGGCTTGTCCATGCGATGCAAAGTGGCGGCTGGAATGGCGTTCATGGCGGCTCGTCTGTCGTTGTCTGTTGTGTCTTGTAACCGAACTATCGCATATTGCCCGCGCGCACTGCAATGTGTTTGAGCTTCTTGCTGATGGCTTTGTCTGGCGGTCTGCACTGCGCGGGCATGTGTCGTGGCTTGTCGTCGCCAGTGAGCGCGCCATGCAAAGTGCAATTTTGCTGCCTGCTCGTCGGCTGCTGTGAAACGCTGTGCAAATGCAACTGGCACGAGTGAAGTCTTACGCAGCACTGGGCGCTGGAGCGGGCTGGGTCGGCTCCACGTTGTGGGTGCTTCAGGCACGCCCGGCGCAAGTCGCTTTGTCTGCACTAGCCAATATTGTGCTCGCAGTCGGCGGTTTGTGGCTGCTGCAGACGGCGTTGGACGTGCGAAGAGCGGGGCATTTTGCATGGGGCGCCGCGAGCGGGCGATCCTGGGCACAGGGCGCGCGGCTGCTCTGGGTCCTTTGAACATCGTACTGGCTGCTGCCCTCGGCCCCTGTCCCTGGTGTTGCTCAGCGGCCGCGCCTGGCAGGATGCCCTGGCCATGGCGGCGATCGGCCTTGGCATCTTGCCGCACATGCGGCCGGCAGCGGCTGGCATGATGCTGGTGTTTGCGGTGTGGGCATTCTGGATGCTTGCCTATGCCGGCATCAGCCTCGGTGTGCATGGATGGCGCGTGATCTGAACGCGCCCCACGGGCCTAATCGATGTCGAATACCTGCAGACTGTAGTGGCCTGTCTGCTGCTCGGCAAAGAACCGCCGCAGCGTTTCGCGCACCGTGCGAAACGCG
Organism: Pseudomonadota bacterium; assembly: GCA_021807445.1. Lineage (GTDB taxonomy): Bacteria > Pseudomonadota > Gammaproteobacteria > Burkholderiales > Burkholderiaceae_C > Thiomonas_A. The sequence goes on from JAKBCY010000017.1 coordinate 8,074, forward strand.
AGCTCGTCCCATGGCACATCCTCGCGGCTGAAGAGTTGCGCTTCGATGGTTTCCGGCCCCGGCGCCCAGTGGGCGTGCAGCATGCGCGCACGGTACAGCAGGTAGACTTGGCTGACCGGCTTGACGTTGGCCACGCAGTACAGGCCGTCGAGCTCGACTTCGATGCCGGCTTCCTCCTGGGTTTCACGCAGCGCGCCCTGCTCGGTGGTCTCGTTGAGCTCCATGAAGCCTGCTGGCAGCGTCCACAGTCCGTGGCGCGGTTCGATGGCGCGCCTGCACAGCAGGACACGGCCTTCCCACACCGGCACGGTGCCCACGATGTTGCGCGGGTTCTCGTACTGGATGTGTCCACACACCGGGCACACGGCGCGCGCATGCGTGTCGCTCTCGGGAACGCGGTACGTGACGGCGGCGCCGCATTGGTTGCAATGCTGGATCGGTTTGCTGTGCATGGACCTATTGTTGCAGGCTGGCTGCCCCGTGCCGCACTACGGGCTTTTCGCACCAGGCGACCGACCTGGCGCAGTTTTGAAACAATGGGTCGCATTTGCGCTGGATGCGATCCGCACGACCTCATGCCTACCATTTCCATTCCCGCACTCGGTTTGCACCTGCAGGCTGACCTCGACGATAACCTGCTCAAGGTATTGCGCCGCTCCGAGGTGCCCATTCATTACTCGTGCAAGCAGGGCGAGTGCGGAAGCTGCAAATGCGTGCTGGAGTCGGGCACGGTGGACTTGCGCGGGTACAAGGACACGGCCTTGCCCGAGGCGCAGCGCGCGCAGGGGCTGATCCTGGCGTGCTGCAGCCGTATCCAGGGCGATGTGCAGTTGGGCCTCGTGGACAGCGATGACTATATCGTCCATCCCGAGCGCTATCTCGTGACCACCGTCACCGGCTTGACGGAGCTTGCGCCCGAGGTGTTCAGCCTGCGCCTGAAGATCCGGTACGTGGATCGCGAGGGTGAACCCTTCATCTTCTCGGCCGGCCAGTACGCCCAGCTCACCGCGCAGACCGGGCCCGAGAGCACCATCGCGCGCGACTTCTCCATGGCCAGCACGCCGGTGGAGGCGGAATACGACGACGAACTCGAGTTCCACATCCGGCGCACGCCCACGGGAGCGTTCAGCGGGCTGTTGGGGCGTGAGATCGTGGTCGGCAGCACGGTCTTTGTCGATGGCCCGATGGGGTCGAGCCATTTCCGCCCGCGTCACCTGGGGGCGCTGATTGCGGTGGCCGCGGGAACGGGGCTTGCGCCCATGCTCAGTATCGTCAGGACCGCGCTCGACAACGGCAAGTTCGAGCCCGTGGTCCTCTATGCGGGGTTCAAGACGGCGCAAGAGGTCTACGGCCGCGACGCATTGGCCGATCTCGCGCGCCGGTTTGCCAATTTCCGCTTCCACATCGTGGTGGAGCAGGATGCACCGGCCGGTGACCGCAGCGGGCTCGTGGGTGACGCGCTGCTGGGCGATGGGCACAGCCTGGATGGCGCCAAGGTCTATCTGGCGGGGTCGCCGGCCATGGTCGAGGCCGTGAGCGCGGCCTTGATCGAGCGTGGGTTGCCGCATGGCGACGTCCATGCCGATGCGTTTTATGCGCCCAGGGCGATTGACGAGACCGAGGCCCGGCGCGCGTCAGCCACCGGGGCGGATCGCGCCAGCGCGCCATCACGGCCGCGTACCGCGGTGTGAGCCGGTTTCGCCCAGGCCTTGCGGCGCCGGGCCCCAGGTTCGTCGCCTGCACGCCACGGATGCGTGTTTGGCACTTCGCAGGGCGCATATCTGCGTTAACATACGTGCTCGTAGCGCTGTAACCGATCGAGAGTCGACCCGACTCTCCAGCCGAAGAACCATGCCGGCAACTTTTCATCGGCGCACGATTCCTTTTACGCATGAATATTGCACTGGCCAAGCGCGTCGTTGAAGCCGCGCTAATGTGTGCCACCCAACCTTTGAGCATCAACGCGCTGCGCAGCCTGTTTGACGAACAGGTCGGAGCCGATGCGATGCGCGCGGTGCTCGACGAATTGCGCGAGGACTGGAAGGACCGCGGCGTGGAACTGCGTGCGGTGGCCGGCGGCTGGCGTTTTCAGACTCGCGAGGAGATGCAGCCGTATCTTCAGCGGCTCAATCCCGAAAAGCCGCCGCGTTACTCGCGCGCCGTGCAGGAAACCCTGGCCATCATCGCGCATCGGCAGCCGGTGACGCGCGGCGACATCGAAGACATCCGCGGCGTGATCGTCAACACGCAGATCCTGCGCCAGTTGGAAGAGCGCGGATGGATTGAGGCCATTGGTCACCGCGAGGGGCCAGGGCGCCCGGTCCTGTACGCGACCACGCGCCATTTTCTCGATGATCTGGGCCTGACCTCCATCGCCGAACTTCCTGCGCTGCAGCCCAAGTTGCAGGATACGGACCCGCTGCAGATCGACCTCCTGCCGCTGCCCGACGCCCAGAACACATCGGAGGCGCCCGAGGCAGCCGATACACCTGAGGCGGCCATGCAAGGCCCGGACGCGGATCCCGCCGCGCCTGGGCCGGCGCCAGAGGTCGCGGTGCCCAACCTTGCGACCCCAGATTTTTCCCCCGGTTCTTCTCCCGTTCCCGACACCCAGCCCGCCGCTTGAAGCGGCATGCACCGATCATCTACAGCCCCATGTCCATGCAAGAACACGATACAGACGCCGGCGCCGAGCGCGCCCATCCTGCTGCCACGGCGGCCAACGCCGAGCCCGCGCAGCGAGCCACGGCGCCGGGCGCGGAGGTGGCAACCGGTGCAGGATCCGGTTTCGCCGCGGCGCCCGGTGAGCGCGGCGGCGTGGAGACCGGGGGCGCAGACGCGGGCGAAGTGCAGGGTGCTGCGGCGCCTGATGGCGAGGCCCGTACCGAGGGCGAGCCACGCCCTGAAGGCAAGCGTCGGCGCAGCCGCCGCTCGGGACGAGCCAAATCCGCCCAGGCGGAGTCGGCTGACCTGGCGCCCACGAGCGACGCCTCGGCAGAGATGGCGCCGCAGGGGGATGGATCGGATGCGGCTGAGTCCGGAGTGAGTGCAGGCGAGGCCGAGGGGCAAACCCGACCGGCGCGGGCGAACCGCACGGAGCGTCCGCGCCAAGGCCATCACGCCAACAAGAAACCCAACTCACCCCTGCGCGGCCCGGCGAAGAGCGTGCCTGCGGTCCGTATTGAAGAGGTGATTTCGGGCGACTTCGATCGCGCCGTGGAAATCGCCGAAACCATCGAGCCCGGTGAGCGTCGAGTGCTGGCGCCGTCGCCCGAGGCGCCCAAGCTGCACAAAGTGCTGGCGCAAGGCGGTGTGGGGTCACGTCGCGAGATGGAAGAGCTCATCGTGGAAGGCCGCGTGTCCGTGAACGGCGAGCCGGCCCATCTGGGCCAGCGCATCCAGCCCGGCGACCAGATCCGCGTCAATGGCAAGCCTCTGAAGGTGCGCATCGCGCCGCCACCAGCGCGGGTTCTCGTGTATCACAAGCCGGTTGGCGAAGTGGTCACCTTCAAGGATCCGGAAGGGCGGCCGACCGTGTTTCGCAATCTGCCGCGCGTGCAAAATGCCAAGTGGACCGCCATCGGTCGTTTGGACATCAACACCGAAGGCCTGCTGCTGTTTACGACATCAGGCGAGCTGGCCAACAAGCTCATGCATCCCAGTCAGGGAGTGGAGCGCGAGTATGCGGTGCGCGTGCTCGGCCAGGTGGACGACGAGGCGCGGCAAAAACTGCTGGGCGGCGTCGATCTCAGTGATGGGCCGGCCCGTTTCATCAGTCTGGAAGAGGCGGGTGGCGAAGGTGCAAACCGCTGGTATCGGGTCGTCATTGCGGAGGGGCGTAACCGCGAAGTACGCCGGCTGTTTGAAGCGGTGGGGCTGACCGTCAGTCGTCTCATCCGCGTGCGCTACGGCTCCATTGCGTTGCCGGCTGGATTGCGGCGCGGCGACTTTGCCGAAATCGAGCGCGAGGACGTTCGCGCGATGATGAATCGCGCCGGTGCCGCCCAGGGCTCGCAAGGCAAGCCGAGGGGCCCGAAGCCCAGCGCGCAGGGCGGCCCCCCCGCACGGGAGGGCCGCAAGGGCGGTCGCGGCGAAGGACGTGGATCCGAGCGCGGCGCGGGGCGCACCGACGAACGTCAAGGCGGGCGCGGGGCGGGGGGTGAGCGCGAGCCGGGGCCCAACAGCTATGCCATGAGCGCGGTGGATGCGCTGTTCGGGCGGGCTGTGCGGGAGGCCCGATTGGCCAATCCGCGCCCCGTGTTCGACGAGGATCGCGATGTGCCGGAGCGTGAACCCGGTCCCAACAGCTATGCGATGAGCGCGGTCGATGCCCTGTTTGGCAAAGGTTCCGCCGCTCGCGGCGGCAACAAGCCATCGCGCGGCGGCAAAAGCCGCAAAAGTGGTGGTGGCGCCCAGCCCGACCCCACGCGCTCGGCCCTGGGGATGACCCAGCCGGCACGGGGCGGCGGCGGCCAGGGCGGCAAGCGCCGGAATTTCCCGCGCTGAAAGGCCGGCTTTGGCAGCACGTTGTGCGTGACCGCGTCCGCGGCTGAGCTGGCAGGTGCGCCTTACAATTCATTTTTAATCACTTGATTTCTGGAGAATAAATCTTATGGAGCGCACGCTCTCGATCATCAAGCCCGATGCCGTGGCCAAGAACTGCATCGGCAAAATCCTGGATCGCTTCGAATCAGCCGGGCTGAAGGTGGTGGCTGCTCGCATGATGCATCTGTCACGGGTCGAAGCCGAAGGCTTTTACGCCGTGCACAAGGAACGCCCGTTTTTCAAGGATCTGGTGGAATTCATGATCTCCGGCCCGGTGATGGTGCAGGTGCTGGAAGGCCCCAATGCGATCGCCAAGAACCGCGAACTGATGGGTGCGACCGATCCCAAGAAGGCAACCCCGGGCACGATTCGCGCCGATTTTGCCGACAGCATCGACGCCAATGCGGTGCATGGTTCCGATAGCGCGGAGAACGCTGCAACGGAAATCGCCTTTTTCTTCCCGTCCAACTGGATTTTCTCCCGCTGAAGACCCGCGGGTCTGCCATGTCCGCCACCAACCTGCTTCAGCTCGATCGTGCCGGTCTGGTGGACTGGTTTGCCGCGCATGGCGAAAAGCCCTTTCGCGCGCGCCAGGTTTTTCGCTGGATTCACCACAAGGGGGCATCGGGCTTTGCCGGCATGAGCGATCTGGCCAAGCCGCTGCGCAGCTGGCTGGAGGCGGAGGCCACCATCCAGAGCCTGCCGGTGCTGACCGAGCGGCAATCCCGCGACGGCACGGTGAAATGGCTGTTCGATGTGGGTGCAGGCGATGCGGTGGAAACGGTCTTCATCCCGGAGACGCAGCGCAACACGCTGTGCGTGTCGTCCCAGGCCGGCTGCGCCATGGCGTGCCGATTCTGCTCGACGGGCGCCCAGGGGTTCAGCCGAAACCTGACGACGGCCGAAATCCTCGCCCAGCTCTGGCATGCCGAGTTCGCCATGCGCGCCCAGTTGGGGCTGGCGAGCGGCGAGCGCGCCATCTCCAACGTGGTGATGATGGGCATGGGTGAACCGTTGCAGAACTACGCTGCCCTGCTGCCAGCGCTGCGCGTGATGCTCGACGACGATGGTTATGGTCTGTCGCGGCGCCGCGTGACCGTGTCCACGTCGGGCGTGGTGCCGATGATCGATCGGCTGGCCGCGGATTGTCCCGTGGCACTGGCCGTGTCCCTGCATGCGCCCAATGACGCCTTGCGCGACGACCTGGTGCCGTTGAATCGCAAGTACCCGCTGGCCGAATTGCTGGGCGCGTGCGAGCGCTACTTGGCGCATGCGCCGCGTGACTTCATTACGTTCGAATACTGCATGCTCGACGGCGTGAATGACCGGCCCGAGCATGCGCGACAACTGGTGGAACTGCTGCGCGATCGCTTTGCCTGCAAGTTCAATCTCATTCCGTTCAATCCCTTCCCGCAGTCGGGTTTGCGTCGCTCCACGCCGCAAAAGGTGGCGGCGTTCGCGCAGATTTTGCTGGACGCGGGTTTTGTGACTACCGTGCGCAAGACCCGTGGTGAGGATATTGACGCGGCTTGCGGACAACTGGCCGGAGACGTGCAGGATCGCACCACGCGTAAGGCGGGGCGAGGCGACCTGTCGGGGCCCCAGACTGTGATTCCGATCATGGCGGAGCTGGCCAGCCCGCCGCCAAGCGCCACCGGGGCACGTGCTTCCACGGTCGGCGCGCGACGTTTTCTCGAGGGTTAATGTCATGCACTTGATGCACCGCAAGGCCGGTTGGTCTTCACCGCTGAGGCTTGTTGTCCTGATGCTGGGTCTGGTCCTGGCCCTGCTGGACGCAGGCTGCGCAACCCGCCCGCAGGCCAACGGCGCCAGCGCGTCGACACCCAATTCGGGCAATGCCAAGGCGGATAAGAATGCGCAAATCCGCCTCGAGCTGGCCGAAGGCTATTACCAGCGCGGGCAGACCGAAGTGGCGCTGTCCGAAGTGGGCAAGGCGCTCGCGCAGGCCCCCGACTATGTGCCCGCCTACACGATGCGTGCCCTCATTGAGATGAACCTGGGGCGCAGCGCCCAGGCCGAGGAGAGTTTCCGCAAGGCCCTGTCCATCCAGCCGAACAATGCTGATGCCCTGCACAACTACGGATGGTTCCTGTGCACGAACAAGCGGTACGCCGAGTCGTTCACCATGTTCCAGCGGGCGCTGGCCGTGCCGGGCTACCGGTATCCGGAGCGAACAGATCTTGCCTACGGCGTGTGCCAATATCGCGGCGGGGATGTCGCGGGGGCCGAAAAGACGCTGCGCGCCGGCTTCGCGCTGGATCCCGCCAACCCGGCGCTGTCGACCAATCTGTCGCTGGTGCTGTATCGACAGCACAAACTCAAGGACGCGCTGTTCTACATTCGACGCGTCAATGCCGGGCAATACGCCAATGCGCAATCGCTCTGGCTGGGCATTCTGATTGCGCGCGCTGCAGCCGATACGCGGGATGCCACCGCCTGGATGAATCAGCTCGCGGAGCGCTTCCCGGATTCGCGAGAGGCCATCGCCAGCCAGCAAGGCCGGTTTGACGATTCCAGCCTGTTGCCCCGTTGAGCAGTTGCCGATGACGAGTCTTTCCAATCCCGCCCCCACGCCTGAGCAGCAAGCAGCGCGCAAGCAGGCTGGCGAAATGTTGCGCGCTGCGCGTGAGGCCGCCGGGCGCAGCGCCGGTGAGCTGGCCACGCAGCTCAAAGTGTCTGGCGACAAGATCGATGCCGTGGAGAGTGGAGCCTGGGAGCGGCTGCCCGACCCAGCCTTCGCGCGCGGGTTGCTGCGCGCGGCAGCCAAGGCGGTGAAGGCCGACGCCGATGCCATTCTGAAGACGCTGGTGCCAACCCACGCAGTCTCGACCACCGGGGGCCTGGCCGGCGAACCTGTGAGCAGGCCCAAGCCGGCGCCCGGCAGGAGTGCGGCGCACGCCTCGCGCAAGCTGTGGTGGTGGGCCGTACTGGTCATTGTGCTGGTGGCGCTGGGGATCTTTTTCCTGCCGCACGCCGACGAGATGCATCGCTGGCTGTTGGCCTTTCACGACTCCGGGCAGCTCGCGACGAAGCCCACGGGCAACGGCCAGCCACAGGTGGCGGCCTCAGCGCCGCATCGCAGCGCGGGCGTCACAGAGGCCGCCACCGGGGCGGCCCCCGCTGCAGTGAGCTCCGCGGCCGCAGGCGCAGCGCCCGCAGCGGCACCGCAGGCCCCAGCCAGCGCCGCCTTGCCCGCAGCGGCGACCTCCGGGCCGAGCTTGAGCCTGCAGGCGACGGCCGAGAGCTGGGTGCAGGTCCGCAGCCAGCAGGGCAAGGTTCTGTTTGCTGGCATCGTGCCGGCAAACGGCGCGCAAGTGGTGACCGTGAGTGCGCAGGATCTGCCCGTGAAACTGATCGTCGGCAATGCGGGTCATACCCAGGTCATGTTCAACGGCCAATCCGTGAATCTCGCACCGGGCACCATGGGTAACGTCGCCCGCTTGATGGTTCCCGCCTCCGCACCCGCACCCTGATGGATACGCCGATCATCCCCGACGCGGTGCCGCGGCGTCGCGCCACGCGTCAAGTCGCAGTGCGCTGGGGCGCGCGCTGCGTGGAGGTCGGTGGAGACGCGCCCGTGCGCGTGCAGTCCATGACCAACACCGACACGGTCGATGCCATTGCAACGGCCATCCAGGTCAAGGAGCTCGCGCAGGCGGGCTCGGAGCTGGTGCGCATCACGGTCAACACGCCCGAGGCCGCTGCCGCGGTGCCGGCCGTTCGCGAGCAACTCGATCGCATGGGCGTGGATGTGCCGCTGGTTGGCGACTTCCACTACAACGGTCACCAGCTGCTGACCCAGTATCCGCAATGCGCACAGGCGCTGTCGAAGTACCGGATCAATCCGGGAAATGTGGGCAAAGGCGACAAGAAGGATCGGCAGTTCGCGCAGATGATCGAAGTCGCGGCGCGGTGGAACAAGCCCGTGCGCATCGGGGTGAACTGGGGCAGCCTGGACCAGGAATTGCTCGCGGCGCTGATGGACGCGAACGCGTCGCGCGCCGAGCCGCGCGACGTGCAGCAGGTGATGTACGAGGCGCTGATCACCTCGGCCCTGGAATCGGCCAAGCGGGCCGAGGACATCGGCCTGGCGGCAGACCAGATCCTGCTGTCGTGCAAGGTGTCCGGCGTGCGCGATCTCATCGCGGTGTACCGTGAGCTCTCGCGCCGCTGCGACTATGCGCTGCATCTCGGACTGACCGAGGCGGGCATGGGCACGAAGGGCACGGTGGCCAGCACGGCCGCGCTGTCCGTGCTGCTCCAGGAAGGCATCGGAGACACCATTCGCGTGTCGCTGACGCCCGCCCCGGGCGAGGCCCGCACCCAGGAAGTCGTGGTGGCGCTTGAAGTGCTGCAGGCGCTTGGGCTGCGCAGTTTCGTGCCCAGCGTTACTGCCTGCCCGGGGTGTGGGCGCACCACCAGCAGCGTGTTTCAGGAGCTGGCGCAGGATATCGATCGCCATTTGCGCGCGCACATGCCGCAGTGGCGCGCGCAATACCCCGGCGTGGAGGGGCTGCGCGTGGCGGTGATGGGCTGCATCGTCAATGGGCCGGGCGAAAGCCGGCACGCCGACATTGGCATCAGCCTTCCAGGAACGGGCGAGCAGCCATCAGCGCCCGTCTACGTCGATGGGCAAAAGCGGTACACGCTGCGCGGCGACGGCATCGCCTTGCAGTTCATCGACATTGTCAACTCATACATTGAACATCGCTGGGGCCAGCAGGCGCTCGCGAACTGATCACCCGCATGAATGCAAAACTCAGTGCCGTCAAAGGCATGAATGACTTGTTGCCGCCGCAGTCGGCGAGCTGGGAGTGGTTCGAGGCCCAGGTGCGCGCGCTCATGCAGGGCTATGGCTATCGCAACATTCGCACGCCGATCGTCGAGTCCACCGCACTGTTTGTGCGCAGCATCGGCGAGGTCACCGACATCGTCGAGAAGGAGATGTACAGCTTTACCGACGCGCTCAACGGCGAACAGCTGACGCTGCGCCCGGAGAGCACGGCAGCTGTTGTGCGCGCTGCGGTGGAACACAACCTCTTGTATGACGGCGGCAAGCGCCTGTGGTACAGCGGCCCGATGTTTCGCCACGAGCGCCCGCAGCGCGGGCGCTACCGGCAGTTTCACCAAGTGGGTGCCGAGGCGCTTGGATTCGCCGGGCCGGATGTCGACGCCGAGCTGATTTTGATGGCGCGCCGGCTGTGGCAAATGCTCGGCCTGGCCGACGTGCGACTGGAGCTGAACTGCCTGGGTCAGCCCGATGAGCGGCTTCGCCACCGCCACAAGCTGGTTGCGTATTTCGAGGCCCATGCCGATGCGCTTGACGAAGACAGTCGCCGCCGGCTGCATAGCAACCCTCTGCGCATTCTTGACACCAAGAACCCGCAGATGCAGGAGCTGGTCAATGCCGCGCCGCGCCTGATCGATGAGCTGGGCGAAGCGTCGCTGCAGCACTTCGAAGGCGTGCAAGCCCTGTTGCGTGCGGCCGGGCAGGACTTCACCATCAATCCCCGCCTGGTTCGCGGGCTGGATTACTACAACCTCACCGTGTTCGAGTGGGTGACCGACCGCTTGGGCGCCCAGGGCACGGTGTGCGCCGGCGGGCGCTACGACGGGCTGATCGAGCAAATCGGCGGCAAACCCGCACCGGCGTGTGGCTGGGCCCTGGGTGTGGAGCGTGTGCTGGACTTGCTGGAGCAGGGCGGCATGCCGGCGCCCGCACCGCGGCTCGATGCCTATATCGTGCTGGCGCATGCCCCGGCGCTGGCGCTGGCCATGCAAACGGCCGAAGAGCTGCGCGGCGCGGGCCTGAACGTGGTGCTGCACGCTGGAGCGGGCAGCATGAAGTCCCAGATGAAAAAGGCCGATGCCAGCGGTGCGCGCTACGCGCTCATCTTCGGCGAGGACGAGTATGCAGCCGGCGAGATCACCATCAAGGCGCTGCGCACAGGGCACGGCCTCGATGCTCAGCAGCGGCGCCTCGCCTTGCAGCCCCTTGCGAGCCTTGTCGCGAGCCTTGCACACACCGAGCCGGCGGCCTAGGCCCCTAGAATGCGCGGCTGAACACACACCAATCGTCCATGAGCTACAACCTCCAAGAACAAGACCAGATCGACAGCCTGCGCGACTTCTGGAGCCGCTGGGGCACGCTGATTTCCGCACTCGTCCTGGTGGCAGGCGTGGCCTGGGCCGGGTACTCGGGCTGGCAATGGTGGCAGACCCGGCAGGCCGCCCAGGCTTCGGCCCTGTTTGATCACGTGACCCAGGAGATCAGTGCCAGCAATCTGCCGAATGCGGCTGCGGCCTGGGCCGAGCTGCAGGGGCACTACGACGACAGTCCCTACGCGCAGATGGGTGGCCTGGCGATGGCCAAGGCCTATGACGACGCCGGCAAGGCCAACGAGGCGCAAGCCGTGCTGCGCTGGACGGCCAAGCATGCGCGAAACCCGTCCTATCGCGCTGCAGCCCTGCTCAATCTCTCGGCGATCGAGGTGGACGCCAAGGCGTTGCCGACGGCGCTGCAGACCGTGCAAAAGTCACCGTCGCCTGCGTTCGCGGCCCTGTTTGCCACGCGGCGTGGGGACATTTACGCGCTCATGGGGCAGCGGGACAAGGCGCGCCAGGCTTACGAGGAAGCGATGACGGAGCTGCCGCCCAATGCGGGCTACCGGCAACTGGTGCAGTTGAAACTCGACAGCGTTGGAGGCAGCGCATCATGATGGCCCGTACGCTCAAGCTTCTCGTCGCCGCAAGCCTGGTCGCAAGCCTCGGCGCCTGCGCATCGGGCCCGAAGCAGCCCAACCCCACGCCACTGGGGCCCGCGGCAACCATCCTGCAGGCCAAGATGGCCTGGAGTGCGCAGGTCGGTCCCGTTCCGGCGACCTTCGCGACCGCGACCGTGGGCACGGGTGCCGGCGCTGGCGTGGTGGTGGCCTCCAGCAACGGCGCGGTGGAGCGCATTGACGCCAGCACCGGGCAGACGGCGTGGCGCACCCAGGTCAAGGGCGGGATCAGTGCCGGCACCGGCAGTGATGGAACCTTCACGGCCGTCGTCAACGATGCCAACCAGGTCGTCTCGCTCGGGCCCCAAGGCCAGATCCTTTGGCTGTATCAGCTGCCCACGAGCGTGATCACGGCCCCGGCCGTCGTCGCTGGCACCATCGTGGTGCAGGGCGCAGACCAGCGTCTGTGGGCCTTCAACGCGGCAACGGGCGAGAAATTGTGGAGCAATGTGTCGCGCGCTCCGGCTTTGCTGCTGCAACAGGCCGCAGGCATCACGCCGCATGGCGATGACCTGTTGGTGGGGAACGCCCTAGGGCGCATCGAGGCCGTGTCGCGCGTCAGCGGGATCGTCCTGTGGGAGGCCACGCTGGCCCGGGCGAGGGGCATCACGGAAGTTGAGCGCGTCATCGGCATTACCGGTGCGCCGGCCGTGGCCGGCTCGATGGTGTGCGCACGCGCCTACCAGTCCACCATTGGCTGCGCCGATCTCGACTCGGGACGCGTGCTGTGGACCGACAAGGCCGTCGGCGATACGGGCGTGAGTCAAAACGGCACCCTCGTGGTGGCCAGCCAGGGCAACGGCGTGGTGCAGTCCTATGCCGCGGCCAGCGGCGCCGCGGGCTGGACGAATGATCAGCTGAAGTATCGACACCTGAGCGCACCGCTGCTGGTGGGTGAGACGGTCGCGGTGGGCGATTATCGGGGCTACATTTCCTTTCTCTCGGCCAAAGACGGCAGCAGCATCGGGCGCGTGAGCACCGACGATTCGGCCATCCAGTGTCCGATGGTGGTCGTGGGCAAGACGATGGTGGCCGTGACTGCCAAGGGTGGTGTCTTCGGATTCCTGCCCGAATGAGCGCACTGAGCCCCCGGTGCCCTTGCCGCGGCGCGCCCGTATGAGCATGATTCCTGTCGTTGCCCTGGTCGGGCGCCCGAACGTGGGCAAATCCACGTTGTTCAACCGCATCACGCGCTCGCGTGATGCCATCGTGGCCAACATTCCGGGCCTGACGCGGGACCGCCATTACGCCAGGACGCAGTGGGAAGGGCAAGCCTTTCTCGTGGTGGATACGGGTGGATTCGAGCCTGTGGTCGACACGGGGATCGTGGCTGAAATGGCCAAGCAGACCAAGCAGGCGATCGCCGAGTCCGACGTCGTGGTGTTTCTCACCGATGCGCGCACCGGGCTGGCTCCGCAGGACCAGCAGATCGCGGCCTATTTGCGCAAGACCGGCAAGGCCGTGATGTTGGCGGTGAACAAAGCCGAGGGATTGCCGCCCACGGCGATGGCCGAGTTCCACGAACTCGGGCTGGGCCAGCCGCTGGCCGTGAGTGCGGCGCATGGGAGTGGCGTGGGTTCTCTGCTCGACGCCATTGTGGAGAGCTTGCGCCCGGCCGTGCAAGCGCCGCAGGATTCCGCATCCGAGTCCGAACCCGGACCCGGACCCGAACAAGGGCCAGCTGCTGAATCGCCGGCGATTGACGCAGCGCCGCCGCAGCGCGTGATCAAACTCGCCATAGTCGGGCGCCCTAACGTGGGCAAGTCCACGCTGATCAATGCCCTGGTGGGCGAAGAGCGGGTCATCGCCTTCGATCAGCCGGGCACGACACGCGACGCCATCGAGGTGCCGTTCGAGCGCGACGGGGTCGCCTACACGCTGATTGATACCGCGGGCCTGCGGCGCAAGGGCAAGGTTTTCGAGACGATCGAGAAGTTCTCGGTGCTCAAGACCCTGCAAGCCATCGAGTCGGCCAACGTGGTCGTGCTGCTGCTCGACGCCAGCGAGGGCGTGTCGGACCAGGACGCACACATTGCCGGCTTCGCCGTCGAGTCCGGCCGCGCGGTGGTGGTGGCGGCGAACAAGTGGGACAAAGTCGACGCCTACCAGCGTCAGCAATTCACGAGCAGTCTGCACGAGCGCCTGCCCTTCCTGGACTTTGCCCGCCAGCACGAAATCTCCGCGCTGTCGCGCAAGGGGCTCGGCGCCGTGCTCAAATCGGTGAACGAGGCGTTCAAGGCGGCTTTTGCGAAACTGTCCACCCCCCGGCTGACGCGAGCCTTGCAGGAGGCCGTTGCGTTTCAGCAGCCGCCGCGTGCCGGGACCGTGCGCCCCAAGTTGCGCTACGCCCACCAGGGCGGTCAGAACCCTCCCGTCATCGTCATCCACGGCAATGCGCTGGACCGCGTGCCCAACAGCTACACGCGCTATCTGGAATCGCGGTTTTCCAAGGTTTTCAAGCTGAGTGGCACGCCATTGCGCGTGGAATACCGATCCTCACACAACCCCTACCAGACCGAGCGCTGAGCGCGCGCGGGGCATGCTCCCAGCCGCATCCAGGCGACCCACGCAAGCACCGTGCAAGTATGCGGGGTTGTGCTATGTTCAACCGATATTTGGCAGTTTTTGCCTGACATTCCCAACCGGAGTTTTTCATGAGTAACAAAGGGCAGTTGCTACAAGACCCCTTCCTGAACCTGCTGCGCAAGGAGCACGTTCAAGTGTCAATTTATCTCGTCAACGGGATCAAACTACAAGGTCATATCGAATCGTTCGATCAATATGTGGTCCTTCTTCGCAATACTGTGACGCAGATGGTGTACAAGCACGCCATCTCCACGGTCGTGCCTGCCCGTCCCGTGACCTTCCACATCGGTGAGTCTGAGCCTGACGCGGCCTAACGAGGCCCCCGGTGCCGTGCTCGTCGGGGTCGACACCGGGCAACCCCATCCCGATACGGAGCTGCACGAGTTGCACGAGCTCGCCCTGTCCGCAGGTTTGATGCCGGCGGCCAGGCTTTGGAGTGCGCGCCGCCGCATCGACCCGGGCTTTTACGTGGGCTCGGGCAAGGTCGAGGAGCTCAAGCAGCAGGTGACGGAGGTGCACGCTTCATGTGTGCTGTTCGACAACGCATTGTCGCCTGCCCAGCAACGCAACCTGGAAAACGCACTGGGCGTTCCCGTGTGGGATCGCACGGCGCTGATTCTGGAGATTTTCGCGCGTCGTGCGCGCAGTGGCGAGGGCAAGCTCCAGGTCGAGCTGGCGCGTTTGCGTCACGCCGCGACGCGGCTGGTGCGCGGGTGGACCCACCTGGAGCGGCAGCAGGGGGGCATTGGTTTGCGCGGGGGTCCCGGCGAGAAGCAGATTGAGCTCGATCGGCGCATGCTGGAAGACAAGATCAAGGTGCTGCAGGTTCGCCTGCACAAGCTCGAGCGCCAGCGCTCCACGCAGCGCCGTGCCCGTGCCCGCGCAGGCCAACTGCGCGTGTCCATTGTGGGCTACACCAACGCGGGGAAAAGCACGCTGTTCAATGCGCTGACGCATGCGCATGGCTATGTGGCCAATCAGCTGTTTGCCACGCTGGACACGACCACGCGGCGCATCTATCTCGCGCCTGGCGCGTTCGCCGTCGTCTCCGATACGGTGGGATTCATCCGCGACTTGCCGCACAGCCTGGTCGACGCCTTCAAGGCCACGCTCGACGAGACGCTGGAGGCGGACGTGCTTTTGCACGTGGTGGATTTGTCGAACGAGCAGCGCGACCAGCAAATCGAGCAGGTCAATGTCGTGCTGGCCGAAATCGGGGCGCAGGAGATCCCGCAGATTCTTGTCTACAACAAGATCGACAAGCTCCAGACCCCGATTCCGTTCACCGACCGGTACGCGGCCCATGCCGGCCCGGGCGGTCGTGATAGCATCAAAAGCTTTGACGTCAGTGCCCTGACCGGCGCTGGTCTTGATGCTCTGCGCGAGTATCTCGCTGGCATGGCTGCAGAACGCAGCCATGCCGATGGCCATCCCGTCCTTCACGCTTGACACCAACCACGTTCACCATGCACCTCAAGTGGCCTCGAACGGCAGGCGCTGCCGATTCTGCACGGCCTGAAGGCATTGCCAACCTGAACGATCCCCAATGGGGTCGCGGCGGTTCCGAGCAGCAGCCTCAGGGTTCTGACCCGAAGAACGGCAACGGCGCCGGCAATGGCGACAAGCGCCCGGGCAACAATGGCAAACGCCCTGGACAGGGCAGCGGTCCGCCCGATCTCGATGAATTGTGGCGCGATTTCAATCGCAAGCTCAATGGTCTGTTCGGCCGCAAGGGCGGTGGCGGGTTCAAGCCGCCGCGGCGTCCCGACTTCCAGGCCTCGCCACGCGCCGCAAGTTTTGGCGTGTTCGTGGTGGTTGCCATCGCTGTGCTGGGATGGCTCGGATCGGGGTTCTTCATCGTGCAGGAAGGCCAACAGGCGGTGGTCACGCGCTTTGGCAAGCTGGCCTATATCGAAGAGGCAGGGTTCCACTGGCGCATGCCGTATCCGATCGGGGCCGAGGAAATCGTCAACGTGTCACAGGTGCGCTCGGTGGACGTTGGCCGCGGCGGGGAAATGCGCAGCACAGGCTTGCCCGCATCGGCCATGCTCACGCAAGACGAGAACATCGTCGACGTCCGCTTGGCGGTGCAGTATCGCATCAGCAACGTCGTGGATTACCTGTACAACAACCGCAGCCCGGATGATGTCGTGACGCAGGCTGCCGAAACTGCCATTCGCGCGGTGGTGGGCCGCAAGACGCTGGACTACGTGCTGTATGCGGGTCGGGGCGAGATTGCCACCAAGGTGCAGGATCGGGTCCAGGCCATTCTTGACCGCTACAAGACGGGCATCCTCGTGACCAACGTCACCCTGCAAAGCGTGCAGCCGCCCAAACAGGTGCAGGCAGCGTTCAACGACGCCGTCAAGGCGGGCCAGGACAGCGAGCGGATGAAGAACGACGCGCAGGCGTACGCCAATGACGTGGTGCCGCGCGCCAAGGGCACGGCATCGCGCCTGGTGCAGGAAGCCGAGGGCTATGAGGCGCGCGTGGTGGCGCAGGCCCAGGGCGACA
>JAKBCY010000168.1 GCA_021807445.1 Pseudomonadota bacterium
GTCCATTGAAGACGGCTTGGCAGAACAGGATTGGGATGGTTGGAAACACCTGACCACGGAGCTTGGCAAGAAAATTCAGCTGGTGGGCGACGACATCTTCGTCACCAACACGGAGATCCTCCAACGCGGGATCGAGCAAGGTATTGCCAACTCCATCCTGATCAAGGTCAACCAGATCGGCACGCTCACGGAAACTTTCGCGGCCATCGAGATGGCCAAGCGCGCCGGGTACACGGCGGTGATCTCTCACCGCTCGGGTGAGACCGAGGACACAACCATTGCTGACATTGCCGTGGCAACCAACGCCGGGCAGATCAAGACCGGTTCGCTGTCGCGCTCGGATCGCATCGCCAAGTACAACCAGTTGCTGCGCATCGAGGAGAATCTCGGCGACGTCGCGCGGTTCACTGGCCGAGCGACTTTCTACAACCTGCGCTGAGCCGCAAAACGGCAGGACCTGCGGATTTTCGACGTGAGGGCCATGCGCTGGGTCACCCTTGTATTGCTCGCCGTGCTGCTGCTTTTGCAGTGGCCGCTGTGGTTTGGCGAACGCAGCTGGCCGCGCGTGCGCCAACTGCGTGCCAATCTCGCTGCCCAGTACCAGGCTAACGAGCAGGCTCGTTTGCAAAACCAGCGCTTAGAGGACGAAGCACGCGACCTTCGGCACGGAAAACAGGCCGTACAGGACCGGGCGCGGCGCGAGATGGGCATGGTCAAGCCCGATGAAATCTTCGTGCAGATCCTGCCCGCCTCCAGCCCACTCCCGCCCGCCGCTGTGGCAAGCTCACCGGCCGCACCAATCTACCGGCACACACCCAACCCACACGCGCAGCGCTGATCCTACCGCCCCGCATCCGCGCGCTGGGGACGGGCACGACGGGGGAGCGTGCATGGCGCTTGCACTCAGTGGGATGCTCATCACGCTGCGCCGGATCGGCGACCAAGCAATTTAGCTCCGGCTGTGGTCATTCTCTGCCTGGATCGGATGTGGATCAGAATTGCGTGGTGACACGATCTGGCATAGGCGCTGCTCCTCGCCATCCGAGGGCCGCTTAGCTCTAAGTCCGTCCAACAGCGCCAGCAACTACAGCCCCAGCTTTCCTTGCACACGGCATTGGCATCCGCAGCGGATAAGCAGCCGACGGGCGCTCGAATTATTGTGGATGAGGCGAGGCAGGGGGTTGGTTGACGTCCGGACGGAACAACTGCGCCGCATCCACAAGGTCAAATGCGTAGCGGGCACCACAAAATTCGCAAGTCACATCCACCTCACCCTGCTCCTTGAGCACGGATTCCACCTCGTCTTGGCCCAGCACTCGCAGCATATCGGCCACACGCTTCTTCCCGCAGGTGCAGTGGAAATGCGGGGTCTGCGGACTGAACACCCGGGGCTCCTCCTGCCAGAACAACTTACGCAGCAGAGCCTCCGGCTGGCTCTGCAACAATTCGTCGCGACCCAGTGTGGATGCGAGATGCACTGTACGGGAAAAATCCTCGTCCGCCTCCGCGCCGCGGCTGGCCATCCCTGCCGTCCCCCCAGAATCCGGCATGCGCTGCAGCAGCAGACCACAGGCCGCTTGCTCGCCCGCCGCCAACAGGAGCCATGACGGAATCTGCTCGGACTGGGCGAGATACTGCTGCAACACAGCACCCAGATCGCTCAGCGCTTGACCATCGGAGTCGGCTAACGCCACGATACCCTGATACGGTTGCTGACCCTGGTCCTTGGTCCGTGGGTCGAGCGTAATGACGCAACGCCCCATGCCATGCGCGTTGGCGAGTTCAGTCAAGGTGCCGGCAGCATGAGTGTCGGCCTTGGCGGTCGCCCGCAGCCCAAAGTCCGGCTGACATTCCGCGACTGCAAGGCGCAAAGGCCCATCGCCCTGGATCTGCAGGATGAGGGAGCCGTCAAACTTGAGGCTGCCAGCAAGCAAGGCCGCGGCTGCCGTCATTTCACCCAAAAGATTCTGCACCAGAGAATCGTGTTGACGGCGTTTGCGCATTTCCTGCCAAACCGATTCCAGTCGCACCACCACGCCACGCACGTGGCCGGCGCCGAGCATGAATTTGAGCAGGGTGTCCGTCATGGCGTGCCGCCAACGCCTTGTAGCGACGTACGGTAAAGCCGTGCCCTTTCCACGTAAATTTCCGCATTTGCCCGCAAGCGAGCAATCTGTTCGGGCGTCAGTTCGCGCACTGCGCGCGCCGGTGAACCAATGATCAGCGAACCATCCGGAAATTCCTTTCCCTCCGTGACCAAGGCGCCGGCGCCGACGAGGCAATTGCGCCCGATGCGTGCTCCGTTGAGCACCACGGCCTGAATACCGATGAGGCTGCCATCACCCACCGTGCAGCCGTGCAGCATGGCCTGATGACCGATTGTCACGCCGGATCCAATCTGGAGCGGAAAACCGGGGTCCGTGTGGAGCACCGCACCATCTTGAACATTACTGTTCTCCCCGACCACGATGGGCTCGTTATCCCCGCGCACGACCGCTCCAAACCAGACGCTCGCACGGGCACCCAAACTTACACGCCCGATCACGCGCGCCGTATCGGCTATAAAGACTTCAGCGGAGACCTGCGGTGTGACACCGTCCAGACGATAAATCAGCATGGGAATTGGGCGCAGTGTGTAGGATGGAACGCGGATGAAGGGAGAATACCGCATGAGCAGTTCCCCCATGAGCATTTGTTGTCTCCACCCACACCGCAGTCGCTGGCCTCCCTCATGAGATGGACACTCACGCGCCTGCACCCTGGCGCTCCGTTTCCCGACCCTGAATTGGCCCTGCCTGCGCACTCGCCTTATCCTGGCCTGCTGGCAGTGGGCGGGCGTCTGGACACGGCCACCCTAAAGGCAGCCTACGCGCAGGGAATCTTCCCTTGGTTTGGCTCCGGCGAGCCTCCAATGTGGTGGAGCCCTGACCCGCGCATGGTGCTCGAGCCCGGCGAGCTTGTCGTGCGGCGCTCGCTGCGGCAATCGGCTCGCCACGTCCTTGCGCATGCCGATTTTGAACTGCATGTCGACCGTGATTTCCGCGGCGTCATGCAAGGATGTGCGGCGCCGAGGCGAGATACGGCGGAAACGTGGATCGTGCCGGCCGTCATCGAGGCCTACTGTGCCTTGCACACGGAGGGGCTGGCGCATAGCTTCGAGCTTTGGCACAACGGCGAGCTTGCAGCAGGGCTGTACTGTATGGCGCTGGGCGGCATGGTCTTTGGCGAGTCCATGTTTACCAGCGTGGGGGACGGCTCCAAACTGTTGCTGATGGCGTTGTGCGGGTTTTGCCTGCGGCATGGACTCGGCCCAATCGACTGTCAACAGCAGACCGCACACCTAGCCCGTATGGGAGCGCGACCGCGTCCCAGAGCAGAATTCCTGCAGACGCTGCGCCAAAAGCTGACGATCGCGGGCCCGAAATGCTGGCAGTATGATTGGTCGCAATTCCAACACGATTGCGCGTCCTGGCTGTGACCCACCCCAAGGAGCTCCCGTTCACCGAGCTGCAGTTCTACTCAACTGCAGCTTACCCATGCAGTTATCTGCACGGCTGGCAAGCGCGCTCCCAAGTGGCGACTCCGAACCACTTGATCAACGCCGACATCTATACGACCTTGGTGCAAGCGGGCTTTCGCCGTAGCGGACTGTTCACATACCGACCCCAATGCGACAGCTGCCAAGCCTGCATTCCTCTTCGTGTACTGGCGCAGCGCTTCACGCCCAGCCGCGCCCAGCGCAGAGTGTGGGCACGGCATGGCGCGCTGCAGGCCACCGTGCTCAAGTTGGGATTCGTGCCCGAACACTACGCGCTCTACTTGCGCTACCAAGCACAGCGGCATGCTGGTGGCGGCATGGATCAAGACAGCATTGATCAGTACACGCAGTTTCTCCTGCAAAGTCGGGTGAATACACGGCTCGTGGAGTTTCGCGAGCCGCCACAAGCGGATGGCAGGCTTGGTCCACTGAAGATGGTTTCCATCGTCGATCTGCTTTCGGATGGCCTCTCTGCCGTCTACACGTTCTACGAACCTGGTGACCCCGGAACGAGCTATGGCACCTACAACGTGATGTGGCAGATCATGCAAGCGCGCGCGATGCAACTACCCCACGCCTATCTCGGCTACTGGATCGCCACCAGTAAGAAGATGGCCTACAAATCGCGCTTTCGCCCCTATGAAATCTTGAAGGATGGCTACTGGATAGAATCCGTCGGCTGACGTTGCACTCATCCCTATCCCATGCGCCATGCCTTTCTCGCCGCGTTGCTCGGCACCGGACTCCTCTTGCCACCGTCCTGCCAGGCATTCGGACTCTCCAGCGTGCAGAGCTGGGCGCACAGCGCATCGCAAAACCTCCTGAACATCTACAACAATGGGTCGCCGGACCTGTACGTCACCGGCTACACATGGCACGATCCAAGCACCTACACGGAGGCCAAGCGCTCGGTACTCAACGCGCGCGCCTGGGGCTTGGGTTGGGGCAAGCACCTCGTGGATGCCAACGGCAATGAGGAACTGGTGTATGCACTGATCTTCTCCGACTCGCATTGGAATGCCGAGCCGGTCGTCGGCTATGCCAAGCAATGGCTCTGGCATCCTTTCGACGGGCGCTTCAAGCTCGGCGCAGGGTATACGGCGGGCATCACATCACGCGCCGATATCGCGAAGAATTTTCCGATTCCAATCGTCTTACCCATGGCCTCGGTGGGCTATGGCGATCTCACGATGTATGGCGCTTTCCTGCCGCGCTTCAACGGGTCGCCGAATAACGGCAACGTGGGCTTCCTTTTCTTTCGCTACGCATATTGAGCAGTTCCTGGGAGACCGCCAAGGCTCCGGGGCTATGGCGCGGAGCCCCGAGCGTCTTTGATGCGCACAAGAGCCCAAGCCCAAGGCGCCCGTTTTCCAAGCGATTTGCGGCGCAGCGTGATTTCGGATGACAGTTGGCTATTTCACGATATAAAATGAAAAATCATGAAATCCACCGACAGCAACCGACGCGAGCAGCCAGCTATCCAGGTCGTTGCGCGCATGTTCGCAATTCTGGATGTGCTGGCTGGCAACTCTGAGCCCATGCCCCTGAAAGCCATCGCCGAGCGCACTGGCTTGCATACGTCGACCGCACACCGCATTCTCAACGACTTGGCGACTGGGCGGCTGATTGATCGCTGCGAGCCGGGCGTCTACCAGCTTGGCATGCGCTTGCTTGAGCTGGGAAACCTGGTGAAGGCCCGGCTGAATGTGCGCGACGTCGCGTTGGGTCCGATGCGCGAGCTTCACCGGCTGACGCATCAACCCGTCAACCTGAGCATGCGCCAGGGCGACGAAATTGTCTACATCGAACGTGCCTACAGTGAGCGCTCAGGGATGCAGGTCGTACGAACAGTCGGCGGGCATGCGCCGTTGCATCTCACCTCGGTGGGCAAACTGTTCCTTGCGGGTGAGGATCCGCAACGCGTGAGGGCCTATGCCATGCGCACTGGGCTCGTTGGGCACACGCGCAACAGCATCACGAATGCATCCCAGCTTGAGGGAGAGTTGGTGCGCGTGCGACAACTGGGCTACGCGCGCGACAACGAGGAGCTGGAACTTGGCGTGCGCTGCATGGCCGCTGGCATCTACGACGATTCCGGCCAGCTGATCGCAGGCCTTTCGCTGTCAGCACCGGCGGATCGCTTGCAGGAAGACTGGCTCGGCAAGGTGATTGAGACGGCGGCGGCCATTTCCGCGGCCCTTGGCCATCGCGCGGACAAGACAACTACGCGACCGCTGCGCTGAGAAGGATAGGCTGGCGCTGAGCGCGATGAGCACGCTGTCGCTGCGGTACCTGCACTTCGGCTATCGGCGTGTGCAGGCGCTCATGGCGCGCCTAGGAGCGTGGGCG
>JAKBCY010000169.1 GCA_021807445.1 Pseudomonadota bacterium
TATGCGCATTGCTGCGCAACGCAAGCGCTTAGATGATCTGCTGCAACGCTATACCGATGCCTACCCAGACGTCATCGCCACCCGCCAAACGCTAGCTCGCCTGGAGCGCGAACGCCAGCAGCAGGAAAGCAGAAAAGCCGCCGCGGGGCCGCTGACGCCGGTCGCCTCTCCGCAATATTCCGAAGCGACAAACCCGATCTATCAACAATTGCGCATCACGCTGGCGCAGGCCGACGCCAGCGTGGCGGCGCTGCAGTCCCAGATGGGCGACGTGCAGTCACGCTTGGCGCAATTGCGGACGCAGGCGACGCAAATGCCCAAGCTTGACGAGCAATACCTCCAACTCAATCGCGACTACACGGTCCTCAACGACAACTACCAGAAATTGGTGCAACGCCGCGAAGCGGCATTGCTTTCGCGCAACCAAGACGACAGCCGCCGACTTGATTATTTTCGCATCGTTGATCCGCCACGCCTCGCTCCCGCCGCGCTGTTTCCCCGCCGCACATTCCTGATTGCCTTCGTGTTGCTCGTGGCCACGTTCTTGGGCCTGCTCACGACGTACTTGCTTGTCCTGCTCGTTCCCACCTATCGCAATGCCAGGCAATTGCGTGAAACCACTGAGCGACCCGTTCTGGGAGCGATCACGCTTGTGCCGACCCCCCTTGCTACGGCCCTGGATCGGCGTAACCAGCAAATGTTCATGCTCGGCTCGGGCGTATTGGTCGTCGTGTTCGTGGTCTGGACGGTAGTCAATATGCTTCACCTGATCCATTAAGGAACGCGCCGTGAGCACAATCGAACAGGCCAGCAAACGCCTCGAACAACTCCGCAAGGCCGGAGTGGAGATGCCATGGGCACACGACGCCGAATCGGCAACGCTCAGCCCGACTCAGCCCGCATCGCTGGTCGGGGTGCTGCAAGACGTACCCGTCCCCACGCCACCGCTGGAACCGGCCAAGCACCGCTTCGAAATCGACTTGCAAGGCCTGGAGCAGGCTGGCTTCCTCATCCCAGGCGCACCGCGTTCGCGCTTGCAGGACGAATTTCGAGGCGTCAAGCGCCCGCTTCTGACTAATGCTCAAGGTCGGAAGGGCATCGACCCGGTGGATCGCGGCAACCTCATCATGATCACGAGTAGTCTTCCTGGCGAGGGCAAGACCTTCAATTCGATCAACCTGGCGATGAGCATGGCCATGGAGATGAACCGCAGCGTGCTGCTGGTTGATGCCGACGCCACGCGCATGTCAGCGGCCAACCGCCTAGGGTTGCGGGAGGAGCGCCGAGGCCTGATTGACCTTCTCCTCGACTCCACCCTGGACCTGTCCGAAGTGGAACTCGCCACCAATGTCGACAAGTTGACCTTCCTGCCTGCAGGAACACATGACGACCGCGCAACCGAGATATTCAGCAGCCATGCCATGACGGCCTTTCTCGATCGCATGGCAGCCCACCAGGACGAGCGCATCGTCATTTTTGACGCGCCGCCCCTGCTCGCGTCAGCAGAGGCCCGTGCGCTTGCCCCCCAAATGGGGCAGATCGTTCTGATCGTGCATGCGGGCAAGACGCATCAGGGATCGGTGCAACAAGCGCTGTCCCTCCTTGAAGACAGCGCCATCGTCATGACCCTCCTCAATCAGTCGCGCACACCCTCGGCCTCTTCACCCTACGGGTATTACGCGTACTGAAAGCTGGCCGCAACAAATGAGGCCCGGAGTCCGCGTTGGCGCCTCAGCGGCCGACGCCGCGCACCATCCGGAAGCCCTTTTGTGCTCCACCGCCCAGTGAATGCGGCCGCCTAATCCTGCAGGCGTTACCCCATTCAGGGGGCACAAATCTGCGGCCGTGCGCCCTAGACTGATGTTCATCGGTTCAATCAGTTTTTTGCCAGCCGAATGCCTTGTGAACAGGCATGGCGCGGACAGCTGCGAATCGATTACTAGCCTGCGTATCAGCCGCAATGCGGTGCGGTGGTGCCAGAGCCCAAGGGGGATGCTCATGACCGCGCACGACCGCACCACTGCGGATTTGCCGCAAACCGTGCATGACACATTCGCGCAGGCCGCGGAGCGGCATGGTGACCGTGCTGCTCTCGTGCATGGCACGCAGACCTTGCGCTACGACCAACTTCAGGCCAATGCTGATGCGTTCGCAACACGTCTGCGCGGGTGTGGCATCCAGCCCGGGGAGGTTGTGGGCGTGGCGCTTCCGCGCTCGTTCGACGCCATCGTCAGCATTCTTGCCGTCCTGCAATGTGGTTGCGCCTACCTTCCACTCGATCCGAGCTCTCCGGCCGAGCGCACGATGCACATGCTGAGGACCGCGCAAGCGCGACTCGTCATCACGATCGCCGCGCACGCGCAGCCCTTCGGGGCACACGCCGCCGTGGTGCGAATCGACAGCTCCGTTCAGGAAGACCCGCGCCTGTCGCCCGCCACACACGCGCCGAGCATGGCTCTGGCTTATGTCATGTTCACCTCCGGCTCCACCGGTGTGCCCAAAGGCATCGGCATTCCGCATGCGGCGGTCCTGCGCCTGGTGCTTGAGCCCAACTTCATGGTTTTGAGGCCCCAAACGCGCATGCTGCATGCAGCACCCCTGGGGTTCGATGCCTCCACGCTGGAAATCTGGGGCCCTCTGCTCAACGGCGGCTGCTGCGTGATGCATGACGAGGAACTGCCGACCCCCGCGGGGCTCGCGCGCACCATCCGCACGCATGCGGTCGATTCCGCTTGGCTAACCGCAGCACTCTTCAACGCAGTAATCGACGACGCGCCGGCACAGCTCTGCGGCCTGCGCCAACTACTCACCGGCGGTGAGGCCCTGTCTGTACCGCATGTACGCAAGGCTCTTGCGGCGCTGCCCGACACCCAACTGATCAACGGCTACGGCCCAACGGAATGCACAACGTTTACCACCACATACGCCATCCCTCGTGAGCTATCGGTCAATGCGCACAGCATCCCGATCGGCATGCCAGTCAATGCCACCACGGTGCATGTGCTGGACGCGCAGATGCAGCCTCTGCCGACGGGTGAGGTTGGCGAACTCTACGTCGGCGGGCTGGGTCTTGGCACGGGCTATCTCGGGCGACCCGACCTCACAGCCGAGCGCTTCGTGAACGCACCGCCGTTCACCAAGGACGACGCACGCCTTTACCGCACCGGCGACCTGGTGCGACGGCTACCGGACGGCAACCTTGACTATATCGGCCGCGCCGACGCGCAAATCAAGATTCGCGGATTCCGCATCGAGCCGGGCGAGATTGAGGCGCGCATGCTGGAGCACCCGCAGGTGAAATCTTGCGTGGTCATTTCGCGTAAAAATTCTTCGGGTCACGCCCGGCTTCTCGCGTACCTCGTGGCCAAGGCAGACGCCGTGCCCACACCGGCGCTGCGCGCGCACCTGGCGGCGCGCCTGCCCGACTACATGGTTCCCGCCGCATTCACGTGGCTGGACAAGCTGCCGATCACGCCAAACGGCAAGCTTGACGCAGTCGCGCTGCCCGATCCCCTGGATACGCGGCCCGATCTGGCGCAGCCTTATCAAGCCCCACGCGATGAAACGGAGGCGCGCATGTGCGACGCCTTTGCGCGGGTTCTGGGCGTGGAGCCCGTGGGTCGTCTGGATAATTTTTTCGACCTCGGCGGTGACTCTCTGTGCGTGCTCAAAGTGCTGGCGCTGCTGGCGCAGCATGGCATCGCACTTGAGACCAACGCCTTTTTCAGCCAGCCCACGCCGCAAGGCCTGGCACGCGCGGCCTCCGGACGCCGTGATGGCGCAGCGATTGACATGCGTCGCATTGCCCACCCCGCCTCGCTTGCCCATGGCCCGGCCCGCGCGGGCAACGAGTCCATCGCGATCATCGCATCCGCCGGGCGCTTCCCCGGCGCCGCCAACGTCGAAGCCTTCTGGTCGATGCTGTGTGAAGGCCGCGACGGGATCACGCATTTTTCGGACTCTGACCTTGACCCGGGCATCCCCGCCACACTGAAGGACGACCCGGACTACGTCAAAGCCCGAGGCGTGATTGATGGCGTGGAGCAGTTCGATGCCGCATTCTTTGGCATCTCCCCACGCGAAGCCGCATTGATGGATCCGCAGCAACGCGTCTTCCTTGAACTGTGTTGGGAATGTCTGGAACGTGCAGGGCATGCACCAGATGCCACGCACGGCCCGGTTGGTGTATTCGCCAGGATGCACAACGCCACCTATTTCCAGAACCACCTGCAGCATCGGCCCGATCTCGTCAATGGCCTCGGCGCCTTCCAGGTGATGCTCGGCAATGAAAAGGACTACGTCGCCAACCGTGTGGCCCATCGGCTCAATCTCACCGGGCCGGCTGTTGCTGTCAATACCGCGTGCTCCACCTCGCTCGTCGCCATCGCACAGGCAGTGCTTGCGCTGCGCGCCAGGCAGTGCGACATGGCGCTGGCTGGCGGCAGTTCGATCACATGCCCGCCGCGCAGCGGATATCTCTACCAGGAAGGCGCGATGTTGTCGCCCGACGGTCGAACCCGCAGTTTCGACGCAGAGGCTAAAGGCACTGTCTTTTCTGACGGCGCCGCCGTTGTTCTGCTCAAGCGCCTAGCTGACGCGCTGGCCGACGGCGATACGGTGCTGGCTGTGATCCGCGGCGTCGCCGTGAACAACGACGGGCGCGACAAGGCGAGCTTTACCGCTCCCAGCATCGACGGCCAAGCTGCAGTGATTGAAGCTGCGCTGCGCGACGCGCAGGTGGAGGCCCGCAGCATCAGCTATGTGGAAACTCACGGCACCGCCACACCGATGGGCGACCCCGTCGAGGTCGCAGCCCTCACCCGCGCCTTCCGCGAGCACACGGAAGACGTGGGCTTTTGTGGCATCGGATCGCTCAAGAGCAACGTGGGTCACATGGTCATCGCCGCTGGCGCAGGAGGCGTTATCAAGACCGCATTGGCGCTGTCCACTGGCCGACTGCCGCCCAGCATTCACTATGCAACACCCAACCCGCGCATCGCATTTGACGGCAGTCCGTTTACCGTATGCAGCGCCCTGACGCCATGGCCGCGCGGTGAGCAGCCGCGCCGCGCTGGCGTCAGCGGCTTCGGCGTCGGCGGCACCAATGCCCATGTGGTGATGGAAGAGGCTCCCCTACGGCCCGCTTCATCGGCCCCAGCTGGCCCCCAGCTACTGATGCTCTCAGCCAAGACTGGCACAGCGCTCGATGCCATGGCCGGAGAGCTCGCCGGACATTTGGGCGCCCATCCGAATACCAACCTGGCGGATGCCGCCCACACCCTGCAAGTCGGCCGCAGCGCCTTCGCGCACCGCATGTGCGTCGTGGCCTCGAACGCCAGCGAAGCCGTCGACGCCCTCCAGACGCCGAGTCACACGTTGCGGGTGAAGCGCCAGATCGGCAGCAGTGCACCGCCGCAGATCTGGTTGTTCTCGGGCCAAGGTGCGCAATACCCGGGCATGGGCAGCGGCCTTTATGAGGCCGACCCAGCCTTCCGCGCGGCGTTCGACGCAGCACTGGAAGCTCTTGCCCCGCATCTTCCCTTCGACTTACCAGCGCAAATGCGCGATGGCACGTCCCTGACCCAGACCGCCGTCACGCAGCCCGCGCTGTTCGCGCTTGAATATGCATTGGCACAGAGCTGGCTGGCACGGGGCGCTCAACCTGCGGCACTCATCGGCCACAGCGTGGGCGAATTCGTCTGCGCCGTGCTCGCCCAGGTGATGACTCTTGGCGACGCTGCGCGCCTCGTGGCGAACCGCGGCGATCTGATGCAGGCGCAACCACCTGGCAGCATGCTGTCGGTACGCCTTCCCAT
>JAKBCY010000170.1 GCA_021807445.1 Pseudomonadota bacterium
TCACCGCGCTGCGCGACCAATCTGGCGACCGCATCGGGCACACCGACACCATAGTTGACGACTGCGCCTTCGACCAGTTCGCAAGCAGCGCGCCTTGCCACGGCCTGGCGCTCGGTGAATGGCTCGTCCGACGGCCTCACGTGGCGCGCCTCAGCTTCGCGCCGCGCCGCACCTACGAGTTCGCCCGTTAGCTCCGGGTCGTGGGCCACCGCATAGCTGGTGCGTTGCTCGGGATCGACCACGATGGCGTCGACCCAGGCGGCCGGGATGCGGACCTGGCGGGCACTCAACGCTCCACGCGGTAGGCGTTCCCGGACCTGCACGACTACCTTGCCGCGGCAAGCGCGCGCGGCGAGCGCAATTGCGGTGGCGTCGAGGTTTGCAGCCTCTTGCTCAAAGCTGATATTGCCGTCCTCATCCGCCGCAGATGCGCGCACGAGCGCCACGTTCACCACGTACGGTTTGTAGCGCAGGTATTCCCGCCCGTCTATGGTCATCAACTCAGCGAGATCTTCGTCGGCGCTCGCATTCATACGCCCACCCCCAAGACGTGGATCGCACACCGTACCCAAGCCGACATGCGTGACCAGCCCGGGCCGGCCAGCACCAATTTCGCGCATGAGTTGGGAGGAAACTCCTCCTGGAAGGATGTAGGCCGCGATCTTTTCGTCGCGCGCGAGTTGCTGCATGCGCGGCGACCACACCCAATGCCCTCCGATCACTTTGCGCACCAATCCCTCGTGCGCGAAACAGCTCATGCCCCGGTCTTTCTTGTCGCCGATGCCCAAGGCGTGCACGACCGTGAGGTTGCGTGGCTGCGCTGTGCTCAGGAATCGCGTTTCCAAGGCTTGGAACAAACAGCTAGCTTCCATCAGACCGCCACCGCCGCCCATCAGGGCCACGGTGTCACCATTCTGGATCATCGCGACCGATTCTTCGGCCGATAGGAATTTCGATTGCATCGCGTTCCCCTCACCGGTGAAGGTCGAACAGGGCTGCTCCATGCTTGTGCAGGCTTCTCGCGAGCACCGAGCGATGGATCTCGGATGTACCGTCGAAGATGCGATATACGCGCGCGTCCCTGTAGTACCGTTCGATTGCAAGCTCCTTGCAATACCCCATGCCGCCGAAAACCTGCACGCCGCGGTCCACCACTCGGCCCAGGGTTTCGGCAGCCAGCACCTTGACCATGGAGATCGCATCGCGTGCGTCAAGACCGGCATCGATCATCCATGCTGCCCGCAGCACCATGAGGCGCGCGGCGTTGATTTCGATGATGCTGTCCGCGAGCATCTGCTGCACCATCTGGAACTGGGCGATGGGGCGACCGAACTGCGTTCGATCGTCGGCATACGCTGACATCAATTCCAGCACATGACTGGCCTTGCCGACCGCGCGCGCACCCACTTGAGCCAAGCGCACGACGTTGAGCGCGCCCATCGCCAGCTTGAACCCCTGACCTTGTTCGCCCAGCAACGTCACGTGTTCCAAGGGTACGTTCTCGAAGAACAGTTCGATATGGGGTGTTCCGCGCAGGCCCATCATCTTTTGATCCTTCCCAAGCGTGAAGCCCGGCAAGCCCTTGTCAACCATAAACATGGAGATTTCGCTCTCTCCGGTTTTGGCCGAGACGAGAAAGAAATCGCTCCATTCGCCGTCGCTGATGAAGTGTTTGCTGCCATTGAGCACCCAGCCCTCGCCCGATTTTTGCGCGTGGGTCTTAATGCCCTGCGCGTCGGATCCGGCGCCGGGTTCGGTAATCGCAATCGAGCAGGTGCGTTCGCCACGCACCGTAGGCCTCAACCAGCGATCTACTTGACTGCCCTTGCACTCGAGGAGAGGCTCGTAGACGTTGCCAAAGGCGCGCCGGATCAAGATGTCGCTGGTATGACCGAACTGCTCTTCGCAGAGGATGCGGTCGACAGTGCTTAGCCCGCCCCCACCGTATTCGGCGGAAATGTTCAACGCGTACAGGCCCAGCGCTTTTGATTTTTCGTGCACCCTGCGTGCGATATCCGGATCAAGTTGACCGCTTTCCTCGATCGCGGTCTCGAGCGGCCTGAGCTCTTCCTTGATGAAGCGACGCACGGTCTCAATCATCATCCTCTGTTCATCGTTCAGCGCGAAATCCATCATGGCTCCATCGTTTGTTAGCCGCTACGTGCCCTCACCAGCCACGGCTGTCATCAGCCTCGGCGCGAGTTAAGCGTGCTCCGGTAACTTCACTATATAGACGACAATTTCGCATATCAATGCGCACAACGTGGCGTTATGCTCCACGTATCGTGATGCTCCGATTCCATCTCACCGACTTGCAAGTGTTTTGTCTGGCGGCGCGCAAGGCCAGCTTTGCCGCGGCTGCAACGGAACTGGGAATGTCTCCGGCTTACGTGAGCAAGCGCATTGCGATCCTGGAAAAGGCACTGGGAGTCACACTTTTTCATAGGACCGCGCGGCGTGTCACTGTGACCGATGATGGTGAGCGGGTCTATGCCTCGGCGCAGCAAATATTCGAAGGTGTCGACCAGATGGGATCAGCGGTCGCCGGCGCACGCATGGAGCCGCGGGGTGTACTACGCGTGACGACCAGCTTCCGGCTCGGTCGCACGCACATTGGGCCCATCCTGTCGATGCTGGCGCAACGTTATCCGACCCTTGACATTACGTTGGACGCGGTCGACCGAAGGGTGGATCTGATCAGTGAAAATATCGATCTTGACGTTCGCATTGGCAGCGTTGACGAGCCACATTTGGTTGCCCATCGGATCGCCGACAGCACCCGCGTGTTGTGCGCAGCGCCGAGCTATCTCGAACGCCGCGGCATGCCGGAGAGCGTCGCCGAGCTAAGTCATCACGACTGCCTAGTCTTGCGCGACCGCAATCAGGCATTTGGCGTGTGGCACCTGTCGAGCCCGGCCGGGATCCAGAAAGTCAAGGTCACCGGTCGACTGTCCTCAAACAATTCTGAGATTATTCGAGGGTGGGGCAACGACGGTCACGGAATCCTGCTCCAGGCCCGATGGGACGTCGCGGAGGATCTACAAGCCGGGCGCCTGCGTGCAGTCCTGCCAGACTGTTCACAGCCAGGACACATCTGGGCCGCAAGCACGGTGCGATTAAGCCACTCGGCCAAAGTGCGCGTATGTGTCCAATTCCTTCAGGAGCAACTCGCCCGGGGGCCGTGCGCACTAAAGCAATGATTCGGTCACGAATGGCGCAGATAGCCCGATGTGAGATTAGAAGGGAGGAGGTGTCGAGGAGCCGCTGCGCGAGAGGGCGGAGTCCAAGGCTCGCCAAGATTCTCCGCCACTTGCAATTTCACCGTATCGGCGCCTCGACGCAGCCTGTCGAGGGCATGCCCATACCGCTTTCAACGTGGCGTACCGGCGTTGGCGTGCTGTCGCGAACATGGGCGTTTCGAGAGGGATGAATTGACGTCCAAGAATTGCGCCCTCGATGGCGGCCGATCGAGGCCAGCAGTGACAGAAGCTATCTCACGAAAACCCCCGAAAGGTGCAACAGCCAAGCCGCAGTGGTCAGCGAAACAAGCGCCGCGCTCGTCGTCAGCAACACTGTGGTGGCACAGAATTCCTCCATAACTTGCAGCTGCCCGATGATCGGAAAGGTGCTGAACATCGGGGCCGATGCAAGCATGACACCGGACGCGGCCAAGGTCGGGTCATGCGGGCGCAACAGCAGCATTGCCCCGAGCACCAGCGCCGGATGACCGACGAGCTTCGCCGCGCCCACGGAGACTGCATCGCCGAGCATGCCGCGCACGCGGATGCCAACAAGCGAGCCACCGATGAAAAAAAGGGCAGCGGGAGCCGAGGCGGCGGCCAGGATTGAGATCGCGCGCAGCACGAGCCCCGGTGGCTGCATGCCAAGTGCCTTAAGCAGGAGTGCAAGCGCGAGCCCAATGACGATCGGGTTGCTGCGCAGTGCGCGCACGATTTTGCGCAGTGAGTCGACAAAACCGGCGGCACCGGCGCCATCCGCGCTGGCCAGGGTCATCGCCAGCGGCAGCACGATGCTGTTCTCGACCAGCATCGTCAGCGCCAGGCTCAACGACGCAATCGATCCAAACAGCTGGTGAATGATCGGAAAACCGATGAATGCGCTGTTCGAGCAGGACATCCCGAGACCGTAAATCGCTGCTTGCCCCAAGCTGCAGCGGCGAACGCGCGCTGCCCACAGCATGCCAAGCAGCAGCATGGCAAGCGAGCCGGCTGCGTAGGCCAGGAGGTAGGGTAGGTCAATGATCTGCGTGCCGTGCGACCCAATGATCGCCCCGAACACGAGAGCGGGAAGACACAGGCGGAGCACAAAGGAGGCAATCCCGCCTAGGTACTCCTTCCTGTAATACCCCAGTCGAACCGAGAGGTTGCCGGCACCGATAAGGAGAAATATTGGGATAACCGCTTGCAGGACGGTCGACATGGAATTGATGAAGGTCCTTTCGAGGCGATTGCCTCCCATCGATGGCATACACCAACCCGGGGCCCGCCTCGCCCGACGGGGCCTTCGTGCTGTGACGCAACGAAGCGGTGCGCCCGACAGCGAAGGGCAACCCTCGTTTTGCCCTTCGCCTGCACGCCCATCCTGGAGGCTCACGCGACCGAGAGGGTAACCGAGAACAAGCAATCCATGGCCGCCGGCTACGCTGGCCTGGAGAATGAACGGCGCCAGGTCGAAGAGACTGTGATGACCGTGTGCGATGCCAAAAAATGATCGAATGGGGAAGACAGGCGGCCGTGCTGGGTCAGACGAATTCGAACAGCCTGGCGGCCGTGTCATGCATCAACTGCTGGCGCTCAGCGACTGTGAACATTCGCTCCCAGCGCCGCAACATAGGTCCGAAATCGACACGAAACGGAGCCTTCAGATACGGCCAGTCGGAAGCCCACATGCAGTGCTCGGTGCCGAATGCCTGCACAAGTGCCTCCATGTAGGGTTCGACGTCGAGAAAGGGAAAAGGGGTCTCGGCGAACTTGGCCTCTCCCGACAGCTTGATGGCCGCGCGCCTCTCCCGCCCCAGTGCAAGCAGCGCTTGGAACCCCGGCTGCCGCAAGCCGCGCGACACAACGGGGCGTCCGTAGTGGTCGAACATCAATCGCAGATCGGGAACACTGTCAAGCATGGGCAGCATCTCAACCAGCTGGTCACCCTCGATCTGTAACTGCGCCCATAGTCCCAACTCGGCGAGGCGTTGCAGCAGCGGGCGCAGTCCGCCGTAGTGGGCCACGCCGTACATCGCCGGGTTGAACGCCAAACCCAGCACGCCCCGCGCCTTCAATGCTGCCAATGTTTCCAACGACGTATCCTGCGGCAGCACGACGATGCCCTTGAACTTGCCGCCCCCGGTGTCGAGGGCGTGCAGTAGGCAGCGATTGTCGGTGTTGTAGCCCGAGTTTGGGCCGACCAGCAGCGCATGGGTCACGTTGAAGCAGGCCATGACCTGCTCGAAATAGCCCTGCGCGCCGATTTCCTGCCCCGCGGGCCGGTACGCGACGTCTGGCGCATAGGGGAAATGCGCGGGGTCAAGCAGATGGCAGTGGGTATCGATCTTGGGTTGGTCAAAGACGTTCATGGCGATGGCCGGGCGAGAGATGGACAACTCAGAATGTCGCGGCAAGCGCGGCACGCAGCTCATCGCTGATCTTCGGCTGTGCGCCGAACCACAGCTCGAAGCCCCGACGCGCCTGATTGAGCAGCATGCCCATCCCGTTGACCGTCAAGTTGCCTCGTTCGCGCGCGGCGGCCAGCAACGGGGTCTCGAGCGGGATGTAAATCACGTCTGACACCAGTGCTG
>JAKBCY010000171.1 GCA_021807445.1 Pseudomonadota bacterium
CGTAGAGCTGGTGGCCCGCGGTGAGGAGATGCGCCGCCATCGGTGCACCCATGATGCCAAGGCCGATAAATCCGAGAGTTGCCATGTCGATCTCCGTATGTGTTGTGTCGTTGTTCAGGGCTCGGCTAGCCAGCCAAGTCCAGCCGTTGTCGTGGTTTTCGGCTTGTATTCGCAGCCGATCCAGCCTTGATAGCCGATGCGGTCGATGTGCTGGAACAGAAAGCGATAGTTGATCTCTCCCGTGCCCGGCTCATTGCGCCCCGGGTTGTCAGCCAGTTGAATGTGAGCGATACGCGCAAGGTATTTTTCCATCGTCGCAGCCAGTTCGCCCTCCATGCGTTGCATGTGATAAATGTCGTACTGGAGATAGAGATTGGGGCTGCGGACTTCGTCCATCACGGCTAGCGCCTGGGCCGATCGGTTCAGGAAAAAACCAGGGATGTCGTAGGTGTTGATCGGCTCGATCAGGAGCTTCATGCCATGTTGGGCCAGCTCGCGTGCCGCATATCGTAGATTGTCCACCAGCGTGTCGTGCAAATGGTGCGCGCTGGCGCTAGCCGGTGCGATGCCAGCCAGGCAATTGAGCTGAGACACTCCCAAAGCCTTGGCATAGTGGATCGCACGGCCCACGCCTTCGCGAAACTCGCTCACGCGGTCGGGTAGGCAGGCAATGCCGCGCTCGCCTGCATCCCAGTTACCGGCAGGTAGGTTGTGCAACACGATCTGTACTGCTGCAGCGAGTGCCTTGTCGCGGATGCTATCGGCCGTGTGGGCATAGGGAAACAGGAATTCCACAGCCTTGAAGCCGCTCTGCGAAGCTGCCGCGAAGCGATCGAGAAACGGCAGATCCGTGTACAGCATGGTGAGGTTGGCTGCGAACTTAGGCATGGCTTCAGGCCTCCACTGGGGTTAGATCGAGAATCGGCTCGAACTCGGTGACATTGTCGATTTCGGTCCCCATCGAGATGTTGGTGACACGCTCAAGAATCACTTCCACGACCACGGGTACCGCGAACTCGGCCATCCAGGCACGTGCCTGGGCGATAGCCTCTTGGATCTTGCTTGGGTCGCGCACGCGAATGGCCTTGCAACCCAGGCCTTCGGCAACTTTTACATGATCAACACCGTAGCCGTCGAGCTCCGGTGCGTTGATGTTTTCGAAAGAGAGTTGCACGCAGTAGTCCATGTCAAAATTGCGCTGGCTTTGACGAATCAAGCCCAAGTAGGCGTTGTTGACGACGATGTGGATATACGGAAGTTTGAACTGCGCACCCACGGCGAGCTCCTCAATCAGGAACTGGAAATCGTAGTCGCCGGAGAGCGCGACGATTTCGCTCGTGGGATCGGCTGCGCGCACTCCCAACGCGGCTGGTAACGTCCAGCCCAAGGGGCCGGCCTGGCCGGCATTGATCCAGTTGCGTGGTCGGCCCACCTTGAGGAATTGCGCTGCTGCGATTTGCGACAGACCAATCGTCGTGACATAACGCGCCTTGTCACCGAATGCGGCAACCATCTCCTGGTAGACGCGCTGCGGCTTGATTGGTATGGCGTCGAAGTCGCTCTTGCGCAGCATGGTCTGCTTGCGCTGCAGACACTCTGCAGCCCAGCTTTTGCGGTCTTTGAGGCCGCCAGCGGCCCTGCGCTCCCGGGCAATCTGCACGAACAGCTCGAGCGCCGCCCGGGCGTCCGACGCAATGCCCAGGTCGGGCATGAAGATACGGCCGATTTGGGTCGGCTCGATGTCCACATGCACGAACTTGCGGCCCTTGGTGTAGACGTCGACCGAACCAGTGTGGCGGTTGGCCCAGCGGTTGCCGACGCCGAGCACGAAGTCGGACGCGAGCATGCTGGCGTTGCCGTACCGGTGACTTGTCTGCAGGCCGACCATGCCAGCCATCAGTGGGTGGTCGTCAGCGATCACGCCCCAAGCCATGAGGGTTGGCACCACGGGCACACCGGTGATTTCGGCAAACTGCACGAGCAAATCGCAGGCATCGGCGTTGATGATGCCTCCACCGGCGACAATTAGCGGCCTATCGGACGCCTCAAGCATGTCCAGTGCCCGCTCGATTTGTGCACGTGTGGCGCGCGGCTTATGTACGGGAAGCGGTTCGTACAAATCGGGGTCAAACTCGATTTGCGCCACCTGCACATCAAATGGAAGATCGATCAGCACTGGCCCCGGGCGGCCGGATCGCATCAAATGAAACGCCTGTTGGAACACGCCCGGAACTTGCGCCGGCTCGCGCACAGTCACCGACATTTTCGTCACGGGCTTGGCGATTGACTCGATGTCAACCGCCTGGAAATCTTCCTTGTACAGGCGCGCGCGCGGAGCTTGGCCGGTGATGCACAAAATGGGGATGGAATCGGCGGTGGCTGAGTACAGGCCGGTGATCATGTCGGTTCCCGCCGGTCCAGATGTTCCGATGCACACGCCGATGTTGCCGCTTGCAGCGCGCGTGTAGCCCTCCGCCATATGCGATGCCGCCTCCACGTGCCGTGCGAGCACATGCGCGATGGATGCCCGTTTGCGCAGCGCGTTGTAAAAGGGGTTGATTGCTGCACCTGGAACGCCAAAGGCTTGGTGGATACCCTCTTTCTCGAGGATGCAGACGGCGGCTTCCGCAGCGGACATTTTTGGCATGAGTCATCTCCTGAAGATGGGCTGTGCTGGACGAGGCACAGCTTGCGGGACGGGTCTTCCCGCATAGCTTGCTGGACACTGTAGTCAGGACCGACGCGCCGAAAAATAGGGCGAAAGGCGAAGGATTACAAACCTGCACAGGGGTAATGACGTGCTGGATCCAAACCTCATTGCATCTCGAGATCGGGTTCGATGGCCGCCGCCCCGGCTTTTGCGCATGCCTCGTCAGTTCCACCTGACGGCGCACCGCTCACGCCAATGGCGCCATACAGGATCCCACCGGCGGCAATTGGCACAGCCCCAGCGGAAAACAGCAAACCGGGTACATGTGCCAGGCTGCTTTGCGCCTGCGCCTTTAACGCCGAAGTCGGCGCGTT
Source organism: Pseudomonadota bacterium (assembly GCA_021807445.1). Lineage (GTDB taxonomy): Bacteria > Pseudomonadota > Gammaproteobacteria > Burkholderiales > Burkholderiaceae_C > Thiomonas_A. The sequence continues at coordinate 3,025 of JAKBCY010000171.1, forward strand.
GAATGAGGCGGCGGTGTAGGCCTTGAGTGCGCTCACGCGCACGGTGAGGTTCGGAGCGAGCACGTCACGAAGCATCACCTGCGGCTGGCCGCCTCGATCCACCACAGTCACGCCAATCTGGATGCCCTTCGCGCGACAGGTTTGGATGGCCATCTGGGCGGCTTTGAGCGCAGTATCCATCGACAGACGGCTGACCGTGATGGCCATGGGCTCGGCCGCACCCGCCATACCGGATGTGACGACAAGGGCTGAACATAGGCTTAGCAGGAATTTTTTTGGCATGGAACTATGCTCGTCGTGACGGTGGATTGACGTTTGCTTGGTTACGCGGGACCGCAATGGCACGGCGTGCGCGGCTTGGATGCGCGCCATTGTCCTGCACCGCCAGCGCATTGGGGCAACGCTCGCAAAGGCAACAATGGGACAAGCGCAAGAAAGATGCGTGCGACTCAATCGGGCGGTCGAGCGAGGCGCCATGGTTTCGGACTCGGCAGACGTGTTGTCCGTCGGGTGGCCAGCCTGCACGTGATGCTCGATCACGCAGGGATTTCTGGAACCGACCGCACCGACGATGTCGTAGTCTGCCCGCAGTGCGACGGGCGGGCGGATCAGCGTACGCCCAAGCCCGCATTGCGCGTGCGATCCTGGTTTTTTGAGCGGAGGTGCAGCTGCGACGATTGAGTGCAGCAGCTTGGGTGATTGGTCGGCCACGGGGGCTCGCCTTGCCGATGCGCCCAAGCTTCGCAGGAGCGCCTACTTGGGCAGCCTGCCGAAGGTAATTTAACCTTGGCGATCGCTCCATAGCTTTCCACCCGTGGCCCAGTGCGAGCGGGGCACCTCATTGAGGATAATGTCGACGGCCTCTGGTGAGCACTTGAGAGCGTCGACCACTGCTTGGGTAATGTTCTCCACCAATTCCCTTTTCACCTCGGGACTGCGGCCTTCAAACATGTCAATGTGGATCGCGGGCATTAGGTCATCTCCTGGGGGTAAGTCGGTACGCGACGGTCGGTGCAGCCAGCGCGCTATTAGCGGACCGAGTCGGGACGCCGGTAGCAGGAGTCCACCGATGCGACTCAGCGTGGCTCCATGCCACGTCTGAGCGCCGTTGAACTCTCAGGCCTTCACGGCGGCGACGATCTCAAAAAAACACCCCGCAGGAATGACCTTGCGGGGTGTCGCGGCATTTAACACAACGTATTCGCCCCAAGGGCGTCGATTGTGAGAATGGGTGCCGAGATTGATCAGTGCATTTCGTCGCGAATATAGAGGGGGCCTTTCAGGCTGGCCACGTAGGCGGCAATATCGTGCAGATCTTGCGAGCTGTATTGCCCCACGATGCCACCCATGATTGGATTGCCGCGACCATATAAAGGCGTTTGGTGCTTGGTTTGGTATTGCTGCAACGCATGGAACAGATATGACTCATACTGGCCAGCGATGATTGGATAGTTGGGGGCGATCGGCTTATCCAGTCCGGCGCCGTGGCAAGCGATGCAGCCGCCTTTGTTGACCAGATCTTCGCCTTTTTTGATATCAGCAGCATGCACAGCACCAGAAAAAGCGAGCACCAATGATGCAGCGGACAATTGTGCAAACAGTCGTTTCATGGATGCGTTCCTCACTTGGCGCTCTGGCCCTTCGGCAGGGCGTAATAAGCGGCGATGTCGGCCATTTCCTTGTCGGTCAGTGAGCTGGCGACAGCTTTCATGGTTGGATTGCGGCGCGCCCCGCTGCGGTAATCCTGCAGCGCTTGCACGATGTAACCAGCGCTTTGCCCGTTGAGCATAGGCACGTAGTAGACATCCGGGAAGGAGGCCTTGTAGCCGCCACCAACGTTGTGACAACCTTCACACATGAAGATTTTGCTTTTGCCAGCTGCCGCATCACCGGTGACGGTTTGGGCTTGTGCACCGGCAGCAAGCAGGAGCGAGACCGCAAATATCAGCTTTTTCATCGCAGGCTTGACGAGGTCATTGAAGGGAAGGAAACGTGTGAGAGTGAATGATTATAGGGAGCTACCTTATGGCGGACACCTTTCGTAGGCGCCGTGCTTGAAGATCAGCGCTCAATTTGATCGTGCGCAGTGCAATGCACCGAAAACACAGCTGAAATTGCAAAAAGAGCTCTCAAACCGGTGTCTCGGCGCAACGCAACCGGTCGCGCACTGCGCGTCAGGCATGTGTCGCTCATACCTATATGCTCATGCGCCGTCCCTTCTTTCTTCCTGCCCATGGCTTTCCCATACCTGGCGACCCTGAGCGGCACCAAGAGGGTTCACCGCAGTATCGTCGCACAGTGACCAGGGTACGCGCGGTTTGGATGTCTGACGAATTGCGCGCTCGTGTCACGGAGCGCATGGAGGGGCGCGACATAGCACTGCGCCCGCTGCGCAGTTGATGAACTCTCCCGCCGCTCAACGCATAGCGTTGTCGCGGGGGGTTTCGCGGGTCACAGACCTGGACTTGCCCCGTTGCCGTGGTAGAGGTTTGGGTTTTGCCTCCACGCCCGTTCCAGGCGTGTGTTGTGTGTCGAGCGCGTCGATGAGCGCCACCGTTGCGCTGTTGCGGTCGCGCGGCATGACGTGCCCGCAGTGCGGACAGACATGCATGCGGTCTGCGAGCGTCTTGGGAACGAGTTCCCAGCACGCCGAGCAGCGCTGCGACGGTTTGAGCTGGCGCGTGTTGCTCAGATGCAGCCGCGTACCAG
>JAKBCY010000172.1 GCA_021807445.1 Pseudomonadota bacterium
TGCGCCATAGGGGTTGTAGGACACCGCGGCATTGGGCAGCGTGATGTAGTCGCGCGGCTGGCCTTCGGACACACGCACGGTGGCAAAGAGTCCGGGAAGCAGCGTTCCCTTCGGGTTGGGCAGGCGCGCGCGCACCTTGAGGTTGCGTGTCGCGGTGTCGATCTGGGGTTCAATGGCGGTGACCGTGGCCTCGAAGACCTTTCCTGGCGCCGCGCTTGTTTCGACCTGAGCCTTCATGCCGAGGTGGATCAGATCAATCTGGTTCTGGGGCACGGTGAAATCGACTTCCATGGGATCCAGTCGTTGCAGCGTGACAGCAGCCGTTCCTGGGGCGAGGTACTGGCCCAGGTTGACTTGACGGATGCCCAGTTGCCCAGAAAAGGGCGCGGTGATGGTTTTCTGATCAATCAGCGCCTTTTGCGCAGCGACCTGCGCCCGCGCACTCCTGAGCGCGGCCGTATCGGTATCCACGACAGCCTGGCTGACCGCCTGCACCCTGAGTTGGGCCTCGTCACGCTTGAGGTTGAGCGCGGCGAGCGCCGCCTGGGCCTCGAGTTGTGCCAGTTGCGCCTTCAGCGGCGACGGGTTGAGTTCCACCAGCGCTTGGCCAGCGTGCACCTTTTGTCCCGATTTGAAGTTGATCGCCGTCACCAAGCCGCTGACCTCCGCGCTCAGCGTGGCCTCTTGGCTCGCACGAAGATTGCCCAGTGCCTCAACCGTTGGCTGCCAACTCGATTCTCGCGCAACCGTAGTCGACACGGTCTGCGGCGGGTTGGACATGCCCTTCATCGCCTTGGCGATCATCGTGCTTTTGAAATGTTGAAACCACACCACCCCGCCGATGACGACGGCGGCGATGATAAGCATGATGATCATGCGTTTGGTGGTGCCCTTGGTCATTGATCACTCCGTCTTCTTTTTGATCGCGTAAAAGGTCAAGATCAGCGCGCGGCCTGGGCGGCGACCTGATCGAACGAAACTCAGTGTTTGGATGGGCCGCTTCGCTGCGCCCCGTCCGGTGATGAGGGCGCATCCGCGGTCAGCACGCCTCCACCCATGGCTTGATAAAGGGCGGCGCTGTCCGCGAGTCGGGCAGCTTGCGCCGCGATGAGGCTAATGCGGGTTTGCTGCGCCTGTTGTTGTGCAGTGAGCAGTTGCAGATAACTGGCCGCGCCCAGCTGGTACTGCTGCTCGACGAGCTTGAGCGACTCTTGGGCAGCCCGATCAGCTGAGGCTTGGGCCTGGAGAACCTGGGAGTCGTTTTCAAGCTGACGCAGCGCGTCGGCCACGTTGCGAAGCGCTTGCAGTACCGTTTGCTGGTAATTGGCGCCCGCCGCCTGCAAGCTGGCTTGGGCCGCATTGGCGCCCGATTTGAGGCCAGCGTTGAATAATGGCTGGGCCAATTGGCCAGCCAGATTCCAGACCATCGATCCGGGGCCGAAGAGTGCGCTGGTGGTAAGCGCCTGCGTGCCGAAGCTCGCGCTGAGGTTGATCTGCGGATACAGATTCGAAATAGCCACACCATACTGCGCGGTTGCGGCATGCAGCAAGGCTGTGGACGCCTGGATGTCGGGGCGTTGGCGGACCAGCTCGGAAGGTATGACGACCGGCAGCTGTCGAGGCAGCGTGAAGTCTTCGAGCGCGAAATGCGGAATAGCAGCCGCCCCGGGTGCCTGGCCACTCAAGACAGCCAGGAGGTGGTCGGCCTGCTCGAGCTTGTTGCGCAATGCTGGTAGCGTGGCGCGGGTTTGCTCGACCTGGGTTTGGAGCGTGAGCACGTCGGCACGAGCGGCCGCGCCGAGCGCAAAGCGCTTGCGTGCGATGTCAAGCTGCGCTTGCTGCGCTTTGAGAATGGCTTGCGTCGCCTGCAATTGTGAGGCGATCTGTGCCTGGCCAAATGCGGTGGTGACGACATTCCCGGCCAGCGTCAGGCGCGCGCCTGCGAGCTGGAAGCGTTGATAGTCAGCCTGTGCCGCCAAGGCCTCCAGCGCGCGTCGATTGCCGCCGAACAGATCCAGGTTGTAATTGACGGCGACGCCAGCGTTATACAGGTTATAGATGGTTTGCCGCGAGTTGCTCTGTCCCAGGCTTGCAGCGTTGATTTCGCTGCGACTGGCGCCAAGCTTGCCATTCACCGTCGGGTACAAGGTGGAGCCGGCTTGCGCTGCATAGGTCTCGCGTGCCTGGCGCAGGGTGGCCTCAGCTGCGGCCAAACTCGGGCTGTTGTCCATGGCCCGCGCGACAAGCGCATCAAGCTTGTCCGATCCGAACCCGCGCCACCAGTCCGCTGCAACCGCCGGGGCCGCAGCGAGTTGTTGCGCCGAGCCCAGGGCGGTGGGCGCCGACGCCGTGCCCGCGGGTGACGGCGCGCGCGTGTAGCTGTCTACCGCGGGCGCTGCCGGCGACTTAAAGTTTGGCCCAACCGTGGTGCAGCCGACCAGCATCGCTGCTGCAAGAGCCGTCCATAGGGCGCGCGGTGGCGCGGTCAATCGATGCATGGTGTCGTGATCCTGAGTCTGGGAAGACGGGCGAGCGGGGGGACCTTGCCCGGCCGCCTTTGCTTCCATCAGTTGGCTTGCAGAGCTTGGCCCTTGTAGGCTGCGATTCTAGGGAGCAGGCGCCGAGCGCGCTGCGCCCCTCTGCTGGCGGGGGCATTCCCAATAAATTGTCATGGTAGAGGGTGGTCGGTTGGCGTGGTTGCTTTACTATGCCAATGAATAGCTCATTTGAGCCAAGTGGCCCGTCGGGGGTCGTCAAACTCCGCTTTCCGCAACTTTCATTTCCTGCCTGGGTTCCAGGCATTGCGCCCCATGGCACTGTCTGATGCGATCCGCGTTCAAATCAACCGGCCCGACGGGGCCGAGTTGGTTGTCGTGAACGTGCGCAATGAAGAAGCGTTCGAACCCACGAGCCATGTGCTGCCTCGGGGCACCTTATTCCTGCTGACAGAAGGTCTGGTGGCCGTGGAGACGCCACAGGGACGCTTCGTCGCTGTGCCTCGCTCGATTGGCTGGATGCCCCCGGGCGCACCGCACGCAGTGCAGTCCTACGGGCCCACTGCCGGATTTGGCGCTTTCCTGCGTCCGGATCTTTGTGCGGACCTGCCTGCGCACCCCGCGAATTTCCAGGCCACCGCTCTGGCCGTGCTGGTGCTGCAGCGCGCTGTGGGCTGGGCCATCGACTCCGCGCTCGCCCCCGCACAAAGGCGCTTGGTGCTGGTCCTTCTTGACGAATTGCGGCAAGCCGCCGCGCAGCCGCTCCAGCTGCCGTGGCCTGAGGATGGGCGGTTGCTCGCCGTGGCCCGTGCCCTACTCGCGAACCCGGCCAGCGCGCGGAGTCTGCAGCAGTGGGCGCGGCATGCCGAAGTAAGCCCCCGCACCCTGAGCCGCAAGTTCGTGCAGGAAACGGGGATGACCTTCGCGCGATGGCGGCAATGGGCCAGGCTTATCCAGTCGCTCGAATGGCTGGCCGAAGGGCAGGCGGTCAAGAGCGTTTCGCTCTCCCTGGGCTACAGCAGCGTCAGTGCCTTCATCAAGGTCTTTCGCGAGGCCCTTGGCAGCACGCCGGCCGCTTATTTCCAAACCCGCATCACAGACGCACAGCGCGCCGGGCGCCCGGACAGCCTGTCGGATCCGATTCGGCGCGTGGAATAAGCTCATTCGCGCAAATTCTTTGGAAAGTGGGCTGGGCCGGATTACGCTCCGGGCTAGGGCGCAACCGGCGTTCCACGTGGATCAGCGTTGGCCTTGGCGACACGAGGAGACTTTGATGCGATTCGAAACCCAAGTGATTCATGCGGGCTACAAGCCCGATCCCACCACCCGCGCGGTGGCCACACCCATCTACCAGACCGTGTCGTACGCGTTCGACGATACGCAGCACGGCGCCGACTTGTTCGATTTGAAGGTGCCGGGCAATATCTACACGCGCATCATGAACCCGACCACTGGCGTGCTGGAAGAGCGCGTGGCCGCACTGGAAGGAGGGTTGGCCGCACTTGCCCTTGCCTCGGGCATGGCCGCCATCACGGCGGCTGTTCAGACCATCGCGGAGTCCGGGGACAATATTGTCTCAAGCAGCCGGCTTTATGGCGGCACGTATAACCTGTTTGCCCACACTTTTCCCCGCCAAGGCATCGAGGTCCGCTTCGCCGATCCGGCCGACCCAGCCAGCTTTGCCCGATTGATCGATACGCACACAAAGGCCTTGTATTGCGAAACGATCGGCAATCCGCTTGGCAATGTCACCGATATCGGGGCGCTGGCGGCGGTTGCGCATGCTGCCGGTGTTCCTCTGATCGTCGATAACACCGTGCCTTCGCCTTATCTGTGTCGCCCCATTGAGCATGGCGCTGACATCGTGGTGCATTCGCTCACAAAGTACCTGGGAGGGCATGGCAATAGCGTGGGTGGGGCCATCGTCGATTCGGGCACGTTCGATTGGTCCAAGTACGCTGAGCGATTCAAGCTGTTGGTCCAGCCGGACGCAAGCTACCATGGCGTGGCCTATACGCACCATTTTGGTGCGGCAGCCTTCATCGCCAGAGCTCGCGTCGTGCCGTTGCGCAACATGGGGGCGTCCTTGTCGCCGCTCAACGCCTTTTTGATCCTTCAGGGCATCGAGACTCTCCCGCTGCGCATGGATCGGATTTGCCACAACGCGTTGCGAATTGCCGAGCATTTGCGCAAGCATCCCAAGGTGGCCTGGGTGCGCTACGCGGGCTTGCCTGATCATCCCGATCATGACATCTGCCAGCGCCTGATGCACGGCCGGGCCTCCGGCATCCTGGGATTTGGCGTGAAGGGCGGCCGTGAGGCTGGCGCGCGTTTCCAGGACGCCCTGGAACTCTTTACCAGGCTGGTCAATATCGGCGATTGCAAGTCGCTGGCCTGCCACCCGGCCACGACCACCCATCGCCAATTGAATGACCAGGAGTTGGTGGCGGCCGGCGTCACGCCTGATATGGTGCGCCTGTCCATCGGCATTGAGCACGCCGACGATCTGATCGCCGACCTGGATCACGCTCTGGCGGCGGCCTGAGTCGATGCGGCGGCGACCTTGGCGTTAACTGCCCAAGCGGGGCTGTCAGCGCCAGTGGTGTTGGTGCGTTATAAAGAAGAGTGCACGATTTCGTCAGCCTCCGTTCGCGCGCAGCGCGCGCGGGTTCGCCATTCGCCATTTATTCAACTCGATCCGTTATGCCAAATCCCATTCCACCCCAGTCGACAACCGGTTCCTCGATCCCCAAGGCGGCCTGGATTGCCGCGGGCACGATCGGAACGCTCATCGTGGTCCTGCTGGCAGCCGTGCTTTATAAGCTGAGCGCGCCTGCTGCCCCAAGCGGTGCCCTTCCGGCGCCCACCGTCGCCTCGATGCCGGCGCCGCCTGGCCAAACGCCCGGCGCAAGCAACAACCCACAATCGGCGATCGCCGTCACGAATGCGAATCCTGCAGCACCCAGTTCGGCGCAATTCCCGTCCTTGCGACCATCCACCACGCAAGGGAGGCAGGAGCAAAGGCCGGCGAGCCGTCATACGGCGACGGTGAATGGTCAGGAATCGGGCGGCGAGCGCGTTGAGCGGCCGGTCGCCAGGACCGGCTCCACCAATGGCGCCTATGCGCCGCAGACATTTCCGGCCCAGCAAGCGCCAGTTCAGCCACCGCAAGTTTGCAGTACCTGCGGCACGGTGGTTTCCGTGACGCCGGTGCAG
>JAKBCY010000173.1 GCA_021807445.1 Pseudomonadota bacterium
AATTTCTCGAACAGGTACAACGCCGAAGCGGGTGTGGCTCGTGCATCCATGTCTTGTCTCCATCCAGCTTGCAGAGCCCAAGGGGTATCCGCTTTTTTGCAAGATTAACCGACGTCACCCATCGACGGCGTGCCCGGCCCGAGCCCATGGGCGCGTTCGCTCGCGGCGGGTGGCGCGCGGCCGCAAGTGGGGCAAGAGTACAAGCCGTGTGTGTATGAAGTCATGCCTGCGGAAACATCTTGATCGATTCGGTTAGCCGCGCCCACAATGCATCATGCGCGCCGGACCCGTTGGGCATCTGGCGCAAACGCCCGCGCCAGACCCTTTGGACCCCTCAGACCACGATTTGAATTTGATCCTCCACGCGACTCCCATGATCGACCCTGTCAGGACCATCCGCGCCTTCAATGCCGGGCGCGATCCGGAGCGTCTTGCGCTCAAGTACGACGCCATGCGCAAGAGCAGTTTCGCCTTTTTGCGCGGCAGTTGCCATCTTTTCTACGACCGCCTGCCTGCAACCCGGCTTTTCACGAAGGCGCCAGCTGCGTGGCTGTGCGGCGATTTGCACCTGGAGAATTTTGGCAGTTACAAGGGCGACAATCGCCTCGTGTATTTCGACCTCAACGATTTTGACGAGGCCCTACTGGGACCTGTGACCCTCGATCTCGTGCGTGCCATCACCAGCATTCTGGTCGGTGCCGACACCCTGCACGCCAGCGCGGACGATGCCGCGGTGCTCTGCAAGGGCTTCATGGACGCCTACACGCAGGCCATGCTCGACGGCAAAGCGCGCTGGGTGGAGCGCGATACGGCGCACGGGCCTGTGCGGCGTTTGCTTGACGAGTTGCAGCACCGCGAGCGGCCGGCGTTTCTCGACACGCGCACGGTGCGCAAGGGCAAACGCCGGTTGCTGCGAACCGATGGCAAGAAGGCCCTTCCCGCCGACGCCGAACAGCGCTCAAAAGTGGCCGCACTGCTGGAGGCGTTCGCCGCGAGCCAGCCGCATCCGGAGTTCTATACGGTTCTGGATGTGGCCCGGCGCATCGCGGGCACGGGCAGCCTGGGCGTCAGCCGCTACGTCATCCTGGTGCAGGGCAAGGGTTCACCCGACGCGAACTATCTGCTCGACCTCAAACAGGCCTTGCCTTCGGCGCTGACTGCACATGTGGCGACGCACCAACCCGATTGGGCCACGCACGCGCATCGCGTGGTGGGCGTGCAGCGGCGCATGCAGGCGGTGTCGATGGCTTTCCTGCAGCCGCTGAAGTGGAGGAAGCGCTCATATGTCTTGCGCGGTCTGCAGCCTTCGGAAGACCGCGTCGTGCTGGACCGGTCGAGTCAGTCGCTGGGTGAGCTCGATGGCACCTTGCGCACGATGGGGCAATTGACGGCGTGGGCACATTTGCGCAGCAGTGGCCGGGGCGGGTCGGCGACCGTGGATGCCTTGCAGGATTTCGCGAGCGGGCGCAAGTGGCGTCGCAACCTGGTGGCCGCCGCGCAGGACTGCGCGCAGGCGTGCGCGGCGGACTGGAAGGCCTTTGCCGCGGCATACGACGACGGCGCTTTTAAGACCTAGATGAGAGGCCCGCAACCGTCGCGGTGCCCAAGCATGCCGGTATCACACGCCCATGGGTTGGGCTGGCGGAAGTTCGGTGGGCTGTCGTCGTCGGGCGGCGACGAGAGGCACTCACGGCGTGCCGGGTTTGCCGGCCAGGAACCAAGCCGGCACCTTGGATGCAGTCCCGCCCGCTGTCAGACCAGGTGCAAGTCCAGCGCCGCGCTGCCTGGGAACACGGCTTGCACCTGTTGCACGCTCAACCCCCAAAGGCGAGCGAACAGGCCCCCAAGTGCCTCGCGGTCTTCGGTGAGCACCGGGTCATCACGGTTCTGGTTGAGGGTGTCGGGAGACAGCGTGACTTGTTCGCCAATGATGCGTCCGCCGCGCACGGCACCGCCCAGCACCCAGTAGACCGTACCGTGGCCATGGTCGGTGCCGCGATTGCCATTTTCTCGGAACGTGCGTCCGAACTCGCTCAGCACGACGACCACCGTGTCGCGCCAGGCCGGGCCCATGGCATGGGCCAGGGCGGCCAGACCCTGGCCCAGATCGCCGAGCTTGGCGGCGAGCTGACCCTTGGCGCCGTTGGCACCAGCTTCGTTCACATGTGTATCCCAGCCGCCGACGTCGATAAAACCAATGTCGAAGCTCGCGCGCATGAGGCCGCCCACCCGCGCGGCCTCGGCGATGAAGCCGCGCGGATCAATAGCCCCGCGACTGGCGGCCATCATCTCCGCCTCCCAGCCCGATGCCTGCATGTCGCGCATCACCGTGGCGTGCACGGCAAAGCCCTCGCGAACTGAGGCGGCTTGGGGGGTGTTGTCCCACATGTGCTCAAGCAGCGTTTTCTGGTGCGTGTCGATGCCGCTGCGGGCAATCTGGCCCATGGCCATGTTGGGCACGCGCTCGGCCCCGCGCAGCGACAGCGGCAGTTGCGCCGTGAAGGCCATGGGCCTCGCGCGGTCGCCGAGCTGCTGCACGAGTCGGTTGAGAAAACCGTTGTTGAAGTCGCGGGTCTGCGGTCCCTGCCCGAGCTCGATGTGATCCTGCGTCTCGAAGTGGCTGCGCGTCATGTCGCGCGTGCCGGCAAACGGCACGAACGCCAACTGGCCCGCCTGCCATAGGGGCAGCATGCTCGCTTGCAGCGCCGGGTGCAGCGCCCAGTTGGCATCGAGCCGGATGGCGCCGTCGGGGCCGGTGCCCGGGCGCGGTACGGCGATGTGCGGGCGTGCCTCGTAATAGAAGTCGCTCGCGTAGGGCACCAGCACATTGGTCGCGTCGTAGGCGCCGCGCAGGAACACCAGGATGAACTTGGGTCCACCGGGCACGGGCGCGGCCCAGAGCCGAGCCATGGGCGCGGCCAGGGACAGGGCAGCGGCATGCAGAAGGTGTCGACGTTGCATGGTGATCTCCCAGGGAGTCAGTCATTCATGAACTCGGGTGAGGACAGCCACAGGGCGTTCCAGCGCATCGGCTGGTGGCGCTGTGCCAGGGCCTCCAGCGTTGCCCGTCCCAGATCAGGCTCGGCTGCGACGAATACCGTGCTGCGGGCCAGATCAGGCGGGGGCCGTCGCGGCGGTTTGGGCGGCACGTCGTGCGGCGCAGCACCTTGGGCGAGCGTTGCCACCGCTGCGGGCATGGCCGAGCCCGGCTCACCCATGGCGCCAGTAGTGGCCGCGCGGTCGATTGCAGCCTGCGCGCGCAGAAAAGGCGGTGGAGGGCCGAACAATGCGGGGGCGCCGGCGCCGATTTGCTGTGCCACTTCAAAGCGGGTGGTCAGTTGGCCCGGGCTGTCCCAGACGCCGCCGCTCAGCGCATAGCCGTCAGGCGTTTGCCGTCCATACAGGGGTTCGCTGAGCCTGTACAACATACCGATGAGCGGCTCGGGATTGGTGATGATGCGCCCGCTGAAGCTGGCGCGCGCGGCCGATAGCACATAGCGCATCGGGTCCTTGAACTGGGGCGCGCTCAGACTGGCGGCGAATTGCGGGCTGGTCAGCATGGTGCGCACGACGGCAGCCATGTTGCCCCTTGTGCGGCCCCAGGTTTGCACCATTGCGTTCACCATCGCCGTGTCGGGGTGGTCGGCGACAAAATACTGGGCGAGCTCCAGGCTGACATGCCGCGCAGTGGCCGGGTCGTTGGCGAGCAGGGTGATGACCTGTTCGATCTCCTCAAGCCCGCGGCCCTGCAGCACGTGACCGAGCACAATCTTGGGGTCGGGATCGTGGCGCGCCGGATTGAAGACGACCAGACCGTGTTGCCAGAGTTCATTGCGCAGGGCGGGGCGTACGTGCACCGGACGCTCACCGAGGTCCACGCCCAGGCCGGTGAGGGCGCGTGCCAGATTGGTCACATCCGTCTGCGTGTAGCCGCTACCAACGCCAAGGGTGTGCAACTCCATGACCTCGCGCGCGTAGTTTTCGTTGACATGGCCGCGGGCGTTTTGCGCATTGTTCAAATAAAGCAGCATCTGCGGCGAAAACATCGTCGCTTGCAGCAGATCTCGAAAAGAACCCAGCACCCGCGGCGCGATGACGCGCTGGGTGTAGTCAGCCATCATGGGGCCGATGTTGCCGCCCCGAAACACGTTAAAGTGGTTGAGCCAGAACCACGTGAGGCGCTGTTGCAATTGGTTGGGGGCATACATTGCCAGCAACAGTTGCTGGGTCATCGCCTCCTGCGTGAGCTGGTTCTTGCGCTGATTCAGCGCCTGAAGCTCAGCCTGTGCCTGCTGGGCGCTGATGCCCTGGCCCTCACGCCTGGCCTGCTGAATGGCTTGCATCTGGCGCACTAACGGTGGCATGAACGCGCTCAGGGGCTGTGTGCACTGCAAGGCGGCAATTTGCTGACGCACCTCGGCTGGAAGGGCCGGGTCGGGGTCGGGGCGCAGCTGCTCATCCAGAAAGCGGGTGGCTCCGACGCGTGAAAGCGCACGCAACTGCGGTGCGCTCGCCCCCCAGCCAACACGGTCGAGAAAAGTGACGGGATGAAGACGCGCGGCTGCATTCAAGGCCGCTGCGTCTGCTTGAGTCGACGCCACACTCGCTGCGGGGCCCAAAGGCGTAGCCTGCGCCGCGCAGCCTGTAAGGACCAAAACGCCGGTTATGGCGAGCGCCCACAAGGAACACACGCGGCGGCCGATAGTTCGTGGGTGGATCGGGGATGGTGTCATCAGTTCGCTCCGAGAAACCCCGGCGTTCAGGTCGGGGAGCTGTCAAGGCGCGGTTCCTTGTTTGCCTTTGTGCTGAATCATGCCGCATGCTGTGCGAGCCATAACGGGTTCGGCGGGGTATTGGGCGACAGGGAACTGAACGCAGATGTATGCGAATGTGTATGACGCAGGGCATTGCAGCGCGGCGTTTTCAATCCCGCGTACCCGAGCCGGGCCTCGATGGCGAATGGACCGCAGCCGGGCCCAAACGTGCAAATCGCCTTGGCCGGCAACGTCTTGCCTGCGGTTGCGTCTGATCGGGCTTTACAAGCGCTCGCCCGACGCAGTCAAGACACGAGCCCATTGCCTGAGCCATCCGTATCCGCTGACGAGGACGATGCCCGGCAGAATCAGCAATGTTCCGGTCAGAAAACCGGGACTGATCGGCTCACCCAGGAGCCATGCTCCCAGCACGATGCCGAACAGCGGGGTCATGAACGAAAGGACGCCCAGGCGCGATGCCAGGTAGTGTCGCAGCAGCCAGAACCAAGCGAGAAAGCTGGCAAATGACACGATTACCGATTGGAACGCCAGTGCAGCCCAGGCCCGCGGTGTTGGATGGAAGGTGGTTTGACCCGACAGGAAGGCAGCGGCCAGCAGGAGTACGAATGCCCCCGCCAATTGGTAGAGCAGGGTCTGGGTCGCCGGCAGCCGGGACAAGCCGCTTGCACGCACAACAACCGTCGTGAGCCCCCAGGAGGCACCGGCCAACAGCGCAAGGAAGTCGCCCAGCAGCACCTGGCCATGCTCGGTTGCAAATTCGCGTTGGTGCCCGCTCAGGAAAGCCACCGCAATGCCGCCAAACGCCAGTGTGATCCCGAGCCACTGCAGCGGGGCCAGCCGCTCCGATGGCAGTTTCCAGTGCAGGCCCAGCGCGGCAAAAACCGGCGCCGTGTAGAGAAACACCACCAGATGCGCTGCGGAGGTGTGGAGCAAC
>JAKBCY010000174.1 GCA_021807445.1 Pseudomonadota bacterium
ATACGGGCGCCAAGGGCGCCACAGGTGCCAAGGGCCATGGGGGTAGCACTGTCGTGGTTGTGCCGCAGGCGCAGTGAACGGAGATAAGCGAGGGAGGCTGCACGCTCCTGGAGTGGCGGCGTTGCCGCCTCCCTCGCGAAATGACGGGTGCATTGTGCCCAAAACAGGCTTGACGCCGGTTTGTTTGAGCAAAAGATATGCGCTTCCTTCCAAAAATCGGCCCGTATTCGCCTATGCTTCGCATACTGTCAGAAAAAATTGCCCAACGATCACCGACATCTGACCGCCACGCGAGCGAGATGGCCGAAGATTGCGACAACATTTCCCCAGGCCGCCAAGGGCTGTCACGACAATTTCATCAGCGCACAGCACGATCTATGGAAACGCATGAGCAGCAGATCGAGGCTAAACTGCTGCGCCGATGGGACGTCGATGCCGATCCCGCACAAATCGCCGACGCGGTGATTTCAATGTGGCAGGACATTGCTGCGGGCCTGAACCCCATCATCGGCAAGGGCGGTGTTGATGCGCTTTACCAGCGCAGCCTGTATCTCACCAGGAATGCGCATCCATGGTTGATCACGGCCCGTGATCCCACCCAGCCTGCGGCCATGGATCTCGAAGCGCTGAAATCAGCGCTCAAAGGGCAAAGCAGAATCACTGCCGCGGCGGGCGGCGCAGCCGTGCTGCAGACTTTTTATGGGCTGCTCTCCAGCCTAATCGGGTCTGCGTTGACCGAGCGGTTGCTGCAGCCGATACGGGTCAACTTCTTGAGCGAACCGCCAGCGCAGGATATACAGCCATGACGACCAAAGTGACTATCAGCCGCTTGCCCACCGGCGTCCCTGGCCTGGACGACGTGTTGGGCGGCGGATTGCCGGAGTTCTCATTCAACCTCATTGCTGGCCCTCCTGGCTGCGGCAAAACCACGCTGGCCCACCAGATCATGTTCGCACTGGCCACGCCCGAGCGCCCGGCGCTGTATTTCACGGTGCTGGGCGAGCCTCCGCTGAAAATGCTGCGCTACCAGCAGTTGTACACGTTCTTCGACAACACGATGATCAATCGTGGTGTGTATTTCTTCAACCTCTCCGACGATGCCATGACGGGCGATCTCGACCGGGTGCTGCGCCGTATCGTGGCCGAGGTTGAGGCGCATAACCCGGCGCTCGTCTTCGTGGATTCGTTCCGTTCGGTGGTACTTGCCAATCAAGCCGCGCAAAGCCCGCACAATAGCCTGCAGCAATTCGTCCAGCAACTGGGCATGCTGATGACAAGTTGGCAGGCAACGACGTTCTTGATCGGGGAATACTTCACCGAACCTGACGCAAACCCCGTATTCACCATCGCCGATGGTCTGATCTGGCTACGCCAGAGCGTGCAGCGCAACTCCATGGTTCGCAAGATGGAGGTGATGAAGATGCGCGGCCAGCCGACGCGCCCGGGTTTGCACACGTTTCGAATCAACGCCTCGGGCATCAACGTCTTTGCATCCTCCAATTTGGCTCTCGAGGGGGGCACGCTGGCGGCCTGGCCGCTGTCATCCTCGCGCGTGAGTACGGGTGTTCCGGGCCTGGATGAAATGCTGGGCGGCGGGCTGCCGCAGGGCTATTCGCTGCTCGTCGCCGGCCCTTCGGGGTCGGGCAAAAGCATTCTCGCCTCGGCGTTCTTGGCCGACGGTGTGCGGTGTGGCGAGACGGGCGTCATTGCAGCGTTCGAGCAACACCCCAGTCGATCCCGAAACCGTGTGCTCATCGATCTCATTGAGAGCGGCCGGGTGGGTTTGGTCGACAGCCGGGCGCCCGATCTTTCGATTGATGAGATCATCGTGCAGCTCATGCACGAAATCCAACGCCTGAAGGCAAGTCGTGTCGTGATCGACTCCCTTTCGGGCTTCGAGCTTGCGCTGGCGCCAACATTCCAGGAAGATTTCCGGGAATCGCTCCTGCGTCTGGTCACCACGTTGACTGGCGCCGGCGTCACCGTGCTGATGACATCCGAATTGGAAGACCGCTATACCGATCTGCGCTTCAGCCCCTACGGAGCAGCCTTCTTGACCGACGCCATCGTTGTGCAGCGTTATATCGAGATCGACAGCCGCTTGTTGCGTGCGATGGCAGTTGTCAAGGTGCGGGCAAGTGTGCATTCCAATGCCTTACGCGCATTCACCATCGATCGTGACGGCATCCATGTCGGAGAGATGCTGTCCGACCAGGAAGGGCTGCTCGGCGGGCGGCCCACGCGCAAACCGGGGGGCGGGCCCCAAGAACCGATGATGGCCATGCCGGACCCGTTCAATTGATGTTCTCCTCGCCGTGAATCAGCCAGCGAATCCCAAGGGGAGTGAAGCGGAACGATCCGCGGGTGAGCTTGTTCAGTTGCAAGATCAGATCGAGGCTGCGCGAGTGGTGTTGAACCGATTGCTCCAGGACGTGGTGGCAGCTGAAAGTCGTGCGGACGTCGCCCGCGAGTCTGCGATCGTCGAAGCCAACGAACAGTTGGTGTTCGCGAATCTCCGCGCCCAGCGTCAAGCCGAGGAGGCCCTGCATCGACTGCAATTAGTGACGCATTCGGCGGGTCTCGACGCGCTGACGCAGATACCCGGACGCGGCTGGATGCTGGATCGGATCGTCCATGCCATCGCCCAGGCCAAACGACATGGCACCCGCTTGGCTGTTTTGTACCTGGATTTCGACAATTTCAAGCAGATCAACGATACGCTGGGGCATGCCGCAGGGGACCAGGTGCTCAAGCTGGTTACGAGCCGCCTTGTAACTGCGATTCGCGAAACGGACCTGGTCGGCCGCTACGGAGGCGATGAGTTCCTGATCCTGCTCACCGACCTATCCAAGCTCTCAGATGCAGCCCTGATCGCCCAGAAGATCACCGCGGCGCTCGATATGCCCGGCCGCGTGGGCGAGAATGTGTTGCGCTTGATGGCAAGTATCGGAATCAGCATCTATCCCGATGATGCAAGCGATGCCGATACCCTGATTGATCGAGCGGACACGGCCATGTATCGCGCCAAATCGCAGCGGCTCGGCAGCTTTGCGTTTTATGGTGATGACTCATTGGCCGAAGACATCCTGCAGCGCCCTCGGCTTGCCGCGCTACAGCGCCCGGTGGCGCCTGTGACCCAGACGCTCGAGGAGCAAGACAAACGATACAGGCAACTTCGGGAGGCGAACGAACAGCTGGTCCTCGCGGTCCTTGACGCCCAGGAACTGCGGGAGGCCGCAGAACAGGGACAGCGCCGCCAGTCTGAGTTCTTGGGTGTGGTCGCCAATGAGCTGCGCGATCCATTGACGCCCATCCGCCTCGCAACGGCCATGCTGGGTCGGGTTCGGACGGACGAACCCTTGCTTCCGCGCGCGCAGTCGATGATCGAGAATCAGATGGGCCAGATCAAGAATTTGGTGGACAAGTTGGACGACATAGCCAAAATCCAAATGGACAGGCTGACGCTCACGCGTCAAATGGTCGACCTGACTGACCTCGTCAACGAAGCCGTCAAGGGCAGTCGACCTGCCATGGACGCGCGCTTACAGGCGCTCAGAGTCCGCATGCCTTCGCGCGCCCTGGTGATGTATGGTGATCCGGATCGCCTCACGCAGCTTCTCGGAAATCTCTTGGATAACGCGTCAAAGTACACCCCCAACGGCGGCGCGATTGATCTAACCGTCAAAATGACGGACAAAGAGATCGTGCTGACGGTATCGGACAATGGTATCGGCATCACAGCCTCAGCATTGCCCCGAATTTTCGAGCCCTTTGTGCAGGACACACAGAGCATCGGACTCAACGGCGTTGGCCTGGGTATTGGGCTTACTGTGGTGCGCGCGTTGGTTGAGGCTCATGGTGGATCCGTCACAGCGGCAAGCGCCGGGAGCGGGCAGGGCAGCCAATTCGCAGTCAAGCTGCCACTGGCAGGGCGCTCCCGCGGTGAGCGGGGTGGCGATCGCCAGAGCGAATTGGATGCCATGCATTGATGGACGCGCTGCACCCCGATCAGCCGCGAGAGCTCCTGGAGGGCAATGCCAGCGAGCCCAAAGGCAACCAACTCCTCGGCGCGCTACCAGACGCCGAGCTTCAGCGCTGGCTGCCACATCTGGACCATGTGGAGTTGCCGCTTGGCCAAGCCCTGTACGAATCGGGTGCAGCGCTGAGCCACGCTTATTTTCCGACCACGGCCATCGTCTCGCTGTTGTACGTGACAGAGGACGGTTCTTCGGCTGAAATTGCGGTGGTTGGAAACGACGGCATCGTCGGAATCCCGCTGTTCATGGGCGGAGGATCCACGCCCAGTCGCGCAGTCGTGCAAAGCGCCGGGTATGGCTTTCGCCTGAGGGCGCAAGCGCTGATGCAAGAATTTAACGCATCGGTGACTGTGAGGCACCTGCTGCTGCGCTACACCCAAGCGCTGATCACGCAGATGACGCAGACAGCCGTGTGCAACCGCCATCACTCGCTGGACCAGCAACTCTGTCGTTGGTTGCTACTGAGTCTGGACCGTCTGCAGGGTGTTGAACTCATCATGACGCAGGAATTGATTGCCAACATGCTTGGCGTACGACGGGAAGGCGTGACGGAGGCCGCAGGCAAGTTGCAGAAAGCAGGCCTGATCCGCTATACCCGAGGACGCATCACCGTGCTGAATCGACAAGGCCTCGAGCAGCGTTCCTGCGAGTGCTACGCAGTGGTTAAGAAGGAATACGAGCGGCTGATGTGAGTACTCAAGCGTGCGAGCGACCTGCAATGATGCGCGCCGTCAATTCATGGAGCCTGGCACCCCGGGCGACGGGTTCGGCTGGCTATGCGTGTTGGCAAACAGACGCGAAATGAATGTCCGCTCAGACTTGATCGATTCGTTGCCGCCCCGGCTCAAAGCCGAAACAGGCGTTCTTCGCCCGCCCCTTTATCGCAAGGGGTCGCAGTCCTCCGGAGAACCCTTTTGGCCATCGCTGAAAACCACTTGATTGAGCTGCTTCCCCAGAAGGATCGCCTGCGCCTGCAGTCGCTCTGCGAGCCGGTTGAACTCAAAATTTCTGAAATACTGTGCGAGCGCGGCGAGCGCACGCTCCATGTGTATTTCCCCACGGATGGTTTCATTTCGCTGCTGACACGCAGCGACGACACCCCAGCTCTGGAGGTCGGAATGGTGGGACGCGAAGGCATGCTGGGCGCGCATGTGGTTCTCGGTGTGGTGACCGCGCCGTTGCAGGCCCTTGTGCAGGGTGGCGGAGCTGCATGGCGCATCGATACGCTCGCGTTCCAACGTGAACTGGGACGCAGCACTGCACTCCAAGATTGCCTGCACCATTACATCCAGGTGTTGATGGCCCAGTTGACCGCATCAGCGGCTTGCTTGCGCTTTCACAAGATCAGTCCTCGCCTGGCACGTTGGTTGCTGATGAGTCAGGATCGCGCGCATGCCGACAGCTTTCACGTGACCCATGAGTCTCTGGCACACATGCTTGGCGTGCGCCGTGTTGGCATCACCGTGGCAGCCAGCGCCATGCAGCGCGCGGGGCTGATCGAATACCGCCGCGGTGAGCTCACTGTACTCAACCGCGGCAAGCTCGAAGCCGCAGCCTGCAGCTGCTACGCCGCCGACGGAGGGACCTACACCGAGATGAACTCTCCCGCCGCTAAACGCATAGCGTTGTAGCGGGGGTTTCGCGGGTCACAGACCTGGACTTGCCACGT
>JAKBCY010000175.1 GCA_021807445.1 Pseudomonadota bacterium
GGTGCTTGTGGATATTGATGCGGAGACACTGGGGCGCACGGAAGCGGCGCTGGCGCGCCCCCACGACGTGCTTGCCCTGCATTGCGACGTGTCAGACCCCGAGCAGGTGGGGCGTGCTGCCGCGGAAGTGGAGCGCCGCTTTGGGCGTGTGGATGCGCTGGTCAATAATGCCGGTGTGGCGGTGTTCAAGCCCATCGCGCAAACCACCTATGCGGAGTGGCGCCACGTGCTTGGCACCAACCTCGATGGCGCCTTCCTGTGCACGCAGGCCTGCACGCCCCTCATGCGACAAGGCAGCGCTGTGGTCAACATCGCTTCGATTTCCGGACTGCGCGCCAGCACGCTGCGCGTGGCCTACGGCACGAGCAAGGCCGCGTTGATCCACCTGACCAAGCAGCAGGCGGTGGAGCTTGGCACGATTGGCATCCGCGCCAACGTGATTGCGCCCGGGCCTGTCGAAACCGACATGGCCAAGCTGGTGCACAGTGTTGCGGTGCGCTCGGACTATTACGACGCCATCCCCCTTGGCCGCTACGGCACAGCCGAAGAGATGGCTGCCACCGTCGGTTTTCTGTGTGGTGGGGACGCCAGCTTCATCAATGGCCAGGTGATTGCCGTCGACGGTGGGTTCGATGCGGCCGGCGTTGGCCTGCCCACGCTGCGCCGCAATGCGGCGCAGTGACCCGCCGACGAGCCTCGGCGCCTGCACGGCCAAGCGTCACCAGCATCGGCCACAGTTCCCACGCGAAATCTGAGCGCAGTTTTGGACTGCCGCGACCCAGGCCAGATCGCGGCGCCTTGAAGTCCACTTCTTGGCCGCATCAACAACAACCTCAGGAGGCAAAACAATGACCATCACCCGACGCAATTTCCTTGCAACCGCCGGCAGCGGCGCGCTCATGCTCGGACTGCCGCAGACGCGCGCCAATGCGGCCCCGGAAGTGTTCAACCTCAAGTATGCCAACAACCTGCCTGTCTCACACCCAATGAACGTGCGGGCCAAGGAGATGGTGGATGCCATCCGCGCCGAGACCAAAGGGCGGGTCAACATTCAGATCTTTCCGAACAACCAACTGGGCTCGGACACCGACATGCTGACCCAATTGCGTGCTGGTGGCATTGACTTCTTCACGCTCTCGGGCCTGATTCTGGCCACACTCGTGCCGGCGGCGGCGATTACGGGCATTGGTTTTGCATTTGCAAACTACGATGCCGTGTGGAAGGCCCTCGATGGCAAGCTGGGGGCCTACGTGCGGGGGCAGATCGCCAAGGCAAACTTGGTTGCGATGGACAAGATCTGGGACAACGGGTTCCGCGAGATCACCTCGTCGACCAAGCCAATCCGCACAGCCGCCGACCTGAAAGACTTCAAGATTCGCGTCCCGGTCTCCCCGCTGTGGACATCCATGTTCGAGGCCTTCGGCGCAGCACCGACGTCGATCAATTTTTCCGAGGTGTACTCGGCGCTGCAGACCAAGCTGGTGGATGGCGAGGAGAACCCGTTGGCAATCATCTCGACCGCAAAGCTTTACGAAGTGCAGAAGTACTGTTCGCTGACCAACCACATGTGGGATGGCTTCTGGTTCCTTTCGAACAAGGGTCTGTGGGATCGTCTGCCCGCCGATTTGCGCACCATCGTTGCCAAGCACGTCAATGCTGCGGCCATGAAGGAGCGTGTGGACGTGGCCGCGCTGAACGCGACGCTGCAGAGCCAGCTCACCGCCAAGGGCATGCTATTCAATGCCACGAATCCGGACAGCTTCCGTGACCAGCTGCGCCGTGCGGGCTTCTATGCCCATTGGAAAGGCAAATTCGGCAACGAGGCGTGGGGCATCCTGGAGGCAAGCTCTGGGAGGCTTGCATGAGGAAAAAAGGACGGCGCCCGTCGGGCGCCGTCATGCAAAAGCCTGGGGGGCAGGGGGAGCGCCAAGCGCGCGACGCCAGCTTTACGCTCCCCGCTTGGCTGGGCGGGTTGGATCGCGTTTTGGGTTCGGCCATCGAGATCACGGCCGGCTTGCTCGTGTTGGTTGAGATCGGGGTACTGCTGTCGGGCATTGTTGCGCGCACTGTGTTTCGCCATCCGCTCGTGTGGTCCGACGAGCTGGCCTCGATTCTTTTTCTTTGGCTTGCGATGCTGGGTTCGGTGGTTGCGCTGCGGCGCGGCGACCATATGCGAATGACCGCGCTGGTCACCCGGCTTGCCCCGCAGGCCCGGGCCGTGGTTGAGGCCGCGGCGATTGCTGCCAGCCTGGCGTTCCTGGTTTTGGTGGTATGGCCCGCCATCCAGTTTGCACATGATCAGGCGGCGATTACCACCCCGGCGCTCGGCCTGCCCGATGTCTGGCGGGCGGCGGCGATGCCGGTGGGGATCGCGTTGATGGCGCTGGTGGCCGCGCTTCGCCTGCTGCGCACGGCCACGCCCAGGCATGCGCTGATGGCATGCGCACTGGTTGCAGTCCTTGTCGCCGGATTGTGGGCCGCCACACCGCTGTTCAGTCCCCTGGGGGAGCTGAATCTGCTGATCTTCATTGTCGGCGTGGGCGGGGCCTGCGTGTTTGCCGGGATCCCGATCGCCTTCGCTTTCGGTCTGGCCGCGTTCAGCTATCTCGCGCTGTCCACGCAGACGCCTCTGCTCATCATGGTGGGGCGCATGGACGAAGGGATGTCCCACCTGATTTTGCTTGCCGTGCCTCTCTTCGTGTTTCTTGGACTGTTGATCGAGATGACCGGCATGGCTCGCGCGATGGTTGCGTTCCTCGCCAGCCTTTTGGGCCATGTTCGGGGCGGCCTGTCGTACGTGCTGGTGGGGGCGATGTACCTGGTCTCGGGCATTTCCGGCTCGAAGGCGGCCGACATGGCAGCTATTGCGCCTGCGCTCTTCCCTGAGATGCAAAAGCGGGGTGAACAGCCCGGCGAACTCGTCGCGCTGCTCGCTGCCACCGGCGCACAGACCGAGACCATTCCGCCGAGCCTCGTCCTCATCACAATTGGATCGGTCACCGGCGTGTCGATTTCGGCGCTGTTTAAGGGCGGCATGCTTCCCGCGTTGGTCACCGGCCTGATCCTGTGCGTCGTGGTGTGGATGCGCCATCGCCATGAGGACCTGAGCCAGGTCAGGCGCGCACCGCTGCGGGAGATCGGGCGCCTTTTCGCGGTGGCCGTCCCGGCACTCGTGCTGCCGTTTGTCATTCGCGGCGCCGTGGTGGACGGCGTCGCAACCGCAACCGAGGTTTCGACTCTCGGTATCGTCTATGCAGTCTTTGCCGGTTTGCTGTTCTACCGCCAGTTCGATTGGCGTCGCATCATGCCGATGCTCATCGACACGGCCAGCCTGTCGGGTGCCATCCTGCTCATCATCGGCACGGCCACGGCCATTGCCTGGGGCTTGACTCAGTCAGGGTTTTCCGGCGAACTGGCCAGCGCGATGGCCAGCATGCCCGGTGGCGCGATCGGCTTTCTGGCTGTCTCGATCGTGCTCTTCATTGCCCTGGGATCCGTGCTCGAGGGCATTCCCGCGATGGTGCTGTTCGGGCCACTGCTGTTCCCGATTGCGCAGCAACTCGGTCTCAACGAGGTGCATTACGCCATGGTCGCGGTCTTGGCCATGGGCCTCGGCCTGTTCACGCCACCGATCGGGGTCGGCTATTACGCGGCGTGCGCAATCGGACGCGTGAGTCCCGACGCCGGGATCCGCCCGATGCTGGGCTACATGCTGGCTTTGCTCGTCGGGATTGTGGTCGTCGCCGCAGTGCCATGGCTGTCGACCTGTTTTCTCGGTTGATCCCCGGTGCCGCGCTCGCCCCGGATGGGCACGCGGCGGAAGCGCCGGGCCTAAGGCGTCAAGCCCAGCCGGGGGGCATCCAGCTTTCCATCATTTTGAGCCGTGCTGCATCCAGGCGCTGCGACATCAGCGCGGCGAAGACTTTCATCAGCGCGTAGCCCAAGGCTGGATCCTTTTCGCATTCCTGCAGGATCGCCTTGCCGTCAAACACCACGAGGGATGCGTTCGATTGCGCCTTGGCCTCGAAAGTCCAGCGGTACGGCGGAATCAGCCACGACCAGCCGATCACGGCATCCACGCCCAGCGCCTGCACTTCGAGCGCCGGGCCGTGGATGGCCGGCACGCCGATCTGCACGGCGCCCTCACGCAGGACATAGAAGTTCTGGGCCGGATCACCTTGGCTGAAGAGCACCTCACCGGCCGCCAGGCTTTTTTCCTTGGCGTGGGCCACCAGCGGCACCAATTGCTGTGCACTGAGCGCGGAGAGGATGGTGCGCGTTTGCAGATACTTCGCGAGATTGGCAGCTTGCATGGATGGTCTTTTCTTATGGGCCTGGACGGGTTCCATTTCAGCGCGGCTATGAGCCGCATGCCTTGTCCAAAGTCAAACAAAACGGGGAAATGCGCGACGCCTCCGCGCGGTGGCCAGCGAAAAAAGCGACTTGTTCCAAATCAAACAAAGTCGGGAAATGGTCGAGCCCATGGAAATGCTCTCGCGCGCGAGGATTTACACTCACTGGCACCCAAACAGCAGAAAACAACCATCGGCGTTGGCACAGGATTGGGTGCTCGGGTGGCCGTACTTTGCACGGTAGCGGGCAAAGATGCGTGGTTTGGGTTTGCTTTTGATGATGGCGCTGCCTTGGCGGCCGCCTTCCGCGTTGCACAGCGCGCCATGCAGGAGACCAATTTGAAGCCCACTGACACCGCCGATCCGAGTTATTTTCACAAAGTCGTTGATTGTCAGTGGGCCTGTCCCGCCCATACTCCAGTGCCGGAGTACATACGCATGATCGCGCAAGGCCGCAACACGGACGCCTATATGGTGAACTGGGTGTCCAATGTGTTCCCGGGCGTGCTCGGGCGCACCTGCGACCGCCCCTGCGAGCCCGCCTGCCGCCGCGGCCGTGTCGAGCAGAACAATCGCGCTCAGCCCGAGCCCGTGGCCATCTGCCGCCTCAAGCGCGTCGCCGCCGACCACAAGGGTGAGGTCAGGAGCCGCATGCCGGTTATCGGTGCCAAGAACGGAAAGCGCGTCGCCTGCGTGGGCGCCGGACCCGCATCGTTGACAGTGGCGCGGGATCTGGCGCCGCTGGGCTACGCGGTGACGATCTTTGATGGGGAAGCCAAAGCCGGAGGCTTCATCCGCTCGCAGATTCCGCGGTTTCGCCTGCCCGAGGCCGTGATTGACGAGGAAACGGGCTACATCCTGGACATGGGTGTCGAGTTCAGGAGCGGACAGCGCGTGCAGTCCATGCGCAGCCTGCTGAGCCAGGGCTATGACGCGATTTTTGTCGGCTGCGGTGCACCCCGTGGACGCGACCTGGACATTCCCGGACGCCGCGAGGCTGCGGAGCATGTGCACATTGGCATCGACTGGCTGGCCTCGGTCTCGTTTGGCCATATCACGAGCAGCGCAAAGCGCGTGATCGTGCTGGGTGGTGGCAATACCGCCATGGATTGCTGCCGCTCGGCCCGACGCATGGGCAGCACCGACGTGAAGGTGATCGTGCGCAGCGGCTTTGCGGAAATGAAGGCGTCGCCGTGGGAGAAGGAAGACGCGCAGCACGAGGGCATTCCGATCCTCAACTTTCATGTGCCCAAGGCGTTCGTGCACGAAAACGGCACGCTCACTGGCATGCGCTTTGAGCTCGTCGAGGCGGTCTACGATAGCAAGGGCAAGCGCACCCTGGTGCCCAC
>JAKBCY010000176.1 GCA_021807445.1 Pseudomonadota bacterium
GCTTGGTACGTGACGAGAGGCCGACTCTACATGTCCGGTCTGGTCGTCGAAAAAGAAGCCGGGCTGAAACTCGCGCAGAAAGGGCCCCTTGTCCAGACCACCGAGAAACATGGCCTCGTCCACGGTGACATTCCAGTGCATCAGCGTGCGGATCGCGCGTTCGTGCGCCGGCGCGCTGCGCGCCGTCACCAACGCTGTTCGCAGCCGCATGGGCACGGTGCCCGAGCTGGCTGCATTTTGCAGCCGGTGAAGGGCCTCCAACAGGGGTTTGAACGGGCCTGGGGGAAGCGGCAGTGCCGCCTTGCTGGCTTCGTGCTGCTGGAAGGCGGGCAGGCCTTGGGTCTGGTAGACGCGCTCAGCCTCATCGGAAAACAGCACCGCATCCCCATCGAAGGCGATGCGCACCTCCGTGGGGTGAGCCTTCGAGGCGTGTGCGGATTGCGGATACACCTGCGCGGCGGCGAACCCGGCGAGCAATGCAGCGCGTACGTCATCCGGATTGGCCGACAAAAAGAGATTGGCCTGCAGGGCCCGCAGGTAGTGGTAGGGCGGGCGCCCCCGGGTGAACACGCCGCGCTCGATGGGCGTGGCGTGCTGTTGTGCGGAGCGGAACACGCGCAGCCCCGAGACCGGGTCGTTGCGCGAAAGCAGCACAACATCGACGTGGTCCCGCTGACCGCCTTCGGTGTTGAACGCCAAAAGCTTGCGCACGAGCTGGAAGGCAACGCCAGGCTGCGCGGGCTCAGCGATCCGGTCGAGCTGCAGTTGCATGTAGGCCGCGTCGTCGCCACGCTCGAAGATGCGGTTTTCTTCCTCAAAATCGAACAGGGCGCGCGAAGAAATGGCCACGACCAGTTTGTCGGAAATCTTGGCGCTCACGATCACTTCACCAGGTTGTTGAGCTGGATAATGGGTAGCATCACCGCCATCACGATGATGAGAACGAGCACACCCATGCCCAGGATGAGCAGGGGCTCAAGGATGGTCACCAGGGTAAAGGCGCGGCGCTGCACCTCTTGGCCATGCTGCTCGGCAGCGCGATCGAGCATTTGCGGCAGCGTGCCTGTCTGTTCACCCAGGCGAATGAACGTGATGAGCACTGGCGGGAAACGCTTGTGCAGGGCCAGGGCGGCTGACAGCGTGGAACCTTCGCGTACCAGGGCCAGGGCCTCCTGTGCGTCGTCCTTCAGGACCGTGTTCGACAGGGTGTCAATCGCAGCCTGCAGCGCGCGCAGGATCGGGACGCCAGCGGCGGTGAGAATGGCCAGCGTTGAGGCAAAGCGCGCCGTGTTCAGCCCGCGCACCAATCGTCCCAGCAGCGGACTGCGCAGAAGGAAGCCGTCGAGCGCAGCGCGCGGGCCCGGCAGTTTGAGCGCTTGCCGCGCCAGCATGCCCCCGGCGACCAAGAGCACCGCAATGCCCAAACCCCAGTGACGCAGGAAATCGCTGACGGCGATGAGCCCACGGGTGAGGATGGGTAGTTCCTGGTGCGCGCCTTGAAAGACGCCGACCACCTGGGGAACGACGTACGTCAGGAGCAGCACAACAACCGTGATGGCCACCAGCACAACGATCGCTGGGTACGCCATGGCCTGGATGAGCTTGCCACGCAGCGCCTGGCTGTTTTCCAGGTAATCCGCCAGGCTGGCCAGCACGTTGCCGAGGTTCCCACTGTCTTCACCGGCTGCGATGAGGGCGCGGTAGATTGGTGAAAATTCACGCGGATGTTGCGACAACGCCATGGCCAGGCTGTGCCCGCCAGCGACTTCGCTCTTGACGGCGGACAGCATGTGGCCGACTTCGGCACGGTCGGCGTCTTCGGCAAGTGCGGCAAGCGCGCGTTCCAGCGGCAGACCGGATACGAGCAGACCGGCAAGCTGGCGCGTGAACAGGGCCAGTTCCTGGGTGGACAGCAGCCGCCGCTTGAAGCGCCTCACCTGGCTTGATGCCGTTTCGGGGATGATCGCGTCGACCTCGATGGGGATCAGGCCGCGCGCGCGAAGCATGCCGCGCGCGCCACGCGCGCTGTCGGCTTCCAGCACCCCGCGTTGCTCAACCGCAGTGGCGTCCAGGGCGATGAATCGATACGCGGGCATGGGCGATTAACAGTGCCGGTGGCCAGCAAGCTGGGAAGACCGATGCGTCACTCTCGTGTTACCCGCATCAATTCGGCCAAGGAGGTCTCGCCCGCATGCACCCAGCGCATGCCGTCGTCGCGCATGGTGCGCATGCCGGTCAGACCGGCCAACCTGCGAAGCTCGGCTTCGCTGGCGCGCTCGTGCACCGCGGCGCGGACGGCGTCGTCGGCCGTCAGAAGCTCGAACACTCCGGTGCGGCCCGAATAGCCCGTGCGGTTGCACGTTTCGCACCCCACCGGCTCATAGCTTTTGCCATCCGCCGCGGGTCGCTTGCAGGCTGGGCACAATCGGCGCACGAGGCGTTGGGCCAACACGCCCAGGAGGGATGACGCGAGCAAGAAGGGCTCGACCCCCATGTCGATTAGCCGCGTGACCGCCGAAGGCGAGTCGTTGGTATGCAGCGTGGCCAGCACCAGGTGGCCGGTGAGCGATGCCTGGATGGCGATTTGTGAGGTCTCGAAATCGCGGATTTCGCCGATCATGACGACATCAGGGTCCTGGCGCAAGATCGCGCGAAGGGCGCGTGCGAAGGTCAGGTCGATGCGTGGGTTGACCTGTGTCTGGCCGATGCCGGGCAGGTCGTACTCGATCGGATCCTCCACGGTCATGATGTTGGTCGTTGCAGCGTCCAGACGCGCCAGCGTCGAATACAGCGTTGTGGTCTTGCCGCTGCCGGTGGGCCCGGTGACGAGCAGCAGGCCGTGCGGGTGGCGCACCAGCGCATCAAACTGATCGAGCATGTCTTCAGCCATTCCCACGACCCGCAGGTCGAGCTTGGCCGCCGACTTGTCCAGAAGGCGCATGACGGCCCGTTCGCCGTGGGCGCAGGGTAGTGTGGACACCCGCACATCCAGCGCCCGCCCACCGATACGCAAGGAAATGCGCCCGTCCTGTGGCATGCGCTTTTCAGCAATATCGAGCTGGGCCAGGATTTTTACGCGTGAGATGAGCGCGCCGTGCAGCGCCTTGTTGGGGCGGACGACGTCGCGCAAAGTGCCATCCACGCGAAAGCGCACGACCGAACTCTGCTCGTAGGGTTCGATGTGAATGTCGCTGGCGCCATCGCGCGCGGCCTGGGTGAACAACACGTTGAGCATGCGGATGATGGGCGCGTCGTCCGCGGTCTCCAGCAAGTCCTCCACAGCGGGCAGATCCTGCATCAGGCGCGACAGATCCACATCGCCTTCCACCTCACTGACAACCTCTGCGGCGCTGCCATCGCGTGCCGCGTAGGCAGCGCCGATGCGCTGCTGGAGCTCAGTCGCCGTGATGCGCTCAAGTGCCTGGACCGCGTGCGCGCGCTGCACTTCAGCCAAGCCCGCGGCACGCGTGGCCTCACTGACCCAGAGCTTGAGCTTGGATCCGTCCTGCTCGGCGAGCAAGGACTGATCACGGCAAAACGCATACGGCAGTGGATAACGCGAAGACACCGCTTTGATCCCTCAGTTCCGTGGCGGTGCGCCCGTGCCAGAGTCTGCACCGGAAGGTGACGCGCTCGGCTGGCCCAATTGCACCAAAAGGTGCGCGCCTTCGATGGTTGTGGTGTATGGCGTCGGACTGCGCAGGTTGAGGATCACACGTGAACGGCCCTGCGCTTCAACGACCCTTGCCGAGAGCAATTGGCCTTGTTCAAGGCTGACTGCGTTGCGCCCCAGACCGGAGACCACACCGGGGAAGTCCAGCACGATGCTCGCAGGCTGATCGATGGTGAAGCCAGCGGGCGCCGCCAGCAGGGGTTGCGCGAAGTCGAGTTGCACGGTGACCAGGCCAGCACGCGTGCTGGCCTGCACCGAGCGCAGCACATTGGCGCCCTGCGCTGGAGCTTGGTTGGTCGCGTGCTGGAAGCTCACGGGGGATTGATTTGTCATCGTGCCGGGTGCCGCCGTGCTTGCCGCTGCTGCTGGCGTGATCTCGGGCAAGATGGGTCCAGGCAGGTTGGGCATACCGAACTGCCGCGGCAATTGGCTCTGGGTCTGCAGATTCTGCATGCTGTCATAGCGGCGCTGGCTGATGGAGTTCCCTTCGCCTTCTGTGCGCACGATGATGGGTCGCAGGAACACCATCAGATCGGTTTTCTGCATTTGGCGCGAGTTGGACCGAAACAGCGCACCGAGGCCCGGAATGTCGCCCAAGCCGGGAATCTTGCTGTTGTTCTCGCTGACATTGTCTTGCATCAGGCCGCCAAGCACGATCGTCTGGCCATTGTTGACCAGCACGGCAGTCTGGATCGAGCGTTTGTTGGTGATGATCCCAGCCGAATTACTGGTGCTGGCAATACTCGACACCTCCTGGTACACATCCATCTTGATCGTGTTACCCGCCGTGATCTGGGGGCGCACCTTCAGCGTCAGGCCGACGTCCTTGCGCTCGACCGTTTGAAAGGGCGTCACCGTGGCGGTCGACCCCGTCTGCGCGTATTGGCCGGTAATGAACGGCACGTTCTGGCCCACGACGATCTTGGCATCCTCATTGTCGAGGGTCATCAGATTGGGAGCCGACAGGATGTTGGCTCCATCGTGGGTTTGCAGGAAATTGGCCAGCAGTCCCAGCGTGGCCAGGCCCGCCACGTTGTGCAGCAAGCCGATATTCAGGCCGTTGGGGATGGAAAGCGTCCCGTTAGCAATGGCCGTTCCGGCAGACGTTCCCCCTGCGGAGATGCCTGCTTGCAGGTCGATGATGTTGGAGCCGCCGGTCCCGAAGTTGCTGCCCCCGTAGATGCCATTGTGATTGCCCGCACTGCCCGCGATCGCTTGCCACTGGATGCCCAGTTGCGCGGCCTTGTTGGCGTCCACCTCGGCGATAAGAGCCTCGACATACACTTGGGCGCGGCGCACGTCGAGTTTCTTGATGACCCCGCGCAGCTGCTGGTACACGGGCTGTGGCGCATTGATGATGAGCGCGTTCAGTGCCGTGTCGGCATGCACTGTCCCCCCCTCGGGAAGGGTCACCGTCTCACTGCCCTGTAGCTGCGTGAACTCCGGCGCTTGCCCCAACCCGGGGCTGGTGGCGCTGCTGCCGCTGCTCATGCCCTGCTGATTCGAGGCTGCACCGAATTGGCCGACGGATTGCTGGGTGCTGCGGCCGCTTTGTCCTCCACTGGTGGAGGAGCCAGGGCTGCCGCCAGTGGCAGCCAACACGCCGCGCAGGGTGCGCGCCAGGTCGGCCGCATTGGCGTTATGCAGGTAGACAACGTGAATGTTGTCCATGTCATCCGGTCGATCGAGCTTCTTGACCATCTGCTCGATCTGCATGAGCTGCGCACCATTGGCCGCGCGAATGATGAGCGCATTGGCGCTGCCCTGCGGCAGTACGACCGCGCGCATCCCGTTTGCGCTTGTCAAGGCAACTGGTGCGCCCGGTGTGCCTGCGCTTGAGCCGGCCTGCATGTCGATGAGCTTTTGCAGTGTGAGCGCCAACTCTGAGGCCACCGCATAGCGCAGCGGCACGACGTCCACCTCACTGCCCGTGGGTACGTCCAGGCCCGCGATGATGCGCGCCAGACGCTTCATGTTGTCCGCATAATCCGTAATCACCAGCGCATTGCTGCCCGGGT
>JAKBCY010000177.1 GCA_021807445.1 Pseudomonadota bacterium
GCTGGACATGGACGGCTCGACGGTCGAGGCGCGCCGCGCCGTGCTCATCGGCAAAATTGGCGAGAACATGTCCATTCGGCGCTTCAAGCGCTTTGAAGGCGCCTCCAAGCTTGCCAGCTACCTGCATGGCACGCGCATTGGCGTTGTGGTGGAATACACGGGAGACGCCGTGGCAGCCAAAGATGTCGCCATGCACGTTGCCGCGATGAAACCCGTTGCATTGTCGTCCGCTGACGTGCCTGCCGCACTGATCGAAACGGAGCGCTCCATTGCTGCACAGAAAGCGGCCGAGGACGCGGACAAGGCTCGCGCCGAGGGTAAAGCTGCCCAACCTCCCGAGATCGTTGCCAAGCGTGTCGAGGGTGCCGTACAGAAGTACCTGAAAGAAGTCTCGTTGTTCAATCAGGCCTTCGTGAAGAACGACAAGCAGACCGTCGAGCAGATGCTCAAGGCTGCGAATACGACCGTTCAAGGCTTCACGCTGTATGTGGTCGGTGAAGGCATTGAGAAAAAATCGGAGAATTTTGCCGACGAGGTGGCCGCTCAAATGGCGGCGGCGCGCGCGAACTGAACCGGTCCATCCGGTTCAACCCACCAACACAAGCGGGGCACCACGCATGAGCGGCTATAAGCGGGTTTTACTCAAACTCTCGGGTGAAGCTCTGATGGGCGATGATGCTTACGGCATCAATCGCGCCACCATTGTGAAGATGGTGGAGGACATCGCCCAGGTCGTGCACAGCGGGGTGCAGGTCGCCATCGTGATCGGCGGCGGCAACATATTCAGGGGCGTGGCCGGGGGCGCGGTCGGCATGGACCGCGCCACGGCCGATTACATGGGCATGCTCGCCACAGTCATGAATTCCCTGGCTTTGGCCGACGCCATGCGCCATGCCGGACTGGTCGCGCGCGTGATGTCGGCCATCAGCATCGACCAGGTGGTTGAGTCGTACGTGCGACCCAAGGCGCTGCAGTACCTTGAAGAGGGCAAGCTGGTCATCTTTGCCGGTGGAACGGGTAATCCATTCTTCACCACCGACACCGCCGCCGCCCTGCGCGCTGCGGAAATTGGAGCCGAGGTGATGCTCAAGGCCACGAAGGTGGATGGCATTTACTCCGCCGACCCCGCCCGCAACCCAGAGGCAACCCGTTATCAGAACATCACGTTCGACGACGCCATCGTCAAGCGCCTGCAGGTGATGGATGCCACGGCGTTTGCGCTTTGCCGCGACCAGGGTTTGCCCATACGCGTGTTCAGCATTTTCAAACCTGGCGCCTTGCTGCGTGTCGTGCAGGGGGAGCCTGAAGGCACCCTCGTGCACCTGTAAATTCAAGCTTCGGAGTCCCGAACGATCATGTTGATTGCCGAGATCAAGAAATCCTGCGAGCAAAAGATGCTCAAATCCATGGAAGCCCTGCGCGCGGACCTCGCGAAGGTCCGTACCGGTCGCGCACACACGGGACTGCTGGATCACGTGATGGTGGACTATTACGGCACCATGATGCCCATCAATCAGGTGGCCAACGTCAATTTGCTCGACGCGCGCACCATTAGCGTGCAGCCTTGGGAGAAAAAAATGGCCCAGGCGGTGGAAAAAGCCATTCGCGAATCCGATCTGGGGCTCAACCCCCAAAGCCAAGGTGACCTCATCCGCGTGCCCATGCCCGCGCTCACCGAGGAGCGCAGGCGCGATCTGGTCAAGCTGATCAAACACGAAGGCGAGGGCGCCAAGGTTGCCGTGCGCAATTTGCGACGCGATGCGAACCAGCAACTCAAAGATCTGGTCAAAGCCAAAGAGGCATCTGAGGATGATGAGCGTCGCGCGCAGGACGAGATTCAAAAAATGACCGATCGATTCATCGTGGAAATCGACAAGCAAGTCGGCCAGAAGGAAGTCGAGATCATGGCGGTCTGAGTCGATGCAGGTCCCTCAGGACATGCAATGATGGTGCAGATGCATGCGGCATCCGTGTGCGGTTGTTGTTGGTCGGCTTTATGCTGCAGATTGATCTTGGATTGAAGGGCGGGGCACGCCCGGATCGCCTGCCAAGTGAGTGGTGCAACACTGCCGCCAGCGACAGGAATCCGCCCCGAAGCGGCTCATCCCGGCACGATGCAGGGGGGGCGCCGTCGGAGTGTCCGTCCATGCCGCACAAGCGGTGGCGAAAGCCAAGGGCGGTGAGGATGTCAAGGCGTCGGGGGTTCCATGTGCATGGTCCATGTTGCATGCAGCGGCAGCATCGGCTTGAGAAGCATGGTGCGCCGTCCGAGCATGTGACCAAGGAGTGATAGTGGCGTCAAAACGAACAGTGACCAAACGTGAGATGGCTCCGGCCGGACTGCGCCACATTGCGGTGGTGATGGACGGCAATGGGCGCTGGGCGACTCGCCGACTGCTTCCGCGCACCGCCGGACACAAATACGGAGTCGACGCGCTCAAGCGCACGGTGCGCGGCTGCATCGCGCAAGGCGTGCCTTACCTCACGGTCTTTGCCTTTTCGTCCGAGAACTGGAATCGGCCTGCGGACGAGGTGCACGCGCTGATGGATTTGTTCGTGCAGGCGCTGCGGCGTGAAACACGGGAGTTGGCCGCACAAGGCGTGCAGCTGCGCTTCATGGGTGACCGCGATGCGTTCGAGCCCGCGATGCGCGAGCTCATGCAGCAGGCGCAGGATCTTACGGCGGCCAATACGACGCTGACGCTCAATGTCGCGCTGAACTATGGGGGACGCTGGGACATAGTGCAGGCCATGCAGGCCCTGCAGGCGAGTGGTGGCCCCATCACCGAGCAAACACTGGCGCAACACCTTTGCCTGGCCGACATTCCAGCGCCGGATTTGTTGATCCGCACGGGTGGTGAGCGGCGGATCAGCAATTTTCTGCTGTGGCAAATTGCCTATACCGAGTTTTATTTCACCGACGCGCTCTGGCCGGATTTCAACGAGAAGGCTCTTGCTTTGGCTATTGCCGACTATGCCCAGCGGGAACGGCGATTCGGATCCGTGCCCTCGCAGCCCGAGGCGCAAGCCACGGGGCTGCGCGTGGCCTGAGGCCGTCGGCGGCGCATCGTTCATGTTGCGCACACGTGTCATCACCGCGCTGGTGCTTCTGGCGGTCTTGCTTCCCGCGTTATTTTGGGCACCGGCCATCGTCTTCGCGGCAATCGCAGGGCTGCTCGCCTGCGCCGCCATGTGGGAGTGGGCCCGCCTGGCTGGGCACAAGCCCCTTGCCTGCCTGGTGTGGGCCGCTTTGTGGCTGGGAGCCGCCGCCGCGTTGCTGCTCGGGTCGTTCAGTGCGAGCCTGCCATCTCGCGATCTGACGGGGGCGCTGGGGCTCTCGGCATTGGCCTGGGCTGCGCTGCTGGCCGCGAGCCTTCCGAGAGCTGCATTGCCACGGGCGCTGTCGGCCCCGCCCGTGCTGGCCGCTCTTGGCTTCGTCGTCATGTTCGCCGCTTGGCTTGGTCTGATGCAGGCGCGCGGCTTGGGCGCGGGTTTCCTGCTTTCGGTTTTGCTCGTGGCCTGGGTGGCCGACGTGGCTGCCTATTTTGGCGGACGGGCCTTCGGCGGGGCGAAATTGGCCCCGCGAATCAGCCCTGGAAAGACCTGGGCCGGAGTGTGGTCTGCGGCCGTGGCTGTGGTGGCTTACGCCGTGGCCTGTACCCTTTGGCCTGCATTGTCGAACACGCTGTTTGCGCGCATCGGGCATCGCTGGGGTCTGCCGATTCTGCTCGTTTGCTCCCTGGCATTGCTTGCCCTGACCGTGATGGGCGACTTGTTCGAGTCACTGCTCAAGCGACACGCCGGGGTGAAGGACAGTAGTGGACTGCTGCCCGGGCATGGCGGTGTGCTCGACCGCATTGATGCCTTGTTGCCACTGCTGCCCATCGCTATTCTTCTATTGCTTGCATGAAACGCGTCACCATCCTGGGATCCACAGGCTCCATTGGCTCTAGCACCTTGGAGGTGCTGTCCTTGCACCCCCAGCAGTTCGAGATCTTCGCGCTTGGCGCCTATCAACGCGACGATCTCCTGCTCGCCCAGTGCGCGCGCTTCAAGCCGCGGTATGCTGTGCTGAGCGATGCGACAGCGGCACATCGCCTGCAGTCGGCGCTGCGTACGCAGGGCATCGCGACCGAGGTCTTGCAGGGCGATCAAGCCATGATTGCCGTTGCCGCAGCAGCGGAAACCGACATCGTCATGGCCTCCATCGTGGGGGCGGCGGGGCTGCCCTCGGGCTTGGCCGCCGCGCGCGCGGGCAAGCGTGTCTTGCTGGCGAACAAGGAATCGCTCGTGGTGGCGGGAGAGCTGTTCATGCAGGCGATGCGCGAAGGCGGTGGAAAGCTCATTCCCATCGACAGCGAACACAGCGCCATCCTTCAGAGTCTGCCCGACGACCGCGCGCGATGGGCCGACAGCGTGCGTGAAATCACACTCACGGCCTCCGGTGGGCCGTTCCGCCGGGCAGATCCTGCGACGTTGCCTGACGTCACTCCGGATGAGGCGTGCGCCCATCCCAACTGGAGCATGGGGCGCAAAATCTCGGTGGACTCGGCCACGATGATGAACAAGGCGCTCGAGGTCATCGAAGCCCACCATCTCTTTGGACTGCCACCAGAGCAGATCCGCGTGCTCATCCACCCGCAAAGCATCGTGCACTCCATGGTCTGCTATCACGATGGGTCGGTGGTTGCGCAGATGGGGGTGCCGGACATGCGCACGCCCATCGCCTATGGCCTGTCCTATCCGCGGCGCATGGCATCCGGTGCGTCGTGGCTGGATCTGGCCCGCGTGGGGCAGTTGGATTTCGAACAGCCCGATTCCGCGCGGTTCCCGGGCCTTCAGCTCGCCTACCAGGTCCTGGCCATGCCTCTGGGGGCTTGCGCCGTGTTGAATGCCGCCAATGAAGTGGCGGTGGGGGCTTTCTTGCAAAGGCGCATCCGGTTTACCGATATTCACCGGGTGAACGCAGCAACGCTCGACGACGTCGAGCTCGATGGGGTGCGCAATCTCGACGACGTGCTCGAAGCGGACCGCCGCGCCCGCACGCGCGCCATGGCTCTGGTTGAGGGGCTCAAGCATTGATGGGGCACAATGCGCGCTGATATCGGCGGCCCTTGCACCCCGAGAGGAGTTGTTCCGTGATCACTGTGCTCGCGTTTGTCTTCGCACTCGGCCTGCTTATCACCATCCATGAGTACGGGCACTACCGCGCCGCCGTAGCCGCCGGTGTGAAAGTCCTGCGCTTCTCGATTGGATTTGGCAAGCCGCTGCTGAAGTGGACACGGGGCAAGGATGGCACCGAGTTCGTGATCGCCGCCGTGCCGCTCGGGGGTTTCGTGCGCATGCTCGACGAGCGCGAAGGTGATGTGGCCGAACCTGAGCTCCCCCGCGCCTTTAACCGCCAGTCGTTGCCCAAGCGCGCTGTCATTGTGGCGGCTGGCCCGGTGGCCAATCTGTTGCTGGCGGTCCTGCTGTTCGCCGTGGTTGCCCTGGTCGGAGTGCGACAGCCGCTCGCCATTCTCGGTGCGCCTCCGGCTGGCAGCGCCGCCGCGGTGGCGGGAGTGCATGGCGGCGACCTCGTGCTTGCAACGAGCACGAACGGCCGCAGCGAGCCCGTGCAATCTTGGGCC
>JAKBCY010000178.1 GCA_021807445.1 Pseudomonadota bacterium
ACCTTCCATGTGCGAACCGCGGTGGTACACGTTTCGCGTCACGGGAAGAAGCTGATCATGGATGGCACGTGCCTTCGGGTAGTTCTTGGCCTTGCCCGCGGCGATCAATTCGATCAGCAGTTCTGGAGCGATATTGCCGTAGCCGACCAATGCTCCATCGACGTCGAACATGGTGTGGAGCAGGTACTCATCGTGACAGGTCAACACCTGCAGGTTCGGCCGCTCGCGCCGGATGATCGGAATCTCGACATCCCAGCGGCGCATGTTGCGCACCCCGTTCTTCATGGCGAAGACACCTGGTTGCGCGGAAATGTCGAGCAAGGTTTGAAGGTCGTAGGTCGCCTTGGTCACGTCGGGGTACTGGAAGAGAATCTCGGGCAATCCGCTCTCTTCATAGATGGCGCGATAGCGATCCTGCGGGGCTCCCTTCTGATAGCCGAAGCGCAGCCATCCATGTGACGGGTAGATCAACCCAGCGGAAGCGCCGGCCTTGATGGCGCGCTTTGCCTCTTCGACGGCCACGCCCGTGCCTTCGAGGGTGATCCCGGCGATCACCGGCAGCTTGGCATCGACCGAGGTGACGAAACTCTCGATGACCGACATTTGCTCGGCCTGCGACAGGAACGTGCCTTCGCCTGCGTGGCCAAGAACGACCAGGCCCTTGACGCCGTCGATGCTGCCAAGCCACGAGCCGAGTCGCTGGATGGCCTTGTGATCGATGGCGCCATCGCGCGTGAACGGGGTGACTGGAGCTGGCACAAGGCCGCGGAGGTCGATGTCTTTCATGTCATTCCTCAATGCGTAGGAGTACTTCGTTGAGCTTGAGTCCGATGTGCCGAACCCAGGTAAGCGGTCGCCGTCGCGTTCTTGTCGGTCATCCGCAACGTGCGTGAGGACACTGTAGGAATTTGCGCACCATGCGTGAACTGGCAGATCTAACATGACAGCTATGCAGAAAACACATGGCCTTGACTACGATGCGTGGAAGCTCTTCATCGACGCCGCAGAACTGGGCAGCCTGAGCAAGGTTGCCGCGGCCTACGGAAACAGCCAGCCGCACGTGAGCCGGCAGATCAGCGAGCTCGAGCAGCAATGTGGTGGGCGCCTTTTTCAGCGCACGGGGCGAGGCGTTGTCCTGACCGAATTGGGGCAGCGCGTTGCGCCCAAAGTCCGGCTGTGGCTGGCAAGCACGGCTCAGCTGGCCAGTGACATTCAATCAACCGCGGGACAACCGATCGGGGGTGTGCGCATCGGCATCCTGCCGTCGACGGCACACCCATTGGTGAGCAACTTGTATTACCGTCTGAAGCAAGTCGCTCCGATGGTGCAGCTGAGTATTCGGGAAGGTCAGGGCTCGCAGCTCGAGCACTGGCTTGAGACGGGCGCAGTAGACCTGGCGATCCTCTACCGCCACAATGCCACACCGAAAGATGGCGATCTGTACCTCGCGGAGACGTCCACCTACCTCGTCGGCGCGCGCGGCGACAGTCTGACAGCGCATGCAACAGTCCCGTTCGCGGCGCTGCATCACCTTCCACTTGCCATGTTCTGCCGTCCCAACAGTTGGCGCGATCGTCTCGATCAGTTGAGCGTCGAGCATGGTGTTGCGTTGAATGTCGTTGTCGAAGCCGATTCGCTGAGCCTGCAAACGTCAATTGTGGGCGACGGGGGCGTATATGCGATCCTGGGACCCTACGCGATCGCCTCGGCGCACAGCCGCCCCAAGCTTCAAGCGTCGAGAATCGTCGACCCTGCCATGCGACGTTTCGTCGCGCTAGCGATGTCACCTCACGGAGAATTGACCCTCGCATGCAAGACCGTCATGCACGAAGTTGTGGCAATCGCACGAGCGGGAGCGGATCTTCAGGAACCGGAACTCGGACTGCAGCCAGCGGCTAACGTCCGTGGCTGATCAGCGAGCGCTGCCCCTTGGGCGACTATCAGCGCGCGACAGTCACCCGAAGGTCCGCATCGGTGCACACGCTACCGGCTGGTCATGGCCGAAAGCGCGCCTTTGCCCCAACGACTGACTCCGCTGATCGAATAGGGCGGGCGTTGCTCCGGAGCTCGCGCAATGGAACGGGGGGAACGGCGTGGCCGATGCGGGCGCTCGGGCATGGGATTGCCCGGCGCCCGCGCCAACGCAACAATTCAAAATGTTCTGCCCCGTTTCACGTTGCCCTGCAACGCCGCGCGTGGCGGGGACGCGCCCCCAAGGAGTCGACGCCATGATTCGGCTGCACCAGTTCGCCCCTGCCTTTGGCCTGCCGAACGCAAGCCCCTTTTGCATGAAGCTGGAGGTCTACCTCCGGCTTGCCGGGCTGCCTTACGAGGCCGTCAACATCGGCGACGTGCTCAAGGCGCCCAAGCGCAAGCTGCCCTACATCGAGGATGACGGCAAGATCGTCGCCGACAGCGGTCTCATCATCGACTACCTCAAATCGAGGTATGGCGATCCGCTCGACGGCGCGCTATCGAACGAGGACAAGGCGGTCGCGCTGGCATTCCAGCGTCTGATGGAGGAGCATCTGTACTGGGCCGCGGTGCATACGCGCTGGGTTCCGGACGCGGCATGGCGCGCGACGCGCGAGGCCTTTTTCGGTCGCTATCCGGCGCCCTTGCGCTGGATCCTGCCGTACGTCGGGCGGCGCGGCCTGCTGGCCCAGTTGCAAGGTCATGGCATGGGCCGCCACAGTGCGCAGGAGATCCACGCCCTGGGCTGCCGCGACATCAGCGCGATTGCCGACTTCCTCGGCGACAAGCCGTTCATGCTCGGCGCGCAGCCGACCTCGCTCGACGCGACGACCTACGCCTTTCTTGCCAACCTTCTGTGGGCACCGATCGATTCACCGCTGCGTGAGCACGCGCGCGCACTTCCGCTGGTCGACGCCTATTGCCGGCGTATCAAGGAGCGCTGCGGTATCTAGGGATGGTGTCCCGAAATGGTCTCGCGTCTGCGGCGCCAGGCTGAGGCTGCCGGGACAATGAAAGCGTGAAACGAGCTCCGCTTCGCCCAAGTGCTCCGGAAGTGTTTTGGCACTTTGTTCTCGGCCGGGGCAGCCCCCGCGACTCCCGCTGCAACGCTGGTTTGGGCACATCGGCTGCTTGCGCATGGCTGACGGTCCCAGCTTATGTTGCATGCTGCAAGACTGCCGCTGTCACGGGTTGCTGCCCATGGTGGCTTTGGCCAAGGTGCCGACGCCGAGCTGGCGACCTGAGGTCGGCCAGAGCAGCCATTGGGCATGGCATGTCGCGATGACCGCTGTGCCAGAGCCAGCCGACGCTGGCAGCATCGGCACCCTGAGCGCGAGTGTTTTGCGTCTGCGAATGGGCACTCTCGACCCAGTGCGGCCATCCAGTGGGGCATCACCTCACCATGGGCACGGGCTTGGTTTCTGGCGGTTGGTACGGTAGAATTCCGTACATACATCGCGTTCCGCAGACTTCTCATGGCCGCACCGCAAGGTCCACGCACAACACGGGTTGAGGCCCGCATCGCGCCAGATGTGCTGGCGCTCGTCCGCCGCGCTGCGGAGTTGCAGGGGCGTAGCGTCAGCGATTTTCTTGTGACGGCCGCGCTGAGGGATGCCCAGCGAACCATCGAGGAATCGCAGATCGTTCGACTGTCCCTCGAAGATCAACGCCGCTTCGTTGATCTTTTGGTGAACCCACCGCCGCTGGTGCCGGCCATGGAGCGCGCGCTCGAGGAACGCAAGAATCTCCTCGAAGAGGCGAAGTGACAGCGCCATTCCGAATCGAGCGTTTGGGGCCTGGACATGTTCGCAGCGATTTCTCGTGTGGGAACCAAGCTCTCGATCGCTACTTGGCGCATCAGGCACGGCAGGACGTTCACCGACGGGTCAGTGCGTGCTATGTGACTGTCGACAGCGACAGTGGAAGGATCGCAGGTTATTACACGCTCGCCGCCGGAGGTGTGCTGCTGTCGGGGCTCCCCGACACCTTGGTCAAACTGCTGCCGCGCTATCCGTCCGTGCCAATCGCACGGCTCGGGCGCCTCGCGGTGGATCTCCGATATCAGGGACGCAAGCTCGGCGCTGCACTTCTTGCCGATGCGCTGATGCGAGCCGTACGCTCGGAAATCGGCGTGTTCGCCCTCGTGGTCGATGCGAAGGACGAGCTGGCTGCAGCGTTCTACCGACACCATGGTTTCGAGCACTTGGCGCTGGCCGGCAGGCAACTCATCGTCGCACTGAAGCATTTCTCCCCGCCATCTCCCTGATTGTCCGCATTGCGCGTCTGGGGCGGGAGGCTGCTCGTGGGTGGCAACTGCCCTTGCGTCAGACGTCGATGGATGACCGCTTTGCCGAGCCGCTTGGCCGGCGACAATTAACTTGAGCGGCGTGTGCCAGGTCGTCGTCTGGCACGTCGCACACCCTGTAACGGCTCAGCTGGACCCCACGGCGTACAGTGATTCTGGCTTGCGCGCGATGCGCCTCGACGTGGGGGATATCCATGACTGCCGACGTATCACTCACGGCACTGCTGCAGCTTGGCCTGCGCATCACCAGCTCGCGCGACCTCGAGCAGGCTCGCTGGCTCGTGCGGCAAGCGGGCGCCGAGGCTGTGAGCGCGTGCGCCCATGAGCTCGCCAGCCGGCGCATGCCGCGCCCACAGAAGGTCATCGCCCAACTCGGCCTGGAACGCCGCGCCGTGCCGCGTCCAGACCTGCCCGCCACGACACGCGCGTACGCACGCAACCAGCAGCTCGGCTGGGAGGGCAACACGCCCAGCCTGACGCGATAGCCCGGCGACCTGGTAGCGCCTCGTGCGCGCAAAGAAAAGACCCGGCAGGCAGGCCGGGTCAATGAGCACTCGCACGCTCCGCTCAGGGAACACCAGCGTAGGCGTTGCACGTTGCTGCTGGATTGCCGCGGCGTGAAGGTGTGCGGCGCCGTGCGGCCGCGCTTTTGACACGCTTCGACCGTGTGGTGGCCCGTTGAGCCAGCCGGCGCGCGGAACAGGCCGGTCCTTGGGCTCTGATCTTCGGCCTGTATCGCGAGCCCGATCAGCAGGGCCAATGCTTCGGGCCGCTCCAAGAATGGGCCATTGTTCAGGGCCATTTCTGCAGTCGAAGGGGTTTCGAGCTGCTTGCTAAAAATTGCTCAGAGTTGCTCGTTCATATACAATTCGGTTATGTCTCGCAAGCTCGTCCCGATCCATGAAGCCGCTGAAGCGCTTGGCGTCTCGGCGCAGACACTGCGCCGATGGGAGCGCGAAGGACGGCTTGTGCCCGACGAACGCACGGCAGGCGGGCGCAGGCGCTATGACCTCGCCCGGCTCAAGCCAGAGTTGTTTCGCTCGCAGGCTGAGGCCGCGCGTAGGACCGTTGCCTATGCGCGTGTCTCAAGCCACGACCAGAAAGATGATCTGGAGCGGCAGAAGCAGGTACTTGAGATTTACTGTGCGCGGCAAGGCTGGACGTTCGAGGTCATAGCCGACTTGGGTTCGGGCATGAACTACCACAAGAAAGGGCTCAAGCGCCTGCTGGACGCGATCATCAGTGGCGAGGTCGGGCGACTGGTCATCACGCACAAGGATCGGCTGCTGCGCTTTGGCGCAGAGCTTGTGTTTGCCATTTGCGAGGCCAAGGGCGTCGAGGTC
>JAKBCY010000179.1 GCA_021807445.1 Pseudomonadota bacterium
TTCGCCGCGCTTCAAGCAACGCGCGATGAGATCCATGTAACGCGCCTCGAACACGCGCAGCGCGAGCCGGCCACCGGGGAACAACACGCTACGCAGGGGAAACAGCGGCAGCTCGTGCACATCGTCGATCATGCTCGCCCCCGGCACGCGTACAACTCCCGGTTTCCCTCCATCTGGACCCGCACTCTGCCCTGAGATCCCCTCATGTTGCACTGCCGGGCAGTGGGATTGCGCCGATGGTGGCACCGGCGTCGAGTTCACGGTGCCGCACCAGTACCCTGTAGCGCGTACCGAAGTAATGGCCAAGTTCCTCGGTAAGAAACACTGAACGATGCTGGCCCCCAGTGCAGCCAATGGCCACGACCACATAGCTACGCTGGTCTTCAGCCAGGGCCGGAAGCCATGTGTCCAGGAATGTGGAAATATCACCAAGCATCCGCATGACTGATGGCTGCGTGCGCAGAAAGGCTGCCACGGGCTCGTCGCGGCCGCTCATGCCACGCAGCATCGGGTCGTAGTGGGGGTTGGGGAGCATGCGGACATCGAACACAAAATCCGCGTCCAGGGCGACGCCGCGTTTGAAGGCGAAAGACTCAAACAGGAGCGTCAGTTGCGCCGCTTCCACGCCGACGGCCTGCCGGACCCATGCACGAAGCTGGGCCGGGCGAAGGCCGCTGGTGTCGATGTGCAGCCCCAGACGCGCCACGGGTGCGAGCAACTCTCGCTCAAGTTCGATCGCCTCGATCAGGGCAGGCGCCGAGACTGGCAGCGGCTGATCGGGCGCCAGCGATTTCACACCGCGAGCCGTGAGCGGATGGGCACGGCGGGTTTCGGAGAAACGCTGCACCAATGTGTCCGTACCACAATCGAGGTAGATGAAATGCAGGTCGCAGCGACCGCGCAGACGCTGCGTCAGGTCTGGCAGAAGGCCTAGGCTCTCGACGCTTCGTACATCCATGGCAATGGCCACACGCGTGTGGCCCGCCTCGGTGGCGACGACGAGTAATTCGTCGACGAGCTGCGGCGGAAGATTGTCCACACAGTAATAGCCGGCATCTTCCATGGCATTGAGCGCGATCGATTTGCCGGATCCCGAGACCCCGGACAGAAGGACGACACGCAAATGCGTGGGCCAATCGGGCGTTGGCGGCGGATTCACCCCGGCACCTGCGCCATATCGCCGCGACCAACGCGTGTGGAATCCAAAAGCTCACGCGCGTGAGCCTGTGCCACCGTTGATTCGGCATCGCCACCAAGCATGCGTGCAATTTCGGCCACGCGCTGCGCAGGGCCGAGCTGCTCGATGTGGCTTTGCGTGCCCGTGCCGGTACTGGATTTGCTGACCTGCAAGTGACTGGCGGCACATGCGGCGACCTGAGCCAGATG
Organism: Pseudomonadota bacterium; assembly: GCA_021807445.1. GTDB lineage: Bacteria > Pseudomonadota > Gammaproteobacteria > Burkholderiales > Burkholderiaceae_C > Thiomonas_A. The sequence goes on from JAKBCY010000179.1 coordinate 1,387, forward strand.
CGTCACGGCCAAGACCTGTCCGCTTTGCCCCAAGCGCGCCAGCAGACGGCCGACCGTATGTGCGACGCTGCCGCCAATACCCGCATCCACTTCGTCAAAAATCAGCGTGCCGACGGGCTGTTGCGCGGCCGTCGTCGCAGCCACCGCCAAGGCTATGCGCGAAAGCTCTCCACCGGAAGCCACACGGGCAAGCGCGCGCAACTCAGCACCAGCGTGACCAGCCACCAAAAGCTCGACACCTTCCGCCCCCGAGACCTGAATTTCGCTGAGCGGCTGCAACGCCACATCGAATCGTCCACCTTTCATGCCGAGTTGCTGCATCAAATCCTGCACACCTTTGGCCAGCTCAGGAGCCGCCTTGGCGCGCCGTGCGCTCAGGCGCTCAGCCGCCTTGCCCAAGGCCTCGTAAGCGGTCTGCGCTTGTTTTTCTAGGGCAGGAAGGTCCGTTCCCAACTCCAGCTCATCCCTTCGGGACCGCAGCTCTTGCCAAAGCGCTGGAATCTCGGCAGGCGACACGCGGTGACGCCGCGCCACGCCCATCCAGGCCGAGAGGCGCGCGTCGACCTTGGCCATCCGATCGGGGTCAACATCGGCTTGGCGCAGTTTGGCCCCAAGCTCATGCGTGAGGTCACGAGTGATGGATTGGGCCGAGTCCAGTTGATCGGCCAAGGCGACCAACTGCGGATCGATCTGCCCCGCAGCCTGCAACAACTGATACGCGCGCGCCAGTCGTCGGTTGGCGCCGGCTTCCTCATCGTCCAATAACTGATCCGCCGCCTGCAGGTGTTCAATCAGCTCGGCGGCATGAGCCAACCTGTGGTGCTCCGCGTTAAGCGGTTCCCACTCCTGGTCAAGCGGGGCCAGACGATCCAGTTCAGCAATCTGCGCTCCAAGTTGCTCGCGCTCCTCAACCAGACGGTCGGCGTTCACTCGAGCTGCGTCCAGCCGCTCATTGAGCAGCTTCCAGTGGTGCCAGGCATTGGCGCAGGCTTGCCGCGTATCCTTCGCTTGCGCGTACCCATCAAGCAGGTCGCGCGCGGCATCGCTGCGTGCCAGACTCTGCCAAGCATGCTGGCCATGAATGTCCACAAGCATGGCGCCGGCTGCCCGCAACTGCGTGAGGGTTGCCGGACTGCCATTAATGAAACCGCGCGAACGGCCTTGAGCGTCGATGACGCGCCGCAGCAAAATGGTGTCTTGCGCTTCAAAACCCTGATCTTCGACCCAGCCGGCGAGTACGAGCGGCACGTCAAATTCGGCGCTGATCTCGGCGCGCACGCTACCGGGACGCAGCACCGAGGCGTCTCCACGTTCACCCAACGCCAGTTTGAGCGCGTCGATGAGGATTGATTTTCCCGCTCCGGTCTCACCCGTGAGCACGGTGAACCCCGCGCCGAGCTCAAGGTCAAGCGCATTGACCAAAACGAAGTCGCGAATATGCAGCCGGCGCAACATGACGCGTTACCCTTCCACACCGAGAATTTCGTGCCAGTGCAGCTTTTTGCGCAAGGTAGCGTAATAGCTCCAGCCCGGCGGGTGAAGAAAAACAGCCCGATGGGGTGACACACGCAGGGTAATGCGATCGCCGCCAAGAAGATCGGCAAAATGCTGCATATCAAAATTCACGGCTACGTCCTTTGGCGACACCACCCCAATGTCGATGCGCACCTGCTCGGGCAGCACGATAGGTCGGTTGGAGAGGGTGTGTGCAGCGATTGGCACTAATACAAGGCCCGGGACGCTGGGGTGCAGGATGGGGCCGCCAGCGGACATCGCATACGCCGTGGAGCCTGTCGGCGTGGCCACGATCAGGCCGTCGGACCGCTGCACATACATGAATCGCTCGTCAACATCCACGCGCAGTTCGACCAGCCCGTAAGCTCCACTGCGGTTGACGACAACGTCGTTGATGGCGATCCCCTCAAAAATACGCTGACCGTCGCGGACGACCTCTCCGGCCAACACCGCCCGTTGCTCGCGCTCAAAATGCCCGGCCAGCATTGAGCCAAGAGCCAGGCGCCAGTCAGCCTCGGTGATATCGGTGATGAAGCCGAGACGCCCGGCGTTAATGCCCACCAGCGGGATTCCGAACGGCGCAAGCTGGCGCGACGCCCCGAGCATCGTTCCATCGCCCCCGACAACCACGGCGACCCAGCCGCCAGAGGCGGCACGTTGGCCGACCTCGGCCAAGCTGAGATCGGCATGGCCCGAAAGGTCACAATGATGGGCGGTCTGACGCTCCGCAAAGACCTCCACTCCGCTTTCCGCCAGCCAGTTCCCGATCTCGGCCAAGGTACGGCTTACGCCCGCAGCTTGGTACTTGCCGATGAGAATCGCCTGCTGAAAAACGGGAGTGGTCATGGGGCTGGGCTTGGTGGCGTAGTGCCGTTGCGTTCGGGATTCCCGGGCGTGTTGCAGGGGCCCCTGCCATGGATTACATCACAGCGGCGCCGCTTCTGGGATCTTGCGCAGGCCGTTAAGCATTGCGCTTGAGCATCTCTGTGAAGACATGCCCGCGCATTTCCCTTCCTCGTCCGGCCCGACGCGCAGCGTCACTGAGGCAACGCCGTGCGGTCAGGAGGGGGTCAAGCGGGCGGTTTTCGCTTGTTGTTCCCCTCTCGGCTGGATCAAAGACCAGGATGCAGCGCCGTAAGGTCACGCTCAAGCTGGACCCCAATGCCGCGCCGTCTGCGCGGCTCGAGGCGTGGACTTCGGGATTACCGACTGTGCGACGTTCGACGATGGACAAACCATCGCCAACCCGCGCTGCGTGCGCGAGGAGTTGCCCCAGCTGGCGGCGTTGCAGCGCGACGGCACGGTGGAAGCACCGGGCCGTCGCGTGCGGCAGAAGGCCGGACTCAACCAGGAGATACTCTCGGCCGGGTTCGGCATGGCGCATCCGATGCTCGCGTACAAAGCGGAGGAAGCTGGCACGCGGCTGCATCTGAGCAATACGCGCCAGCTCAGACCGTCGCAGGGGCCCCCTGCACGTGCACATGCCGCCTCATGTCGATAGGCACCTAAAATTAAGCGATGGACGAACGTGCGCGCGTGCTGCTCAAAACCCTGATCGAACGGTATATCGCCGATGGTCAGCCCATCGGCTCACGGACCTTGTCGCGTGCCTCGGGCCTTGATCTATCTGCGGCGACCATTCGCAACGTTATGGCCGACTTGGAAGATTTAGGCTTGATCACAAGCCCGCATACGTCCGCCGGACGGGTGCCCACGCCGCGCGGTTATCGGCTGTTCGTGGACACGATGCTCACCGTACATCCTTTAACCGGCAAAGATGACGTCGGGGAAAATTTCAGGTCGCAGATTGCCACAGTCGAGCCGCAAAAAGTCATTGTGCAGGCAGCGCAGCTATTGTCGAATCTGTCCCATTTCGTCGGCGTGGTCATGAGCCCCCGACGCAACGCAGCGTTCCGGCATATTGAATTTCTGCGCCTTTCAGAGCAGCGTATTTTGGTCATCCTTGTCGATGCAGGCGGCGATGTGCAAAACCGCATCATTTTGACAGACCAGCACTACACGCAGAGCCAGTTAACAGAGGCGGCCAATTACCTCAATGCCAACTACAGCGGCATGAGTTTTGAACAAGTCGCGGGGCATCTACGCGGCGAGGTAGAGCATTTACGCGGCGAAATTGTCACACTGATGCAAGCAGCCGTCGCCGTGGGCAGCCAAGCTCTGGCTGAACAACAGGAACAGGTCGTCATCTCCGGACAGCAACAGTTGCTCAATGTGGACGACCTTTCCAGCAATCTCGCGAGTCTGCGGCGACTGTTCGACCTTTTCGAGCAGAAATCGCACCTTCTCAAGTTGCTCGACGTTTCGGCCCGAGCCGAGGGCGTACGCATCTATATTGGCGGCGAAAATGAAGTGGTACCGTTCGAGGAGCTGTCGGTGATCACTGCACCCTATGAGGTCGACGGCAAAGTGGTGGGCACGCTTGGCGTCATTGGCCCCACTCGTATGGCCTATGACCGCATGATTCAGATTGTCGATATCACCGCCAAGCTTGTGACGAACGCGCTAAGCCAACGCTGAGTTTGACAAACCACAAAGGCTAGGCACCGGCCAAACGACCGTAGATTTCGGTCGGTCATCGAAACACCGCGGTTTGGGCAATGTGCAATGCGCAGCCTCTGATCCGGCGCGCCAATCTGACGCCGGGGGACAGATCAGCGCACAATCAGCACCGGCACGCGACAGGAGGCCAAGA
>JAKBCY010000180.1 GCA_021807445.1 Pseudomonadota bacterium
CTTGACCCTGTTCAAGCTGCCCAATTTCACCCTCGGCACGATCATGCTGGCTCTGGCGTATGGCATGTTTTTCGGCAGCCTGGTGCTGCTGCCCCTGTGGCTTCAGGAGTACATCGGCTACACGGCAACGGATGCCGGAGGGGTGCTTGCCTGGGTCGGCTTTTTTGCGCTCGTCTTCATGCCTTTCGTCGGGCGCTACGCAAGTCTCATCGACACGCGCTGGCTCACCTCGTTTTCGTTCTTGGTCTTTGCCTACGTGTTCTGGATGCGCTCACACTTCACAACGGGCGACAGCTATTGGCAATATGCGATTCCCACCGTGATTCAGGGCATCGCCACCGCGACGTTCTTCATCCCGCTGCTTGGCATCATTCTTGGCGGGTTGCAGCCGCAGCGCATCCCTTACGCGGCTGGTTTGTCAAACTTCGTGCGCATTACCGCAGGCTCATTTGGCACATCGATCTACACCACCGTATGGAGCGACCGCGCCAGCCTGCACCACGAACAACTTGCCAGCCATATCTACGCAGGCAATCCGGTCTCGGGCCCCGTCATCCAGACCCTGCAGCAGGGAGGCTTCAGCCACGAACAGGCGCTGGGGGTGATCAACCGCCTCATCGACCAGCAGGCCTACACAATCTCCGTGGACGAAATGTTTCGCCTGAGCGCATGGCTATTTGTTGCGATGATTGTGCTTGTCTGGCTCGTCAAGCCGTCCCCGCAATCCACGGTAAGTGCTGAGGCGACTGGCGCGCATTGAATGCGGACTTGTCCGATTCCTCGGCCTTCCACCTCGCGACCGAATCCACCGGATGACCCTGCCCTGCTCAACGCATGCCAAAGCGTGCGCAAGCCTACCGATGCGAAACGCCAAGAGTCCGCTCACCCGCTTGCGCGCTGATTGACCGTCGCAATCGCCAGCTTGGCGTGCCGGACGCAAATCAAGGCTGCGTTAATGCTCAGGCGGGGCCATTAAGGCCGCCAAACCCTGTCCATCTTTGATCTGCAACTCTCGAACGCTCAATTGAATCAGTCCGCCGCGATGAAATCGAGATAAAAGCCGACTCACCGTCTCCATCTTTAATCCAAGATAGCTCGCCATTTCGTCCCGTCTCATGTGCAGCGTAAATTGCGATGGGGACAAGCCCCTTGTCTTGAAGCGCCGGGATAGATCGAGTAAGAAGCGTGCCAGACGTTCCTCGGCTGGGGCACTACCCAGATTGAACTGGTCTTGCTGAGCACGCGCCAATCGCTCGCCTATTAGACGATGCAGTTGATGCTGCAAACTCGACACGTCCCGCGCAGCATGTTCCAGGTCTTGAACGTGCACTTCGCACGCCTCACTCTCTTTTCCAATGCGACGAGGTCGATGACGTACCTGTGTGCAACGAGATTCTCCAGCCCCATCAACTCGCCCGGGACGTGAAAACCAAGGACTTGATGCCGCCCGTTCGGGCTACGCACGACAGACTTGAATGATCCCAGGTGTACCGCATACACCTTGTCCATTGCCGCGCCCGATCTGGATCTGAATAGGCACTCGCCTCTTCCCACTTGCATGGTGCCGTGCATGATCTCTCGCATCCGACCCAACTGGTCTCGGGGCAACGCCGTCGGCAAGCAGAACCGGCTTTGATAGCACCAATCGCATGGATGCGGTTTGTGGGACTGTTGTGCGGTCGCTGCCGGGATTGTCTTCATGGGCGCAGCGAGTAAGTCGCTATTTGAGCGCTCTCATAACGTGAATGCAGTCTGCAAACTCGCCCCTGTGGTCATCAGGGCCTCACGGCACGAAGCGATCTAGTCTGGCGCGGCCGCCCGGAAAGTCATTTTCTTGATTGCTAAGTCAGCCCTCGCAGAAGCCGATTGCATCCATTCATCGAGCACGCTTGGTAAATTCGCGGGAGGAATCTTCAGGCTCGCCATGGTCTCCCCATGGTTACTCTGAACCGTCATGCCCGCTTTACGCACGATGTGCATCATGGCGCCGTTCTCGCTCAAACACTGTAAGGTCAGCGTCTGGATGCCATGATTGCGCGCGAACAGCACGGCACGTTGGAACAAGCGATAACCAAAACCCTTGCCTTGGGCCTTGGGGACTACGGAGACCCCGAACTCGGCTTGACGCGTGTCCTCGGGCATTCGCGAAATACCGATATGGGCGACTGCAATGAGCTCAAGCTTGTGATTGAAAATCCCGAAGATCTCATCCTGATCGAAGTTGATCTGGTCGATGTAGATTTGTATCTGCTCATCGCCAATGGCATACCCAAACCGCAGGTACCGGTCGCGCGACGTCAGGGCCAAAAAATGCTGCATCAGAGCATGCTTGTTGCAAGCTTCAAGATGCACCATTGGAACGATATCCGGTGCAGGCTGATTGAAATACGGAAGAACAGTGTTCTCGGTGCCCATCGATCGCTCTCGCCTTCATTCCCCGGCTAGTCTGTGAAAGACAACATACCAGCTCCGGGGCGTGCGGCCAAGCCTTCCAGCCTCGATCTCGACACAATTACGATACACGTTGAATCGCGCGAGTTTCTTCAGCTTCTAAGCACTCGCCACATAGATTTCGAGGCCGCGAGCGGGGACACGAACACGCCAATGACCTTGGCTTAAACCAAGCTTGGAATGCTCAGCGGCGTGCGGTGCTGCGCGCGGTGCAATTCCTGCCAAAGCGATCCGAGAACGCGTCCTCATTCACGGGAGACCGAGCGGGGCGGATGTCCCTGGGCTGATCCTCTCGGGGACTGCCTCGACATATCCATAGTCCATCGCTTTGCGCAACCACGATACCGTTTGATCGTTGTCACCAGCCGTCAGTCCAATTTGGCAAAGCATCCCCAAGCGCATTTGGGCAGGGCTACAACCCTGCTCAGCGGCTTTGCGCAGCCAAGCGGCTGCCTGCGCGAGATTCTGAGTCACACCTCGGCCTTCCTGATACAGAACGCCAAGGCGGTATTGCGCTGAGCCACATCCCTGTTCGGCAGCATGGGCAAACCAGAATGCAGCCTGCTCAAGATTTTCAGACACGCCCTGGCCTTGCGCGTAAAGATCGGCGAGGTGATACTGCGCCGTGCTAAGCCCTTGCGCGGCTGCTTCGCGCAGGAGGCCAAACGCGCGCACGCAATCCTTTGTGACACCCTGGCCAGTCTTGTAGAGAAGACCGAGGCCACTTTGTGCCCTTGCGTAGCCCTGCTCGGCCGCAGTGGCAAACCACGATGCCGCCTCCGCAAAGTTTTGCACAACGCCATGGCCTTGCTTGTAGAGGGTTCCCAAGTGATACTGTGCAGGCGCGTTGCCCTCCCGTGCCGCCTTCAAGAACCACGCAACCGCCTGGCCATAGTCGCGCATCGCCTTGCAATGCAAACCCATGGCGAGCGCCTCGTGCTGATCCGTTGTTCCATCGCCGGGCAGCGGGATGGCAAGACGCTTAGGGTCCTCGTTTGCTGGTGAGTCTGTCGATGGCATCGGGTCTGCATGCATGACCAAACCTCCTTGCTACATGAGCTTTGTCTCAAAAGACCGAGCACCAGTTCCGCCAGTCAACAAAAGAACATGAGCGTGCTTGCCGGGATGCTCATCGGCTCATGAAAATGGTGCCCCTGAATGCACTACCAAGCAACTCGTGTGCCACTCAGCGATTTCCTCGCTGAATCAATGCCTTGTCCACACCGGCGGCGCGCTTGGTGCGACGGATCGCCAGACGACCCCCTGAATATGCCCAATGCTGTCGCCGTCCCGGGACGGTGGCTGCATCTTGTGCGCAAGTCTTTGTTATCCCACAATTTTTATGTCGCAAAAACCCGACCACAAGATCCACCTCGCAAATCGCCTGATGATCTCAGCTTTGGTTCCGTTTCACAACCGGCATTTCCAAGCCCCAACACGAAGCTCGCGTTGCGGGTGTGGCCAGTCGCGCATGATCTGCGTGACTGGACTGATAGCTCAATCCTCGCGCGCAGCGACTGTGATCAAAGGGTCAGATTATTTATTAGATGGCGCCTACAGCGTCCGCGCCAGCCCTCATCGTCGTGAGCGGCGCGGGTTGTCGCGCACCAGGTCAAGCCATCTGCGAGCGGCTTGGGACAAATAACCGCCCCTCAGCCAGGCCAAATCGATACGCCATGGAATTTCCGGGTCCACCAGAGCTGACACGGCAAACTCGCCGGCGCCTAGGCTCCGGAACTCCGACCGGGGGAGCAATGCAACCCCGACACCGCTGCGCACCAAATCATGGATGAAGCTGATTTGTCCACTGCGCCCTGCGATCTTCGGGGTGAACCCGCACTGCCGGCAGGCGGCCTCGATGCGTTCATTGAGCATGTAGGGCGCCGGAAACAGGATGAATGGTTCGTCGGCCAACTCCGACAAACGCACCGTATCGAAACGCGCCCATCGGGAGCGCGCCGGCGCCAAGAGTGCCAATCGGTCGTCGATTAGCATGACATGATCGAAGCGCGATTCGTCCAGAGGCGCCAGCAACCCCCCTAGCTCCAGTTTCCCTTCGATTAATTCCGCTTCGATGGCCCTGGACCCGTCCTCGAAAAACTTCAATTCGATCTCGGGATGCCTGAGCTTGTACGCCCGGATCAATGGCATGAACAGATGGGGGCCAAGCGGTGGGACGCCAATGCGAAGCTCACCCCGGCGCGCCTCCTTTAGATCGGCCAGTTCGGCGCTGATGTTGGCCGCTTTGACAAGCAATGCTTCCGCGTGCAGAAACACGATCTGACCCGCGTCGGTCAGTCTGGACTGCCGGCTATTTCGCTGCAGCAACTGCTGTCCCAGTTCATCTTCCAATTGCCGGATCAGCTTGCTGACCGTTGGTTGCGTCGTCCGCAGGCTGTCCGCTGCGGCAGTGAATCCTCCCTCTCTGACGACGGCGACAAAGGCTTGCAGTGCGCGGAAATCCATACCTCAAGAATTCCATTATGGAATGATTTGCATCATAAAGCAGCATTCATGACATGTCACATCGCGACTAACCTTTCTGGCATCGTCGCTGAAGGGATCGTCATGATGTTGAGTCTGTTCAAGCGGGGAATCCAGGCCTTGTTTTTTGTGGCCATCTGGGTGGTCGCGGAGAAATTCGTTCGGCTCTACCACCTTCCTGTTCCCGCCGCCGTGCTTGGGTTATTTTTCGTGGTCGCGCTATTGCTGGCCGGCATCGTGCCTGAGCAGCATGTGGCAGCTGGGGCCAATTGGTTGTTGGGTGAAATGCTCTTATTTTTTATTCCACCACTGATGGCAATCATCCAGTTTGGAAACCTCCTGGCCAGTCATGGGCTGCAAATGCTTGCCGCGATCATCCTCGGGTCCCTGACCGTGATGGTGGGCACGGGGCTGATTGTGGAGCGGACGCTTCGATGGGAACGCACACGGCAGCGTGCAATGGGCCGACGCAGGGAGACCAAAGCGTGAGCTCCGTACCCGGTTTCCTGTACCTGCTCGCTACGCTGGCGAGCTACGCTGCCGCGAAATGGCTGTACCGCCGGTACCGGCGGGCAT